>JAEZLJ010000096.1 GCA_023415275.1 Bacteroidota bacterium
AAGCTTCAGTGACGGTGGTTCAGGCAGTTCAACAGCTACTGCCGATGTATATGGCAGTTATGTATTTACCTGGACGATCTCCAATGGTACGTGTACTGCAAGTACAGCTGATGTTACGGTGAATTACACAAAGAATGCTATATGTGCTGCTTATACAGGACCATATTTAGTTAATACAGAATCTACTACTACAGGTGGATCAGCTAAATTTAAAGTAACCTTTAATATTTCAGGTTTGGTCGGAGCTACTTGTAATGATTTGAGTCTTTTACAACCTAATAGTTTCAATATTTCAACAACACCTGCAAACGCAGCAACAATAACTAATATCAACTATTCAACTGGCCTCGTCACAGCAGATGTGTTTGTCCAGTTAAGTAATAATGAATATTCTAGAACCATTCAATTTAATTTAAGTACGACGAACTCAAGTTATATGTTTGGTGATTGCCTGGATCTACCATTAGTAACAGTGTCTACTAAAGCTGAAGGTTTCGTAACAGGAGGTGGTTATATGATACCTTCAAATTCAAGTGGTACTATTGGAACTGGGGCAATTGGATATAAGAATAATTTCGGATTCAATGTAAAATATAATAAGTCAGGTACAAATCTTCAGGGTAACTGGAATACTATCATTCGTATGAAAGATGCTCAAGGAAAGATGCATACATATCAGGTAAAGAGTAGTTCACCAAAATCTCTAGTGGTTGGTAAAATATCAGCAACGTCCTATAGGGCAGATATTACTTTTACAGGCGCTAATATTCAAGATCAGACTACTGGACAAGGTTATGGTGCCACAGGTATTGTTAATCTAACTGTATACGATAATGGTGAACCTGGAACAGGAATTGACCAAATTTTGATTAATGTAAAATATCCTGGAACAACAGATTTCTATCTTAGTACTTCAACAACCAATGCTATTCCTGTGCTAACTGCTGGCAATATTCAGATCCATACTTTAGGAGCTAAAACAGCCCGTATTGCCGCAGATCAACAGGTTACGGAAGTCCAACCATTCAACCTCCGTGCTTTACCCAATCCTTCAGCTACCTCCTTCAACCTGCAGCTGACTAGCAGCAACAAGGTTGATAAGATGAGCATCCGGGTAACAGACATCACAGGAAGAACAGTGCAGGTACTCCATGACCTGGCACCAAATCAAACCCTCTCCATTGGTGCTGGCTACAGGCCTGGCCTGTACATGGTAGAACTGGTGCAAGGGAATGAACGTAAGCAGATCAAGCTGGTGAAATTATAAACCAATTGACACTCACAAAGCAAAGGTGGCCCCAAAGGCCACCTTTTTTATTTTCCTGGTTGACACTATTTGGCCCCTTTTGGCCCTCTTTGACCCTCTTGCGGCAAAAACTGGCAGGAACGGAACGCAGCCTTGCACAGCACGCACCTGGCGAGTAATCTTGTACCCATGCAGGAAAATGGTTCTTGTTAGCGCTAACGGTCATGACCAACTGTTTTTTGCCTGCCTTATTTCTTAACCCTTTTAAAACTTAAAAAAATGGCAAAACAAAAAGGTATCATTAAACTGGAAGGAACGATCGGAGACATCACCTTCCAAAAAACAAGAGACGGCTACCTGGCCAGGGAAAAAGGCGGTGTGTCTGCCGACAGGATTGCTAACGACCCCGCATTTATCCGAACACGCGAAAACGGCGCCGAATTTGGCCGCGCCGGCAAGGCCGGTAAGGCACTCCGCAATGCCCTGCGCCAGCTGGTGCAAAACGCTTCCGACAGGCGCGTGGTGAGCCGCCTCACCCGCGAGATGATGCGCGTGATTCAAACAGATGCAGTCAATGCCAGGGGCGAACGCACCGTAGTAGAGGGAGACCTGGAGTTCCTGGAAGGCTTTGACTTTAACCTCAATGGCAAGCTGAGTACCACGCTGTACGCACCAATAACCACCACCATCAACCGCGTGGCCGGTACGGTAGATATTGCCCTGGCCTCCTTTGTACCGGCGGCTATGGTGGCAGCACCTGGCGGTACCACCCATTTCCGCCTGTTCGCTGCAGGTGCCGAAGTGGATTTCGCCACCAATGCCTACGTGTCGCAGTCTACCGACAGTGGCATCCTGCCATGGGACAACCTGGCTACGGCGGCCATCAGCTTAAGCCATTCACTCACTCCCAATAGCACACTGCCCATATTTGCCGTATTGGGTGTGGAGTTTTTGCAGGAAGTGAATGGAGTGCAGTACCGCCTGAAGAATGGCGCCTTCAATGCCATGGCCATCGTGAAGGTTTCCGGTATTTAATCCTGGCCATCTAAAATCAAGACTATGGAACTGGTACTTATCAGAACGTACTACCCCGATGGTACAAACGGAGCGCTCTATGCACACAACAGCTTTCAATGCTATACCATTGAGCTGCCCTGGGTCAACAACCTGCCGCGACTTTCCTGCATACCCGAAGGACGGTATGAGCTGAAGAAGCGGTACAGCCCTAAGTTTAAAGATCACATCCTGGTAGCGGGCGTGCCCGGCCGCTCACTGGTGCTGCTGCACCCTGCCAATGATGCCTTAAAAGAACTGAAAGGCTGTATCGCACCGGTTTCATTGCTTGATGGTGCAGGAAAGGGCTCAGCCTCCAGGAAGGCATGCAGGCAATTGCTGCAACTGGTGTATGAGGCCCTGGAAAAGGAAACTGTTTTTTTAACCATTCAATCTGACAAGCATGAACATTCAACAGCGCATACAATCGCCCACGCCTAAGTTCTTTAAGAAGGTAAGGAACGTGGGACTGATCCTGGCGGCCATCAGCGCCTCCATCCTGGCAGCCCCCGTGGCCCTTCCGGCGGTGGTGATCCAGCTGGCAGGCTACCTGGCGGTGGCAGGAGGTGTGGCTTCGGCAGTGAGCCAGACCGCCGCCGAAGAGCAGGAAAAGAAAGGAAAAACCAAGCCCTGATGGATGCCCCTCCGTACACTATGAAAGCGGGCACCCTTGGCGGCACCTTACTGGTGATCATCATCCAGATACAACAGGGAGAGCTGATTAAAACAGCCATCCTGGCGAGCATTGGAGCAGTGGTGAGTTTTGGAGTGACTACCCTGCTGCGATGGGTGATGAAGAAGGTAAGAGGCAGGTGAGGAAGAAAGAGGCCGTAAGGCCTCTTTTATTTTTGTAATCAAAAAGAAGAATGTCGAATGTCGAACAAGGAATATTGAATGTCGAAGGGTTAGGTGGTAGAGACATTATTTATAGCAGTCAATCTTAATGTAGAATAGAAAATAATTTTCAATAATCCATTTTCAATACTCAATGCTCAATTTCTTATACGTCCGCCCGGGGTCTACCCTGCAGGATTGGTGAGATGGCCAGGGAGACCCAGAAATGAGAGATAGAATGTCGAATGTCGAACAAGGAATATTGAATGTCGAAGGATTAGATCGAAGATGCTTTTTTGTTACAGCCTTACTTTAGGATTGAGAAAGAAATAATCCAATTTTCAATTTCGAAGGTCTAGGTGGGAGATGCTTTTTTGTTGCGGTTTAGTTTTAGGTGATAGAAAAATAATGTTCAATATTCAATTATCAACAATCAATGTTCAATGGAAATTCAAAAGGTAAAAAGGAAATATAAAAATTAGTAGTAGTAGGAAGCTGAAACTGAGTTCATTCAAATATTAAATCTTACATATTACATATTAAATAGTCGGGGGAATTTCGAATGTGGAAGGATTAGGTGGCAGAGACAATATTTATGGCAGTCACTCTTAATGGGGTAGAGAAAATAATTTTCAATAATCAATTTTCAAGTTGAGTGAGGAGAATGAACAAGAAATGGGCAAGCCAATGCCATTTATAGGAAAATAGACACCGAAGGCATTACTTCCACAACCTTCTTACCTGGACGTAAACAAAGTATAGAACGCACAGCCAGATTATAATAATTACAATGGCAAAGAACCAATTGTTCTTTTTGTATCGTTGAGGATTGTTGATCAATTGTTCCCTGGCATCTTGTAAAACTATTACGGGAATGAGCTTGATGGATAGAGCTATCAATGCTGGTACTATTACCAGGTCGTCTAATATTCCCAACACAGGTATAAAGTCTGGAATTAAATCAATGGGACTTAGCAAATAACCTACTGTTATTCCAATGAGGATTTTGGCTGATGAAGGCGTTCTTTTGTCTTTATAAGCGATCATCAACACCTGCGCTTCTGATTTGAGCTTCCTTGCTTTTTGTTTTAAATTATCTAATACTCTCATATTATTTAATGTGTGGTTATTATTTTACAAATCATCGGTTTCTATACTCTGCATACTTGAATAGAGATAGAAAGCAGCTTTGGTTGCTATTTTTGAACCCGGTTTTAATTCTTCTATCCACCGTATTTCTACATAACCCAATTCTTCTACGCCTGTAATTACCTCTGTCATTTTGAAAAGGTATTTTTCCTGAAGGCTTTTAGTGTCTACTTCTTTATCCTCAGCATCTCTTTTCACCGGTTCTTTTTCTATCCCTTTAAAAACAAAGATGTATGTCTTATCATTAGCTTTTACAATGGCATCTTTTGGTACAGCCTGTACAGATTGTTTACCTGTTTCTATCAGTGCTGTTACGTACTGCCCCGCAATTAAATTCAAAGGAGCTGTATTGTTAATTTTTGTATGAACGGTGGCGGCTCTTACACTGGTATCCAATGTTTTATTGATTCCATAAACCTGGCCTGAAACCTGTTTGTTATCCTGGTTTGTCAACACAAAGTTTATTTTCTGACCTGTTCTCAATTTGGCTAGGTCCTTTTCAAAAACCTGCAATTCGCAATAGATTGTGCCATTGTTCACAATTTCCATGATAGGGTTTGACGCATCGGTGTATGTACCCACACTTAAATTAATTTTTCCTACTGTACCGCTAATGGGTGCCAACACAGGTACTTGTGTGATTAAGTTGCCTTTACGGACCTGCGAAGGGTTAATGTGTATTTGTCTGAGTTGAGCTTCCAGTGTTTGTAGTTTGGATTTTTCGGCTGCATAGCTGGCAGATGCCTGCTGATAGACCTTACCAATACCTGCATCTGCTTCTTTAAGTTGACGTTGTCTTTCATATTCCTGTTCCAAATAAACAATATTGTCTCTTGACATAAGATAGTCCTGCTGCAGCCGGATGAAGTCTGGATTTTCTATGGCCACTACGGTTTGTCCTTTCACCACCTGCTGACCTTCAATAACATTGATGCGGCGTATAACGCCACCAACTAAAGCATTGACAACTGCCCTGTTCTGAGGAGGCACTGTCAACTGGCCATTTGCTTTTACCACACTGGAAAGATTTTTCTGTTCTATGCTACCTAACTCAATGCCCACGGCTTTCATTTGCGCAGGTGTCACTTCTGCAATGCCTGCTGGCTGTGGGATCGTTTCAGCTTTAGTCTCTGTTTCTTCCGTGGTTTTTGTTGAGGAATTCCCACATGATGAAAAACCTATTACTACTGCAGCCAGAAACATTGCGAATCTTATATTATCGATGATTAATTTCATTTGAAAAAGTTTGACTGAATAATGGTGGTAGTTGTACTCCTGTTTCATTTACTTTCCTCCGGATACATAGTTTAGTTCAATAATCGCCTGGTTGTAGAGATTCAATGCTTCCAGGTATTTAAGTTTGGTATCAAAAGCCATTGTGAGGTTTTGAATGTATTCTACATAACCAATTTCGCCCAACCTGTAACTGATTTCTGAGATGCGAATGATTTCATCGGCCTGTGTTAATCCAAGCTGTTCGTAATAATCCAGGCCTTCCTTCTGTTTGAGGTATTCGTTGTATTGGGTGAGGTATTGGGTTTGCAGCGTTGCTTTTGCCGATAAAGTTTGCGACTGCACTACCGCTGTATTGATTTTGGCAGCATTGATCTTTGCTTTTTGCGCTTTTGAAAAGAGCGGAACAGTGGTGCCAATTTGAAAGCCTGCTATTCTTGTTCCAGGTGTATATTCCCTTTTCACGTTAGCCGGATTGAAGCCCGGAAGAATGAACTGGTGAAAATAGCCAATGTTAAAATCTGGCAAACGCCTGCTTCGCTCTAATTGATATTCTGCATTAGCAACAATTAGTTGTTGGTCATGTAACTGTAATTGTGGATGGTTAGAAAAAGTAGTGTCAGGATTGACTCGTAGGGAAAGTTTTGTTAACGGTGAATCTACAGGTTGTAAATCCTCTCGTACGTTTAACAGGTTTTGCAAGCTAATTTCGGCAGTTTGCAAATCAATCTTAGCCTGTTTAATCTGTAACTGTATTTCGTAGTATTTGTTTTGCGCCGTATACTTTTCAAGATTAGAGGTTTCGCCTACCTGCTGCCTTAATTCGGCTCTCTCCTTGAACTTTCGATAGATGCTGTCCAGTCTATTCAACATTCGCAAACGTTCAAAACTATATTGAAAGCCTATATAAGAAAGTTGCACTTTTTTGGTGATCTCGAAATTGGTAAGGTTCAGCTCCCCTTTAGCCAATTCCGTTTGGCTTTTCAACAGCTTTGCCTGGTTGCGATAAACAACAGGAAGTGAAAAAGGCTGAACGACACCTATACTGTTGTCCATGTCACCAATGTCTGAAGGGCTTTGTTGCAACATCAATTCTGTACGTGGTACATCAAAAGCCGAGGCCTGTAAAGCTGCCTGTTGTTGTACAGAGAGGTTGGCACTCTTTATTTGCAGGTTATTTTGTAAGGCCGTATTCAGCGCGTCTTGTAAGGTGATGGGTTTAGCTTGTGCCATGGCATGGGTAGAAGCAAAAAGACAAGTTCCCATGAAAAAAATTATTATAAGTGTTGTGGTTATTGGTTTCATTTTCCTTCTTTTTCCTTCTCCTGAAAATAAAATATAGAGATTTGGCAAAACGATCAAGGTGAGAATAGTAGCAGTTAACAATCCACCAATGACCACCGTTGCCAACGGCTTTTGCACTTCGGCACCTGCGGATGTGGAAATAGCCATTGGCAAAAAGCCTAGTGAGGCAACGGAAGCGGTCATAATGACCGGCCGGAGCCTGATGAGCGTTCCCTGACGCACTCTTTCATATATATCGCTTATGCCTTCTTGCTTTAAATGATTGAACTGGCTAATGAGCACAATGCCATTTAACACCGCTACGCCAAAAAGGGCAATGAAGCCGACACCTGCCGAAATACTAAAAGGCATTCCCCGGATGAGCAGGGCCAATACACCGCCTATCGCCGATAATGGTACGGCTGTAAAAATGAGCAATGCCTGCCCCATGGAATGGAAGGTGAAATAAAGCAGGATGATGATGAGCAATAAGGCTACCGGAACAGCAATAGAAAGTCGTTGTTTGGCTGCCTGTAAGTTTTCAAACTGACCTCCGTAAGTAATGTAATACCCGGCTGGCAGCTTTAGCTTTTGGGTTAACAATTCCTGAATTTCTTTAACCACAGATTCCACATCCCTACCTCGTATATTGAAGCCAACGAATATGCGGCGCTTCCCGTTTTCCCTTGATACTTGTGCCGGTGCATTTTTGAGGCTTATGGTGGCTACTTCGCTCAATGGTATCTTGCCACCGCTTGGTAAAGGCACGAACAGGTTTTGGATTTCCGTCATATCCTGCCGCTGATTCTCTACTAACCGGATAACCATATCAAAACGCTTTTCTCCCTCGAAGACGACGCCAGCCACATTGCCGGCATATGCTGTTTTGAGCACCATATTTACATCAGAAATGCTTAGTCCATATTGGGCGAGTTGATCGCGGTTGTAATCCACCAATATTTGCGGCAAACCGCTTACTTTTTCAATGTAAGGTTCTGTCACACCCTCTACTTTGCTAACGATAGCTGCCACCTTGTTGGATTGGGTGACCAATTCATCTATATTGTCACCAAAGATTTTAATAGCAACGTCTTGTTTAATGCCTGAAATAAGTTCGTTGAAACGCATTTGCATGGGCTGCGACACTTCACCTGCAAGCCCGGGAATAACAGCTAAGGCTTCTTCAATTTTTTCAATCATTTGCTGCTGCGTGGTGGCAGTTTTCCATTCGTCTTTAGGTTTCATGGCAAGCATCATGTCGCCTCCTTCAATGGGCATGGGGTCTGTTGGAATTTCTGCTGTACCTATCCGGGTAACGACTGTTTTAATTTCCGGTATACGCTGCAAGAGAATTTTTTCTGCTTTGCTGTATACTTCAATGGTACTGGATAAAGAGGTGCCCTGGCCCAGCCTGAGTTCAACGGCAAAGTCCCCTTCTTCGAGTGTGGGAATAAATTCGCCGCCCAAACCTTTAAAAGCAAAATAGGTAATAACAAGCAGGATGATAGAAACGGCAACAATTAGTTTTTTCATCTTAAACGAGGCGTTGAGCAGGGGTAAGTAAAAGCGTTGGATGCCTTCTATGATACGGTCGGAAATGCTTCTTTTGTGTGCTGTTTTTTTGCTTAAAAACAAGGCGCTTACCATTGGTACATAGGTAAGGGAAAGAATGAAAGCACCCAGGATGGCAAAAGCAACTGTTTCTGCCATAGGTCGGAACATCTTGCCTTCAATGCCTACGAGGGCAAGAATGGGCAGGTATACAATCAGGATAATGATTTCACCAAAAGCGGCTGATGTTCTGATTTTGGAAGCGAAATGGTATACTTCTTCATCCATCTGCTGTTTCGTAAGTAAGTTTTTATCGCTTCTGCTGTACAGATGATGCAGCGTGGCTTCCACAATGATCACTGCACCGTCTACAATCAAACCAAAGTCAATCGCTCCCAAACTCATCAGGTTGCCTGACACTCCGAAGAGCCGCATGAGAGAAATGGCAAATAGCATGGCAAGCGGAATGACCGAGGCAACAATTAACCCGGCCCGCCAATTCCCGAGCAACAGCACCAAAACAAAAATGACAATCAATGCACCTTCTATGAGGTTATGTTCCACTGTACCAATAGCCCTTCCCACCAATTCTGTACGGTCGATAATCGGTTCAATCACTATGCCTTCCGGCAAAGATTTTTGAATTTGTACCATTCGTTCTTTCACATGCTGAATTACCTCATTGAAGTTTTCCCCTTTGAGCATAAGCACCACACCTGCTACCACTTCGCCTTTGCCATTATAGGTAACAGCGCCGTACCTGGTGGCTGTTCCATATTGGACTGTTGCCACATCACGAATTAATACCGGGATTCCGTTTACATTCTTCACCACTATTTTTTCGATGTCGGCAAGGGAATTGACTTTGCCCAGGCCCCTGATGAAGTAGGCATTGTTTTGTTGCTCTATGTAAGAACCACCCGTATTTTCATTGTTGTTTTGCAAGGCAGTATAGAGTTCGGGAATGGTGATATTCATAGCATTTAACTGCTCATTATTAACAGCCACTTCGTATTGCTTCACATATCCACCCCAGCCATTGATTTCTGCCACCCCTGGTGTGCCCGCCAACTGACGGGTAACTATCCAGTCCTGAATGGTTCGTAAATCAGTTGCAGTGTATTTTTTTTCATAACCCGGCTTTGGCTTGATGATATATTGATAGATCTCACCCAAACCAGTAGAAATGGGAGACATGACAGGAGTGCCGGCATCTTTTGGTATTTCTGCTTCCGCTTCTTTTAAGTGTTCGGCTACCTGTTGCCGTGCCCAGTAAATATCTGCCTTGTCGTCAAATACCACTGTTACCACAGAAAGGCCTGATCTGGAGATAGACCGGCTTTCTATTACCCTCGGGATGTTGGCCAGTGAAAGTTCAATGGGCGCTGTGATGTACTGCTCCACTTCCTGTGCGCCCAGTGTGGGAGCATTTGTGCTTATCTGCACCTGGTTATTGGTAATATCAGGTTGGGCATCAATGGGCAGGTGTGCTGCAGAATAAATGCCCCAGGCAATCAAGGCAAGGGTGAAGAAGCCAATTACCAATTTGTTATAAATAGAGAAATGGATAACCCGGTCAAAGAAGTTCATGGAATAAATAAATTAAGAAGACAAAAGTTTAACCCGCTTTAGATGGCAGTAATTGCTAAAGGGTAAACGCAGGTTGCGATTACTTGAATAAGTGAATGATGTGTATTAAAGGCGCCAGACTGAGTTTCGGAGAAAGATTTTTGGCGGTGATGTGTTAGGGCAGTCTTTGACCTGATTAAAAATGAAAGATTCTTGTTGCCCTGGTAATTGATAATAAGAAAAAGCGAAGTGAATGAGGGCATAGGTGTCTAGTACCGGTTGCTCTGCTGTTGATTGCTCAAAGGAAACCTGCTCGGTTTTGATATAGGTATCATAATCATCAAAAAAGGTGTTGTGACAGTCTCCCAAATCCATTTCTGTCGCAGAAATGAAAAAGGAAAAGCTGATGGCAACGAACAACAATTTATGTAGCCACCTGACCATTGGTTGCAAAAGTATAAAATCCCGTGCCATCAGATAAGCTACGGTTGAGGCCGGATCATCTTTCTTCTTTGTTCTACGTCAGTTTTCTTCTTTAGTCTTTCCATCAGATAAACGGCTAAAAGCAGCCAGGCAAAGCCGATGCAAAAACCACCTGCTACGTCACTTGGGTAATGTACCCTTATACTGTCAATTATAGTGGGATAGATAAACAACATAAATTGGCTACGCATTTGCTGGAACTACCAATCAAAAATAGTTAGCCTGGTTGTTTTATTCATGAAAGGAAAAAAGCCAGTATAAAAACCGGCCATTTCCAATGATAAAAGAGTAATGTATCAACAGCGGTGCAAATTCGATACCGTATTATTCTGGGGGACAATGCTCCAGTAATTGATGAATAACACTTGACAGGTTTTTTAAACTGGTGGGTTTGGTAATCATTTGAATCCCCTGGTCTTTGAAGTATTGTGTATCTACATGATAGGATGAGGTAGTAAACACAATAAGTGGAATTTCGGAAAGGGCTTGATCAGCTTTGATGAGTTTACTGGCTTGCTTTCCATCCATTCTGGGCATGTTCATATCCAATATGATCAGGCATGGCAAATGGCCTTCTGCTTTACATTGATGTAAATAACTCAATCCTTCATGCCCATCTGGTTCCTGGTGTATCAACAAATTACAATCTGCATTTTTAATGGCTTCTGCAATCAAATCTCTATCATCAGGATCATCATCCACATGAAGCACAGTTTTCCTGGGGGGCTTATGCATAAAATAAATAGTGGGGAAAATGCAAAGCTAAAAAAAATAGAATAATGTTTAAAATATAAAGCATTGATTTCCAATTTTATTAAACAAAAGATAGTTAAAAAGAAAATGCCTCTGGTGGCAGAGGCATGAACCTAGGGGTATGGCATTAAAAAGCGATTAGGGTACTCACTTAAGGGTACTGTATTAAAAACGACTAGGGTACTTATGCTAGGGCAATTGTATAGTTACAATTCTTATGCCTTGCATCTTTCCTAATGATTTTAATGAAAACCAATTGGTTTTCATTACAACATAAGGTTTATACTACTTAATCTTATCCCTAGTCACTCAGGTACAATTCAGCAGGTGATGCCATTTAAACTGAACAAGCCCTGGGCTATACCGGCCAGTTACAAGCCAATTGCAGATGGTGATAGGAAGACGTCTCTTACTATCCGGCTATTTTATTTCCGCAACCTTCTGAGGTTCACCTGGCAGCATGCGATCAGTTCAGCTGCAGAGAGCGGAATAATCAACTGATATTGTGGTTCACTGACGCAGGTAGGGGCAAAAATAAACCCCTGTAGAAACAGAGGTTGGATTAACTAAAATATATCGATAATTAAATGTAATATTAATTGGTGAGTTGAAGTCTTAATGCAGTACCGAGATTTATTTTTGCGTGAACCTGAATTGGCCAAAAAGAAGTTGACCCTTTGTACATGTTCCTGAAGTATAGCCCTGGTGTTGTGTTATATCCTATCTGCATATGGTAAGGAAAATATAAAAACATATGGAACAATAATGGCTCCTGCATATGTAAATGAGAGATCCTTCCATGGCAAATAGCCTGAAAGAAAGATGTATTGTCAATCAGTCGGAAAAGGGAAATTCCATCCAATAATCAAACAGGGCTCAATCGTTATCCAGGATTTCATAAGGATTCAGCGGATGTGTACCCATTTCATTGGTTAACTCATCGAGCTTTATTTTTTCTTTTTTTTCAAACTCCGGATCTGCCTCTGGCTTCGTTTCCAGGTTTTTGATTTCCTCTTCGGTGAATTGGTGGTGAGGGTCGGCCATGTGTTTGTTGAAAAGTTCATGGGGAGTGAGATGAACCTCCGGCTGTTTTTTGTCCGGTAAAGGATTCTTTTCCATATGCAAAGATTTATGCGTTACAAATGATAAGAACACCTGCTATTAACTTGACTCGCTAATAGTAATTTAATTAAAAATAACCAGCCTGCCAATTTAATGATGATGGCCAGGATGAGCTTTAAAAAGCTTTCTATTTTTAAAAATGACTGCTATTCAATGCTATAGCCAATCGTTTGCTTTATCCACTCCAATGGCTGTTCATTTGTTCATAATTTGATAACAATAGCTTAATAATAGAATCGGAACAATTACGCATATATTACAGGAAGCTCTGTATAATGAGCGCCCCTTAACGGTTAAAACCTGCTGGAGTGTAGAGGTTTTACTAATGCATAAATACTATGATCAAGATATTGTTTATATGTGCGCATAACGATGCCAGGACCATCATGGCCGAGGCCTTTCTCAACCATTTAGGATCTCATATATTCCAGGCTGAAAGTGCTGGTTTGGAAAAGGGCGTCCAGGATCCCTTGGTAACAGGGGTAATGAATGAGATCGATATAGATACCAGGGATATTCCATCCAGAGACATCTTCGAATTGTTCACCATGGGCAGGCATTACCAGGGTGTCATCACTTTATGTGATGAATCGGCGCGTGAAGAAAGCCCCATATTTCCTGGTATTTCTAAACGGTTGACCTGGTCTTTCCCCGATCCTGCCGGTTTCAAAGGCAGCCCGGAGGGTATATGGCAGCAAACCAGGATGCTAAGAGATGACATCAAAAACAAGGTACTGCATTTTGTAGAAGAGGCAGGCCATCTAAGTTATTGGGTCAATGATCGTAGGACCATGGCAGCCAAACAAGAATAAAGCTGGTTTTGAAACAAAAGAAATCTTATTTCTGAATGGAATGTGAAAGCCGGGTTTTACCCGGCTTTGTTGGACCACTGCTGGACGGAAACAGTTAAAGAGAGTAGCAAAGTAATGCCCCGTTGCATGAATAGGGTGTTAACCCAATCTTGTCTTTGTGTTAGGTATTTGTTATCGCTTTACCGAATGCTTTGAAATGCCTTCTGTATGTCAGCTATCATCCTGGTATCGTCTATTCCTTCCACTACAGGTATATTTTGAATGCTCCTGACTATAAAACAGGGAAACTGATGTCTTTCGTAAAAATGGTGCCGGACAGGTTCGCCAATATACAGATCTCCTTCCTGCCAAAGCGTATAGTAACTCGGTCGGCCTTTATAAAATAACAATAACTCAAATGCACCAGGCGCATTCATGACTGCAAAAGAAAGCTGTTTTTCGGGTAGGCAGGGCAGTTTACAATTATATAATGTTGAGGTAACATTACGGTTACCTGTAACTGGTAATTTGTTGGTGGAAATGTGCTGCTTGCCAGTCATTAAAAATGCCTTGATAAATTTTCGATCATGGAAAAACCAGCAAAGCGCAAGGTAGATGTAATAGTGATTTCAGATGTTCACCTGGGCACCTATGGATGTCATGCCCGCGAATTGCTTGGTTATATGCAATCCATTAAACCTACAACGGTGGTTTTAAATGGCGACATAGTTGATATCTGGCAATTCAATAAAAGGTACTGGCCCAAATCACATATGCGGGTGATACGGCATATCATGAAATGGATCTCCAAGGGGGGTTAAGGTCTATTATGTCACGGGCAATCATGATGAAGTGCTAAGAAAAGTGGAGGGTTTTAAAATGGGCTCTTTTGCCATTGTCAATAAGTTGGTGCTGGAGCTGGATAATAATGAAAAGGCCTGGATTTTTCATGGCGATGTATTTGATGTGACCATGCGGCATTCGAAATGGCTGGCTAAACTGGGAGCCATGGGATATGACGGGTTGATACTTTTCAACCGGTTGGTAAACTACGTATCTGAAAAGATCCTGGATAGGGGTAAAATTTCACTATCCGGAAAAATCAAGAACAGCGTAAAAAAGGCAGTTTCCTATATCAATCATTTTGAATTCACAGCAGCGGAAATTGGCATTCTGAATCACTACGATTACGTGGTTTGCGGCCATATCCATCAGCCCCAGGTAAAGGAGATCAACACGGCTAAGGGTAGCATTGTTTACCTGAATTCGGGCGACTGGATTGAAAACCTTTCTGCCCTGGAATATCACCAGGGCCAATGGAAGATCTTTTATTATAAGGATAGCGGGATCCCATCCACTCAACAGGAAGAAGAATTAACGTCCAAACAATTGTTTGCCAATATGGTCAGGGAATTCGATGCATTAAAAAGCCATGTAATAACCTTATGAAAATTTTATATGCTATCCAGGGAACGGGAAATGGTCATATTACGGTAGCACGGGAGGTGATCCCTTTGCTGCAAAAAAGAGCCCAGGTGGATATTTTACTAAGTGGCACACAGGTAGATGTGGACCTGCCATATCCTATTAAATACAGGCTGCATGGGCTTTGTTTTGTATTTGGAAAGAATGGGGGTATTGATTATATCCAGACCTATAAAAAAAGCAGGATCAAGCGGCTGTTTCACGAGATCAGGCAACTGCCGGTAGAGGAGTACGACCTGGTGATCTCCGATTTTGAGCCTGTAAGTTCCTGGGCCTGTTTCATCAGGAATCAGCCATGCATTGGGTTTAGTCACCAGGCATCGGTCATAAAAAAGGGCGCGCCTAAACCAAAGAAAACTGATTTGTTAGGCAAGGCTGTTTTGAAGCACTATGCGCCTGCCTCCTCCCGGTATGGCTTTCATTTCCTTCCTTATGATAAAAACATTTTCACGCCTATCATACGTCAGGAGATCAGGCAACTCGCTACATCCAACAATGGACATTATACGGTGTACCTGCCTGCTTATAGTGATCAAAAACTCATCAGGTTTTTTTCCCTGTTCCAGGATAAGAATTGGGAAGTTTTTTCAAAGCATAGCGATACTGCCTATACCATGGGTAATATAGTAATACGCCCGGTGGAACATGATGGCTTTATTCGCAGCATGGCCTCTGCTGAGGGCGTAGTTTGCGGTGCAGGCTTTCAAACACCTTCAGAGGTGCTGTATCTAAAAAAGAAGCTGCTGGTGATTCCCATGAAAGGGCAGTATGAACAACAATGCAATGCCGCAGCCCTGAAATTATTGGGTGTGCCGGTATTGAAAAACCTGAAGCTTAAGCATTATGAAGAGGTGAAAAATTGGATGGAAGAGGAATACCAGGCCTTATTAAGTTTTCCGGATGAGACAGAATATATCCTGGATGAAATCCTGGATCAAACTCATGAAACAAAGAAAAAATACGGAGTGGATGAACCAGTGACCAGCCCTTCGAAATTCCGTGAGCTTATTTTAAAAAAGATCTTTTATCAATTAAAGGCTTGAGCATGCATGCAAGTGATTTTGGAAACGATTTCACCTGGGGTGTTTCCTCTTCGGCCTACCAGGTAGAAGGTGCCTATAATGAAGACGGTAAAGGTTTGTCCATCTGGGATGCATTTACGGGCATGCCTAAAAAGATATACGCAGGTCATACTGGTAAAACAGCCTGCAATTTTTATCATCGTTTCATGCAGGATATTATTTTAATGCAGTTTCTGAATATTGAGCATTTCAGATTCTCCTTGTCCTGGTCGCGATTATTTCCCAACGGTACGGGAATAGTCAATGAAAAAGGAGTGGAGTATTACGACCAGTTGATCAACTTTTGCCTGGAATGTGGAATTGAGCCCTGGATCACCCTTTACCACTGGGACCTGCCCCAGGCCCTGGAAGAGAAAGGAGGATGGACCAACAGGGATATAGTCAACTGGTTTGAAGCGTATGTTAGTTTTTGCCTGAAAAGATTTGGCGACAGGGTTAAAAACTGGATGGTGTTGAATGAGCCTGTGGTATTTACAGGTGCCGGTTATTTTTTGGGTCAGCATGCACCGGGTAAAAAAGGGTTGGCCAATTATCTTCCTGCTGTGCACCACGCCGCTTTGTGCCAGGCCTTGGGAGGGCGTCTCATCAAATCGTTTAACAGTAATTTGCAAGCCGGCACCACTTACTCCTGTGCGCAGGTAGACCCCATCGATGATTCCAAACAGTCTATAGAGGCAGCACAAAAAGTGGATGTAATCACCAATCGTTTGTTCATAGAGCCTTTGCTGGGTGATGGATATCCCTGGCACGATCTGAAAGTATTGCAGCAATTGGAAAAATACATGCGTAATGGAGATGAACAAATGCTTCGGTTTGATATGGATTTTATAGGGCTTCAGCATTACACAAGGGAAGTAGTACAATACAGCTCTTTGATGCCCTACTTACACGCAAAACTTGTCAAAGCCAGCCAAAGAGGGGTAGAACGAACAGCCTTGGACTGGGAAGTGTATCCTGAAGGTATTTACAACATGTTGAAGCGTTTTGATAATTATCATGGGATAAAGAAGCTCATGATTACTGAAAACGGGGCGGCCTTTAATGACCGTCTTGAAAATGGTCATGTTCATGATCCGCAGCGCATACAATACTTTCAAAGGTACCTGGCTCAAGTGCTGAAAGCCAAACAGGAGGGATTGAAGGTAGGTGGTTATTTTGCATGGAGTTTCACTGATAATTTTGAATGGGCAGAGGGTTATGGGAAACGTTTCGGGCTGGTATACGTGGATTATGCCACGCAAAAGAGAATTGTAAAAGACTCGGGTTTCTGGTACAGGGACTTTCTCGAAAAAAGTGAAGCACAGACATGCCTGAAGGCCGTATAGATCAATAGAATCTTTTCACCGCCAGTTTGCCTGGGAAACGGATTCCAATCCGGTAAATTAAGTGTATCTGCGTATTGCATTTCACCCGGTGGCCTTCTTTCTTTGTATACCCAATCCTTATGAAAAATGTAATATCCTACCTGCTTAGCCTTCTTGTGCTGGCATGCCTGCTACAGGCCTGCCAAAAGCAACAACATGAAGAAATACATCGCTGCCAATCCATCGCCTATGTGATAGATAAAAAAGATGTTTGGGGCAATTTGCTAGCTACCGATACCAGTATTTGCTGGCCACAGGTGTGTGGAGAAGAGTTGGCCCGCTTCCAGGCCATGGATAAAGAAGCAAAGCCTATCTGTGGACAGCCGGGTGCTTATATGCGTTTAGTCATCTGGTCCGCATCTTCTACCATCAAACGGCAATAAAAGTTCTAATTAGACGACGAATAATGTGAGCGGTAGCAAAAAATTAAAAGCTCCGGCCTTTGCAGGTCCGGAGCTTTTACCAAATCGAATGCGTTAAAATGAATGGTTATCCAGTACGGGTTGTAGGAATGAACATTCCACAACGGGTAGCTTCATTTCGAGTACATAATTAGCTATAAACGACTGCACTTCCTATAAGTACATACTCTTAAATATTATAATAATATAAAAGCCAGTAGAAAAGCTTTGGGATAATGAATTGACGTCAGCAGGGTCAAATAATGGACTATCCAAATGAGCATTCATCCGTATGTGCTGCTATGGCCCTGAAAATGGCAGGTCCGGCATCCAGAATCCATTGGGGTGCTGGTAACACAACGTACCAATCGCCTTCATACCTGTCTTTTACTTCAAAGGAGGTAAGTACTCCCCGTAGATCCAAAACATTTACGAAATATTTCACCCCTTCAGGGGTAACCACTTTATTGAATTGAAAGTAAAATTCTTTGGCATCTACAACAATCCTGGTATGAAAGCTGGCCATAATGGTTATATGTACATGTTTAAGAATAAGCAGTTAATATAAAGGTGGCGAAATTAGGGTAATGTCCATAGGATTTGCTAATGAATGCCATGAAAGATCCCTTAGTAAACTTACTGTTAACCTGCAAGGGCAACCGAAAACTTCCTGATGTATTTTATGTAATCCGCCAGCAGTATCCATGTGCTGGCAAATAAGCAGTAACAATACGCCGCCGAGGAAATGTATTTAAGTGAAACCAGGAAGCGTGCACCAATTTTTAATAAAAAACCATTAGCCAGGGCTCTGTTCAATAGGATTATTGGCCTTCTATAAGCGTTAATGACAATTATTTAAAAACCACGATCTGTATATTCTATAGATCCAGGGGTAAAGTTCTATTTTAAAATTTATTATGTGTTTATATCAAGGACGCCTGGTGTAATGATTGTAAAGTGAATTATCATCTAATAATTATTCAAATAATTGCGGCGGAAAAAGGAACTTTTCACTTGTAAGACCTTTTGCGTTATAATTGGTTAATATGCTTCTTTAGTTTCTTCTACAATAACAGCTTGAAAACCTGCTATTGCTAATGCTGTTTCAGCCTCAGTAAAATGGGCAGTAAGGGTAACTTGCTTTTTATTGGTATATATATCCTTGGGATATACCGTTAATTCAAAATCTATTAGTTCAATTATGGTAGGAAATTGTAATGTAGTTCTTTTCATATGGTGGGTGTATGTGCGAATGATGATAAGCAAAATGTAAGCCAACAAGGATGATAGATAATTGAATAAAATTTTAAAAGTCATCTAACTATCAGAGCAACAATATATTCGAATAAACTTGAAGGGCCGTATTGTACTTCCTTTATAATTGAAACCCCTGTAAACAGGGGTTTCCAGAAACACTACAATTGACGGCAAATTTGAATACCGCTTATTCTTCACGGTCAAACTGCTGGTGCAGCTCCAGTATGAACCGGTAAAAGGGCAGGTTGGAACCCTTAGGATCTTCTTTGAGGTAGCTCTCTGCCTTCATGGATTCCAGTTCAAAATCTATATACTCGTCTGTCACATAGTTATAGCCTTGTACCACCTCCCAGAGGTAACTGGCCAGCTGGTCAAAGTCCTTGGGAAAGATGACGAGGGTAAATTCACCTGATTCATAAGGGTCGGGGCAGGTGTAGAATACTTCGTGCGTGAGCGGGGTGAGTGAATGGAGCACGTAGAGCAGCCGGTAATAGTCAGAGAGGCAGGTTTCGCCTTCATCCAGGCTGCTGTCCTTGGGGAGGCATACCACCACCGATTCGGTGCGGTCAAGGTTGAGAAATTCAAGGAAGCTTGCCCTGTCGTAGTCAAAGAATTCTGTAATTCTGATTTGTTTCATTGTTATGGATTTTATTTAAGAAAAATGGTGACGTGTTCGGGTTGGAGGCCGGTGAAGTGGCAGAACTCATGTAGGGTGATGAATTCATTTCTTTTTTTTCGAAGTTTTTTGCGGATGAGGGTCAGCAGCTTGCGGGCTGTGCGCTCCCTGCGGCCGGTGATGTTCATCACATCTTTGGGATAGATAACTATCCGGTTGGGTATGGGTTTCATAAGAGTCGGAATTGGTGTCACAAAGATGGCAGGTCACAACAGGGTAGCGCAATCCTGTTTCCAGGGAAGTTTTGACGAGAAATGATATATAGTAAAAGGAAATAAAAAACCCCGGAAACGGGGTTGTTTATGCTACTACGGCTTAAGAATTTGCAGCATAAATTTTTACACTATGAATCATTTTATTAGTTTGGCAACGGCTGCGGAGATGACCCGTACATTCCGTGCCAACCGTGAATCAATTTTACAGCCTGCCTACCAGGGGCTGAACCTTTTACCTATTTGCGAAACATTTGACAGGGAGGCGATTGACCAGTTGCTGGTACAGGATGGCTGCAGCGGGGTGCGCATCTATTATGGCATGGATGAAAACATGCTCCTACATGCGGTAGTGGTGGGTGTTGATGCCGATGGGGAGGATATGGTAAACAATAGCGTTTCGGCAAGCCTGGCGGCAGATGATGATGTGATTCTGGAAAATGGTGGCCGTTGCCCGGATATTTGCCCGGGTGGGTCGCCTTTAAACACGTAAGCTGCTATGAATTTTATTGTAAACAGCTTTTTAAGCTTATCGATTTCAATTGGCGCCATAATAGGCTGGGTGCGTTTCAGGAAAACCTCCCCGGCCTATTGGCCATTTCTGTGGCTGATGTGGACAGGACTGTATTACGAGTTGTTGGGGATTGCCGTTATGCAGGCAGGTTATTATAATGCTATTGGTTATAATACCTATGCCCTGGTGGAGTCATTGCTCCTGGGACTGCAGTTTTGGAGATGGCGGCTTTTTGGAAAGATACGTGCCCGTTACTTTGCCTTGCAGTCGCTGTTTATTACAGGTTGGATAGTAGATAATTTCATGATTGCACCCATCCATGTGTTCAGCTCTTACTTTACCATTGGTCGTTCCATTGTTATTGTGTTACTCAGTGTGGGCATGCTGTATCTTTTATTCGAAAAGCCCGTAGCCTCTTTAGTCAGGCATCCTGTGTTCCTGATCTGTATAGGGTTGGTGGTGTTATTCACTTATACAGCTATTGTGGAAGGGTTTTTAATTTTTGGCGCCGGGTTGAGTAAATTATTCAGGGTGCGGATATTCTTCATCCTGGCCTGCATCAATTTCATCACCAATATCATTTTTGCTTTTGCCATTTTATGGATGCCTATCAAGCGTCGATATTTACTGCAGTACTAATTGCCAGCGTGGCCTTTGCCATTGCCTTGTTTTCTCTTGCGCTCATGATTGTGCAGCAGCAAAGAAGGAATTACCGGCGACAGCTTGGTTATTTTTTAAAGGAAGCAGAATTAAAAGAGCACGAGCAAAACCGCATTGCCCATGACCTCCATGATGAGCTGGGACCCACCCTTTCACTGACACGGATGCAATTACAGGCACTAAGAGATCTCGATACAGAAGCACAGGCCAAAATAGAAAAAGCCTGTGCACAAATTGACCATGTAGGAGAGCGGCTGGGCGGGATAGCCCGTAACCTTACACCGAGAGTTCTGATGGATAATGGCTTACCGGAGGCCTTGCGACGTTTTTTTGATCAGTATCATAAACAGCAAACCATATTTATACTTTTCGATTACCAGGTGGAGCGCAGCATCCCACAGGAGATGGCCATACAGATCTACCGGATGCTGCAGGAGATGGTGCATAATACGGTGAAATATGCGGAGGCCCGTTATATCAGCATCACCATCATGGAAAAGGAAGAAAGATTGCTGATAGATTGCCGGGATAACGGGAAGGGTTTTGAATTGGGCCCTTCAAAGGGCATGGGTATTAATAACATTCATACCAGAACCTCTCTGCTTGGTGGCCTAGTGGATCTGCAATCGAAAATAGGCGAAGGCACGCATTATTTTATTGAATTACCATTTCATCAATGATATGAAGGCACCCATTGTTACCGTACTGGCAGATGACCTGCCATTGTTTTTAGAAGGACTGAATGAGTTATTGCAAAAGGAGTCTGTGTTGCACATTGCCGGCAAGGCGCGTAATGGGCAGGAGCTGGTGCATATGGTGGAAGTGTTGCGACCCGAGGTAGTGATCACCGATATCCAGATGCCTGTGCTCAACGGCATTGAGGCTACAGCGGAGATCAGCCGGCGTTTTCCCGAAGTGGGAGTAATTGGGCTCACGATGTATGAGGAGGGTCAACTGATTATTGAAGCCCTGGAAGCCGGTGCCAGGGGCTACCTTTTGAAAAGTTCAACGGTGGAAGAGATCCTGGAGGCTGTGCAGGCCGTCAGCCGGGGGCAGTGCTATTTTAGCAACAGTACTTCACTGGCCCTGTCCAAACAAATTGCGTTGAGCAAGGCCGCCGCCCTGAAAAGACAGGATATGGAGCAGCTTACAGACAAGGAGCTGGAGATCATATATTTCATTTGCCAGGAATATGCCAGTAAGGAAATTGCCCCATTGACCAATTTATCCGAGCATACAGTCACCTCGTATCGAAAAAGTATCATGGAAAAAACAGGATCGCGCAACCTGGCAGGAATAGTTATCTATGCGATCAGGAATGGGATTTATAAGGTGTAGCCAGTTACTGCACACTTACAAGCTTCAAACATATGTTGGCCAAAATCACCATACAATTAACTGCTTACGAGCGTGCCCAAATTGAGCGGGTAAAAGCCTATATAGATGAACACTTGCAGGAGAAATTCAATGCAGAAGATATGGCTTTGCAATGGGATGTCAGTATATATAAGCTGAAAGCCGGGTTTAAGCAATTGTATGGAATGAGCTTTGCCGCCTATGTAAAAGAACAAAGGCTGGAAAAAGGGAAGGAGCTATTGATGAAAACCAATAAGATTATTTATGAGATCGCAAAGGATTGTGGTTATAAGGATGAAACAGGCTTTTACAGGGCTTTTCGTAAATATTTCGGCCAAACGCCGGATGACTACCGCAAACAATAATTCCTTTATGGCCAGTTTTACTTTGAGGTTGGCCAGTAAAAAAACCTTATTGGCCAGTTATTTTATTTGGATTCCGGCTCATTGAATCAGGAACTTTATACAGCATAAGCAAACATCCTTGGTTGTTTATCCAGTGGTACAATCAATAACAAAACCAGCGTTATGAAACGGATTGTAACCATTGACCTGATCTCTTCTTTACTCATTTTTCTTTTCGGCTATACAGCTATTTCCAAACTTCTTTCTATACATCGATTTGAGGCGGTGCTCGGGCAATCGCCCCTTATTTCATCGGGAGCTCCCCTGCTGGCCTGGCAGGTACCACTGGCAGAGTTATGTATGGTGGGGCTCCTGATTTTTCATTCTACAAGGAAGATTGGTTTATGGGCTTCACTAGTATTGTTATCACTATTTACTGTTTACCTGGGTTACATGTTATTTTTTACATCCAACATGCCTTGCAGTTGTGGCGGTGTAATCAGCTTCATGAGCTGGAAGGGACATGTATTGTTTAACCTGTTTTTTATTGGATTAACATCAGTGGGAATTCAAAGATTGCAACAGGAGAGGTGGTTGAAAAAATATTGATGCTTTGTATGAATGTTGAAGCTAGGATATAATGCAAAATATTATGTGCATAACCTGCATGGCTGTGGCCACAGCCATGCAAGCTGGGGAAGCCGAAAACCTGTAGAAAAGAGTAGGCACTTTATTGATTTTAAAATTTTAGTTTATGAAAAAGTTACAATTATCATTTCCATTGTTAGCCTTGGTATTAGCAATTACTGCCAGCGCCTATACCTACAAACCCTTAAGCGGAAAACAATGGCATTTTACTGGTACCTCCAGCCAGATCAGGACTGCCACAGCTTATGATACTGATTTGAGCGGTTCAGATTGCAGCTTTGGAAATTTACCCTGTATCATAGAGGTGCCCCATGTAGGGACTAACACCGATATGCAGGACTTACAAGCTTACCTGAATAATAATTCTGAGCAGGTTATTGTTGCCAATGCTTTAGAAACCAAAAATTAATAATTCAATTAAAAAATAAAAAAGGAGGGAACCCCTCCTTTTTTATTAACGTGGATTTTGCTGCATCCCTGATAAGGCAATTACATCCTCTGGTAAAGCCAGGGCAAATCTTGGATCTTTTGGAGGCAAGCTTATTAACTGGCTGTTGATCTTTCTTATAAGTGAAATGCCAGCACCTTCTTCATTCAGTCTTTTGATGTCCATCCACCTAATGCCCCGCATGAGCAGTTCTTTCCTTCTTTCCTGCAAAATTATAGCGAGTGCAGAGTCAGCATTATTTACAACAAAAGGTATAAAAGTATTTTCCTTCCATCTTTTCACCATCAGTGTATTCAGCACATCTATTGCAGGTCCTGGAAGATTTTCACGTGCATATGTTTCTGCTCTGATCAGGTAAATTTCATTAACTGAAACACCACTATAAAGGGCCGGGTTGCCTTCATAGCTTCCCCTGAAAGCATAAGATCCATTAGCATTCTTTTTAAAAAATAATGTCTTGCGCAGGTCATTCTCATTATATAATTGAAATAAGGAGGTGTCAATTTTTGCCCTGGTATTGATGATGGGAGCCGGGCTTGGGATACGGCTGTGGAAGATATCTTCAATATTGAATTGGGTAAAGGGATAGGCGCGGCTGGTGTTAACGTGGTTATAATCTAAAAGGGTATTATATAAGGCGAGGCATGAATCTGAATAAATGCCTGCATTTTTATATTGTCTCATTGAAAGGAAAGCTCTTGCCAAGAGCCCGAAAGCTGCGGGTCTTGATGGCCTCATTTTATGTATTGGTGTAATGGGTAGCAATGCTGCTGCTTCGGAAAGGTCAGCTATCACCTGTTTATAGGTGTCAGCTACAGAAGAACGTACAGAGTGAATATTAAAATCTGTAGATAATCTCAAGGGAATGCCAGGCTCGGTATCTGCAGATGTGGTATTGTAAGCCTTGGTCCAGATAAATGCAGCATTTAAAAAGGCTTTTCCTCTAAAGAAAAGCGCCTGGCCCTTTACATTATTCCAATTCAGGATATTTTGGGATGAGCGTTCAACTTTTTCCACTGCCTCTAATACTGTATTAGCAATGTAAACCTGTTCATACAACTGGTACCATTCATTCAGTCCGGGTGTAAAAAGATTATCTTTCTCCCAGGTATACATTCTTTTATAATTATCCGGCAAAGCCAACCAGTCAGCGTCTGTTAGGTAATAATCGTCAGAGCTTATTTCGGGAGAGGCAGGATCCACATTATTCATTTTCGGATAATAATCCATAAGGGCCTGCAGGTCGGTAAGGGAGGAAGGGACAGCCAGATTGATAGAAGGTTTGGCCTCCAGGTATTTTTTGCAACCGCTTGCAAAGCCGGTCAATAAGATACAAATTATCAGGAAGCATTTATTTGTACACATTGGAGTTTGTTTTGATTTTAAAAAATTGCTTTAATGGATAGAGCTAACTGTTTTGGGGGGAGCAGGGAGTTGCTATTTTCCGGATCCAACCCTTCTTTGTTGGCCTTCCATAATAATCCCAAATTGGAGATAGTAGTAAACAAACCGATCTCTTTGAAGGCAGTTGTTGACTTTACAGGGAAGCTGTAACCCAGGTTGATATATTGCAGACGTACGTGGTCTCCTTTTGTTATTAAAGGTTCAGCCCCACTATAAAAAACATCTCTATTGCCTGGATTGGGATAAACCATGGAAGGTATATTGGTTATAATCTCATCGCCGGGCTTTTGCCACCGTAGGGCAAAGTCTCCATGGCCCCGGTTATTGTTAAATAGATCTGAATAATTAATGGAACTCCTGCGAAAATAATATCCGAGTTTATACATTATTCTAACTGTAAGGGACAAATGCTTCCATGATAAAGTATTACCCAATGAGCCATAAACAGGAGGGATCACTTGTCCGTAATACGCTAATTGGTCGACCAATATGGAATTGCCTGTTAGTTCATTATAGTCATTGGAAACAGTGCCATTCAATAAGCCTAACGGATCACCTGAAGCCGGATCGATACCTGCCCAACGGTAAGCGTATAATGCATAAACAGGCTTCCCATTGATGCCTGACACAAAATTATTGCTTGCGATAAAATTTTTGGCTGATAATGAAGGCAGGTAATATTCCAAAACTTTATCATGGTATATGGTCAGGTTGAAATCGGTTGACCATTGAACAGGCTTCTTTATATTTAAACTATTCATCATTATCTCCCATCCATACCCCTTCATGCTGGCTACGTTTTTCATAACTGTTGTACCCACACCCGTTGTGTAATCAACCGGATAAGTACCTAAGAGGTCTTCGGCTTTTTTTCTATAGTATTCAATCGAGCCCGAAAGCCTGTTGCTATTTGTGGAGAAGTCCAATCCAAGGTTAAGCGTATTGACTTTTTCCCATCTTAATTCAGGATTGGCATAAGCAGCAAAGCGGGCATAGGGTGAACCCGTATAGGGAGAAGCTGATAGGTAATCTATGGTTGTTAAGGCGGTACTGTTGGGGTCGGCATTGCCACTATACCCATAGGTGGCCCTGATTTTCAGGTAGGATAGAAAGGACAATTTAAAAAAGTTTTCTTTAGAAGCATCCCAGGACAGGCCGGCAGACCAAAGCGGCTTCCACCTGTTATTGGTTTTTACTCCAAACAGGTTGGAAGCATCACGCCGGGCACTAAAAGAAGCCGTGTATTTTGATTGTAAGGTATAGGCGCCGTTTGCATAGAAGGAAACAAATCGGTTAAGATTTGCTGAATAGGCATTAACTGAAGGAATAAATTCATAGGCGCCGGTAACATAGTTGGGATATGTATTGACTAAATCTACATTTACTGATGTGCCTATAGATCTATCAAATCCATAAGTTCGGAATTTATGAAAGTTGGTATTGATTTGCCTTACTTCGGCACCTGCGAGAGCGGCTATACTGTTTGGGCCTGTTTTTGTCCAGGCTAAGCCAGCCCGAAGGTTATGGGCCAAAGTAGTAATGTATGTATTGTCGACAATGGCTCCTTTCGGAACTTTATAGGTCACAGCTCCTGTTAATGGGTTTACCTGTGTAAACCGGTTAACCAGATCCCTGGTATAAAAACTTTCTTCATCATTAGTAAGCTCTGCTGTTGAACTTTGCTTTTCATACTGGTAAGATACTTCGGCACGCAGTCCGTTGATGATATGGTATTGAAGGGTGCCATCCAGTGTTATGTCCTGTAGTTGTTGGGTACTGACAACATGATTAAAATCCTGGAGTGGATAAAATTTCCAGGATAATAATTTGCCGTCTCCTACTGTATCGGTAAATGGTTCGCGCCAGGTTTTAGCCACAGACAATGGAGTGCCGTCGGGACTTGCCAGCATGGAATAAGGATATATGCGGCTATTGGTGTTCATGTCAGCCCAACCCTGCCTTCCACTGGTGGTTTGAGAGCCGGTAAACTGCATAGAAGTTAAAATGTGAACTCGTGGATGCAATTTGAGGGTATTCTGGACCTTGAGACTGGTACGTTTGTACAGATTCGACAAATTATCATTATTCCTGTCGTAACCTGCGGATAGAAGCCAGGCTGAGGAAGCCGAACCTCCTTCTACATTTATGACATATTGCTGGTTGATGCCAGGCTTGTAGATAAAATGATTGAAATCATTACGAACATCGTTTGCCGATAACGCTTTTAATTGAACATTGACAGCTTCTGGTGAAATCATTCCAGCGGTCTGCTTAACCAATAATTCTATAACCGGTGAAAGTGCAGTGCCCCAGGGGGTAGACAGGGCATTCGTAAAAAAACCATTGGAATAAAGAAATTTCTCAGCTTCAATATATTCTGAAGAAGACATTTGCTTTAGGTAGAATAAATCCGGTTTAGCTGTTATGCTGCTATTGGCCTGAAATTCTATAGATAATGGCTGGCCCAGGCGGCTTTTTTTGGTGGTGATCACTATAACACCATTGCCAGCCCTGGCGCCCCAAATTGATGCAGCTGCTGCGTCTTTTAATACGGTAATGCTTTCAACTGAAGATGGGTGGATGTTAGAAATGTCTCCTGCATATGGGAAGTTATCAAGAATAATGAGAGGCTGCCTGGGGCCGTTGATTGTGGAAAGGCCACGGATCATTATTCCACCTGCTGATGTATTTCGGTCTATGGCAAGGCCAGGAGTAATGGATTCGAGTCGAGAAAGTATATCGCTACTCACTTGCTGGTTGAAAAGGGATTTGGATATATGGGAAAAAGAACCCGTGCTTCGTTCTTTAGGTAATTGCTGGTAGCCTGTGTTAATTATAACTTCATTCAGTAGCTTGGTTTTTTCTTTAAGCACAAAGGTTATAGTGCCAGGCGGGGGATAGTCCATTATTAGTGTGTCACTTAGGTATCCAATGGCTGAAATGACCAGCGTATCATTAAGCATAATATCTTCAAGGGTAAATTCACCTTTTGAATTAGAGGCAAGGGTATGCCTGTCTTTTTCTTGATCATTATTATTGATCTTTTTCAAGCTTATGGTTGCACCTTCAATGGGTTCCATTTTTTGGTTGATGATCTTTCCATATATAGTGATGGATTGGCACATGGAAAGAAAGGGACAAAGCATTGTAATTATGATTAATTTTTTCATGTTTGAGTATTGTTTTAAGGAAAATGATTTTGATGGTTATGTCAGGAGATTCAAAACATTTTTTATCCGTTATAACTGTAGCCGGAGTGCCGGTGGATGATAATACCAATCTACGTTAGTGTAAAATCCAAAGGGCTACCACCGACACTCTACCTTCCATTGCATGTTACTTTGGATGGCAAGACGGCTATAGTGATTTTAAACAGGATGTTTGGGTTTTTGTATGAAAGATGTGTCAAGGATATATAGGTTGATCAATTCATAGTTCAATACCAATTCTATAGGAATTACAAGATGGGAATGGTAGTAAAATATATAATAGGTTGTTGTTTTGGTTTGGTTGGTATGCCAGCACATTTTTATAAATTTTTATGTTCGAACAGCAACTTGATTTTTAAGAGATTATTTTTTTTCAGAAATAATAAACACTCTGAGCTTTTTTTGGGTATGGATGAGATCCAGGCCATATTGATGTAATTCTTTTTTAAGTGCTGGTAAGTCATCCAAGGGACATGAAAAGGTTAAATCTACCGGGCCCGTATAACCGGTTTCGTCAACTATGACTGGCTTTAAAGGTTCGCCCATTAATTGGAGGTTCAAAACATCAAGCAGGCGGGAAAGGGGTAAGTTTTGGAGGATGTTACAGGGATACTCTTTTGAATACCACTGTGCCAGGGAAGGCCCGCCTTTCGATATAAACTTGGTTTTGCCTGTTCTTACTATAGCCCAGCATTCTATAGTGCGCATCTCAAAACGCGAATGCAGGGATAGGTATCGGTCCAGGTCCTGCCATAAAATGCTACGTATTTGATTTTCAGAGGTTGAAGGAGGTGCAGAAATTTCGTAAGAGAAAAGTCCCTCTTTCCAGGACTGGAAGGAAGCAGTTGGCATGATAAAGCGGCCGGGATTCTTTACCTCCAGCAAAATTTTATTGCCCTCAAATTGCGCTGCAGCATAGTAGAGAGAAAGTATGGGCAGGTTGAGCCAGGTATATTTTTTATGAGAAGAGGTGACCGTTTTTTTGTACCCGCCACCCATACCGGGAAGCATTCCTGTAAATGTGGTTTGAAACAGAAGTGAGGAATCAGCTCCTCCATTGCCATTATTCAATAAGGGTTGTAAAGGATTATAATCCATGACATCCTTTTTTAAAGTAAGATGCACAGGCAAGCCAGACATTAAGGATTGGATATTCTCATCTGAGATTTCATCTGCCCCTGTAATGGCAAGTACTTTACCGGCACTGTCTATCCAAACATAATGTGGAAGCAACTGGTGAGGAAAAAAGGCTGACAGGAGGGAGTCTTCTACCAGGGAAGGAAGGTTAATGTTTTTCTTTTGTATAAATGCCAGTACTTTTTCCTTTGTGCCGCCGGTATTTTTAGAATTAACCAGCAGAACCTTGAGTTCGCTGGCATATAGCCGTTGAAGTGAATCCATTTTGGGAAAGTGTTTCAGGCAGGAGGTGCACCATGTGGCCCAGAAATCCAAAATGAGCAACTTTCTTTTGAAGGAAGAAAGGTTGGCGGATTCTGTTCTATAGTTAATGATGTTTGATAAGGCAATATCAGGAATGGTATCTCCAATGGTTAATGAGGTGATTTTATTGGGTTGCTGACCCGCGCATAGTAAAGGGCATAGCATGGCCAGGAAGAGAAGTTTTCTCATTTTTGAGCAAGTTTTCGTTAGTAAATTTTAATTCATCAGGTATTGCCACTACCTCAAATAATTACTTAAAATAGCCGGGGTGTTGGTGGATGGTATAACCACGAAGGCAACTTAAAACGTTAGTGTATAATCCAAAGAGGACGTGTCCACTGTGCACCCTGCCAGCTATTACCAATGGTATGGAGGTGTTAGCTGACAATCTGCCCAGGTAAAAACGAGAGCAGAAGGGACGGCTGTTAAGAGTTATCAATGCGTATAGTCTGCCTACGTCATTAACACGACAACATATTTTATAGGCAGATACTTTGGCGAAAAATATATCACACAGGGTTTTTAGGCTTTTTGGCAAAAGAAGTCTTCAATAAAAAAATAGTATGGTTCTGATAACGTATGGTCATATTAACAGGGTATGGAACATAGGAAATCCCTTTGATTAATGAAACGCCGGTAATATGATGAATTAATGCTCTCAAAGTTTGAAGTAAATGATCAATGAGAGTCCCCGAAAGAAAGGTGAGCGGTATTATAAAAATAAAGTTGGGCCCAACCATCTTTGTCACAGAGGTCCTGACAAGACCTACTGCCTTCGGCAGCCGAACACAAAGACAAGGAAGAGCCCAACCTTATGCAAGATAAGGTATGGGCCTTTCACTTATCCTTCCGCGTTCGTGAAATTGTCAGGTTTCTGTGGCGGAACTCAAAGCGAATTGCTTCAAAATATATTATTGAAGATTCGCCATTTGCTGTAAGCGAATTTTCTTTATTTCAATACCGGTAAACAGTATGATACAATATTATACATATTTTGTACATTAAAGAAATATTTGTGTAATTTTTTTTACACATTTCTGTTTATTTCTTTAACCCCGTTGAAAAAGAGCAAAACTCATAGACACCGGGGGCATATATTACAACATGCTGTTGAAGCAACAAGATTTAAAAAAGAAGATATTGCTGCCAAGGCAGGTTATACCCGGTCTAGTTATTACAAACATATTCAGGATCCGGATCTGCCATTCCATATATTAACTTCCTATGGAAAGGCTTTGAAAATAGATTTTACGGATGATCTGCCTGAAATGCCTAAGTATGTGATCGAAGAACAGGATACAGTGTATACACAGGGAATGACCATTGGTGATTTACATAAACAGATTGAGTATTGGAAGGATAAGTATATTGAATTGCTGGAAAAGTATAACAAATTGATTGAAGAGAAAAGGGGAAGCAAAGAAGTGTAAAGATCTGACAGATGCCCTCAAACTATTTAGTCTGAATCAGCATTTGTTACCACATATATCGTATAGACTATGTATTATTGGTCAATGCTTGGTTCCACCAATTATTTTTTCAAAAACCTCAGTTCATTTTGCATAACAATAAGGTGGGAATGCTTTCAATTTAAACTTATAATTTAATTGTTGACTTTTCTTCTTCAATAATTGGAAGAATAACCGTAATGGAGCATCCTTTTTGAGGTGCTGTTTTCAGATACACCCGCTCATCAAAGACCTGGGCGCGGCTGATGATATTATTGAGGCCCATTCCATTGGTTTTGGTTGTTCTTTCAAAGCCTTTGCCGTTGTCCCTTACCGTGAGTGTCACCTTCCCATCTCGATTGAATAGTGATATCCATACAATAGTCGCCTCTGCATGTTTGACTATATTATTAATTTGCTCCTGTAAAACGCGGTAGAGTGCCAGTTTCTGGCTCATGACCACACTCGTGTAACCTGTATGATTGAATGAAATATCCAGCTTGTTGGTGATGGCCATGGTCTCCACCAGCGCATGGATCGAATCGACCAGCGAGCGGGTACCTGACGTGCGAATCAGGTGAAAAATAAAGCTGCTTTAATGGTGATTCTACTCAGTCTAAAGACCAGATCAGGCACTCAGTTTATTAACATTAAAAATTATCACTACACGCTTCTGTTCCAACACCCATTTATTATTACCATAGCATTGGCATAATCTTTATTTTGTGTATTGCCAGTGAATGGATGACTTCCACACCCCATATTCCTAATATTTTAAACGTTTTATAACTGCCTGTTAACCAGCCAATAATTTCATTGAGAAGATTTAAGAGTGACAGGAATAACATTAAGATAATAGTGGCTTAACAATTTGGTAATACAAGCTGTTTCCCTTTGCAACGGGAAAATTAAATCACAATGCGTGTAAAATATTTAATGTACTTAATCGTATTGGCATGCCTCGATACAGCCTTTGTATCTGATATCAATGCCCAAACTCAGCCCGACTCTTCTTTTAAGCCCAGTGGTAAGCTCTGGGGCTATTCCTTTGGAGATTATTATTATAAGGCCCACAGTGATTCACTGAGCCGCGGAGGTGCCAATCAATATACTGGCATTGAAAAGGGAAGGAATGCCTTCCAGTTCCGCCGTATTTACCTTGGTTATAACTACGATATCCATCCTTCTTTTTCAGCCGAGGTGCTCCTGGCAGCAGAAGACAATGCCGGTGCCCCAACAGGTGCTATCGGGGGTGATCTGACCTCCAATGGCAAGCTTACCTTTTACATCAAGTACGCCAACCTCAGGTGGAAGAACATCTGGAAGGGTACAGACCTGTTGATCGGCCAGTCGGCTACACCTGCCTTTTCACTGGTGGAAGAACCCATCTGGGGCTACCGCTCCATTGAAAGGACCATTACCGATATCAGGCGCATGCCTTCCTTCGACCTGGGCGTTTCGCTGCAAGGAAAGCTGGATCCTGAAACAGGCAACTTTGGCTATAACCTCATGGTAGGCAATGGTTCAGGGGCCAGGCCCGAGACCAACAAGTTCAAGCATTTCTATGGGGATGTCTATGCAAAGCTTTTGAATAAACGGCTGGTGGTAAGCCTATTTGCTGACTATGAACGCCTGAACTGGGTGCCTGGCTTTCACCATGAAAGAAATATGGTCAAGGGTTTTGCAGCCTATACCACCCCATCTTTTACCCTTGGAGTAGAAGCCTTTAAAAGCCATGGCCAGGAAGACGTGGTGGGGTTAAGGACCGTGGTGGGTGGTACTGAGCGGGATACCCTGGACGCTGACGCTACCGGTATCTCCACCTTTGTACGTGGTACCATTATCAAAGAGAAGCTGGGCTTTTTTGCCCGCTACGACCGCTATAACCCGGACACCAAGTATGATGCAGCGTACTACCAGGTGTATAACCCGCTGTCATCGAATTTCGAACCCAATAATAAAGAGCGGTTCATCACCGCAGGGCTGGACTTTACCCCTATAAAAAATGTACACATCATGCCCAATGTCTGGTACAACCAGTATCAATCAGAGCGAGGTGATGTCACAGGCAAGGCAGCTAAGGACCATGACCTGGTGTACAGAACCACCTTTTATTTTGTTTTTGGCAGGTAAATCATTCAAATAAAATCTTCATTATGCAAACGCACAGATCAAAATTTAGAAACCTCGTACTTTTTTCCATCTCCCTGCTGGCCCTCTCATTTATGGCTTGCAACGGGGGTGATAATACCACGCCGGGTCAAATGGCGGGCAAAGCTTCAGGCGATAACAATACCATCCTGGGGGCGGGCAGCACCTTTATCTACCCGCTGTTTTCCAAGCTCTTTGCTGAATACCATAAAACCAATGGCCTGCAGGTTAATTACCAGTCCATCGGCTCGGGTGGCGGCATTCTGCAGCTCACTAATAAAACAGTAGATTTTGGCGCCTCCGATGCCCCGCTCAATGAAGAGCAGGAACAAAAAATGGGTGCCGCGGCCTTGCACATCCCTATGTGTTCGGGTGCGGTAGTACTGAGCTACAACCTGGAAGGCCTGAAGGATACCATCAAATTCACGCCGGATATCATTGCCAATATTTTCCTGGGCAAGATCAAAACCTGGAACGATCCGCAGATTGCCGCTGCCAATGCCGGTGTGCAACTGCCTGCTACCCCCATCGTGGTCGTGCACCGTTCCGATGGTAGTGGCACCACCAACATCTTTACCACCTACCTGTCCAAGGTCAATGCCCAGTGGAACACCAAGCCCGGTAAAGGATCTTCCATCAGCTGGCCCATTGGATTGGGCGGCAAGGGCAATGAAGGTGTGGCTGGCTTGGTGAAACAAACCCCCGGCGCCATTGGCTACATAGAGCTGGCCTATGCCATCCAGAATAAAATGGCATTCGGCAGCATTCAAAACAAAGCGGGTCATTTTATCACACCTTCGGTGGCCTCCACCAGTGCGGCAGGTAATATTCAATTGCCGGCCGATGCCAAAATCTCTTTAACCAATACCGATGCTGCTGATGGGTATCCGATCAGCGGATTTTCATGGGCCCTGATCTATAAGGAGCAATCCTATAACAACCGTTCGCAGGAAAAGGCTACCAAGCTCCTTGACCTGTTGTGGTGGAATATTCATGAAGGACAGTCCTATGCTGAGGCTTTGCATTATGCGCCGCTTTCGCCTGCTGCTGTTACAGTGGCGGAGAACATTTTAAAGTCTGCCACCTATAATGGCCAGCCCATCTTAAAGAAATAGTTTTTGATCCAGGTGGCTATCACCGGGTATGACCGTGTGATGGCCATTTATTTCTATGACATGCAAAGAATATCAAAGATTTTTTCGTACGGTAAGGTCAGGACAGAAACGGCCTTTAAAAGAACCTTATTTATTACCGCCCTGGTCATGGTGGTCATCACCCTGGGTATCTTCATTACCCTGGTATGGCATGCCATGCCCTCTTTGAAGGCGCTAGGGCTTTCCTATTTCTGGAGTAAGACCTGGGATCCCGTGAGCAATGTGTATGGTGCCCTTCCATTTTTGTTAGGCACCCTGCTCACCTCTTTCCTGGCCCTGGCCATTTCCATTCCATTCTCCTATGCCATTGCCATTTACCTGGGTGAATACAAGCCCTCAGGATGGTTGTCGGGATTCCTGAAAAATATGGTGGAGCTGGTGGCCGCTGTGCCCTCCGTGATCTATGGATTCTGGGCCCTTGTGGTGTTGGTGCCCCTGGTGCGCAAGCTGGAGGCCAGCCTGGGCGTGGCCACCTATGGTGTGGGCATATTCACGGCCTCGCTGGTGCTGGCCATCATGATCATTCCCTATGCCGCTTCCCTGGGTCGTGAGTTGATCCGCATGGTTCCTTCTCCCTTAAAAGAAGGTGCCTATTCATTGGGTGCCACCCGGTATGAGGTGTTGAAGCAGGTGATCCTGCCCTACACCCGTTCGGGCTTGCTGGCAGGCATGCTGCTCTCCCTGGGTCGAGCGCTGGGTGAGACCATGGCCGTTACCATGGTCATCGGCAATACCAGCATCATGCCTACGGGTATCTTCTCACCGGGCAATACCATGGCCAGCGTCATCGCCAATGAATTTACGGAAGCCGACAGGTCTGTGTACCTGGCTGCTCTCATCGAGCTGGGTCTTGTACTTTTTTTAGTAACGGTATTGGTCAACATATTGGGTAAGATGATCATTAAACGGTTTTCACATGAGTAAGAAGCCTGCCAACCACCAGATCAAATACCGCATTGCGAAAAACAAAGCTTCAGAGGTCGTGATCACCATTTTTTCCTTCCTCATCACCCTGCCCCTGATAGCCATCATCTTTTATGTATTGAAGACAGGACTTTCCCAATTAAGCTGGCAATTCCTCACCAACATTCCCAAGCCTGTGGGAGAGATAGGGGGCGGTATCGCCAATGCCCTGGTGGGCAGCCTGTTAATAGTATTGTTAGCCGCTGTCATGGCCGTCCCTTTGGGCATCCTCTGCGGCGTGTATTTAAGTGAGAATAAGAACGCCCGGATCTCTTACTGGAGCCGCCTGGCCGTGGATGTATTGCAGGGTACCCCCTCCATTGTCATTGGTATTGTCATTTACTTCTGGGTGGTAAAGCCGGGCGGAGGCTTTTCAGCCCTTTCCGGAAGTGTGGCCCTGGCCCTGATGATGCTGCCCATTGTTATCCGCTCCACGGAAGAAACCCTGAAGCTATTACCTGACAGCTTGAAGGAAGCCGGCCTGGCCCTGGGTCTGCCTTATCATAAAGTGATATTGAAGCTGGTCATCCCCTGTGGATTGAACGGCATCCTTTCGGGCGTCATGTTGTCGGTGGCCCGCATTGCCGGCGAAACGGCCCCACTGCTGTTTACTGCTTTTGGTAACCCGTACCTCAACACCAATGTGCTGAGGCCAATGCAAACCCTCCCGTTGCTCATATTCAACTATGCTACCAGTCCTTACGACGAGTGGCACGACCTGGCCTGGGGAGCCTCCCTGATCTTGCTGATCTGGGTGCTGGCCATGAACTTAATCACAAAGCTGATAACAAGAAGATGGAAAGTACAATGGTAAGCAGCCGGAATTTTAATGCCTATTTCGGTACCAATCATGTGGTGAAGAATGTGAGTATGGACATTCCGAAAAATCATATCGTAGCGGTTATGGGCCCTTCGGGTTGTGGTAAGACCACCTACTTGAGGTGCATCAACCGCATGCATGAATTGATTCCAGGGGCAAGCGTGCAGGGTGAGATGAACCTGCACGGTGAGGACCTTTATGCCCTTAATCCCATCCTGGTGCGCCTGAAGATCGGGATGGTGTTCCAGCGTCCCAATCCCTTTCCCAACCTGAGTATCTACGACAATGTTATTGCAGGATATAAGCTCAATGGTTTTAAATTGTCAAGGAAAGAAAAAGATGAGATCGTGGAGCAATCATTGACTAAAGCCGCCCTTTGGAATGAAGTGAAGGATACCTTGCATAAAAAGGGCACCTTCTTATCTGGGGGACAGCAGCAGCGTTTATGTATCGCCCGCGCCATTGCTATGGAGCCCGAAGTGCTGTTGATGGATGAACCTACCTCTGCACTTGACCCCATCTCTACCTCCAGCATAGAAGAGCTGATGCATGAATTAAAGAAGAACTACACCCTCGTCATCGTTACGCACAATATGCAGCAGGCGGCCAGGGTAAGCGACAAAACCGCCTTCTTCTTCCTGGGCGAACTGGTGGAATACGATGATACCAGGGAGATGTTCATCAACCCCAAAGACAGCAGAACCCAGAATTATATCACAGGACGATTCAGTTGATCCCCTACAAATCACTATTATGACACAATTCCAGACAGAGATCAAAGCATTAAAGGAGCAGGTCATTGAAATGTGGCAGCTGGTGCATTCACAGCTCACCAAAGGATTATCAGCCCTGCTCAATTTTGATAAGGACCTTGCCCGCGAGATCGTTATGATCGAAAAGCGCGTGAACGCGGCCGAACTGCAGATCGATAAGAACACCGAAAACATCCTGGCCATCTATTCGCCCGTAGCGGTGGACCTCCGCTTCCTGCTGGCCGTTTTGAAGATCAATACCAACCTGGAACGGGTGGGGGATATAGCCGAAGGCATTGCCAAATTGATCATAGATACCGACAAGCCATTCAAACAGGCCTTGCTGGATCATACCCGCGTGGTGGAGATGTATGGCGAGGCGGTGAAGCTGGTAGAAGAGATCCTGGTGGCCTTTGAAAATGAAAAAACTACTGATGCCAGGGGTATCTTCAAGCGCGATGAATTCCTGGACGAGATCAATAAAAAAGCCAATCAATTGTTGATCACTTATCTTAAGGATCATCCCGAAGATATACAACAGGCATTGAATGTGCTCTCCATCATCAGGAGACTGGAAAGGGTGGGTGACCAGTCGGAAAATATTGCCGAAGAGATCATCTTTTACATCGAGGCCAAGGTGATCAAGCATACCCAACGCAAAGGAAATGGCAAATGATCCTTAACATTTAGATAATGCTAAGGAAACATTTAAGAAATATTCCAGCAATAAGTTCGCCGATCTCGTATTGAGATTTAATTTCCCAATGTATCGCCCTGTATCTACAGGGCGTTACGCTTTTAAAGGATTAATGAATGTCTGGTCAAGGGTAGATGGAGACAGCCAGCCCTATGGTTATATATTTTTAACCTATTCATTACTGTTAGCACGCAATGAGTTAAAAAGAAAGCCAGGCAAAAACCCGGCTTTGTAACACTGCTTGAAAAGAGAAAAATTGCTTTGGACAGGTGCAAAGTAAATAGCTGGCCATGACCATACTGTTAAGGCAATATGGCTATTGTGTTAAGGATCTGTGGATTGTAATACGGGAATTGGTTAGTGTAAAGAAGATTTGGAAGCAGGGAGGATAGTATTCAGAGTTTACTTGTAAGTTTTAGGTCTGATTGAAGGTATTTAACGGAGTTTTCTTTCCAATAATAGATATGCTTTCGGTAAGTTGCTTTTGTTCATTTTTTTGCTTGCCCAAAAAAAGAACCAAAAAAAGGGCATGCAAATTCAAATGCTCCGCTGAATTTGCCAGGCCACCGCACAACAGTTCTTACTATTGGCAGTTTAATGCATTATGATTTCATTCATTTCTTTGTTTTGCAATTTGTGCGAAGTATTGTAAAAGACATTATATCGACCACGTGATATGCGGTGATATTGAGGCGCTGAATTGCGGTCGTATCGCTCCGTTCTATTAGCCTTGCAGGAATCGAATACCCGCAATGAGGCGCACAATTAGGCTGATATTTTGACTGTTTTTTCGTGCGTGAAGTGGAAGCCATTTACATTGGGCAGGCGGGTTTACATTTCCGGTTTTTTACTTTTAATTTTTCATTTTTACTTGATCTCTACTTGCGCATTCAAACTGATTGCAATAAATAAACACACTTGTCCCGCCAACGGCGGGATCATGTCGACGAAGGAGACATCTGGAAACTGCGGAAAGGCGGGGCTGGCCAATAATTAGTTAGGTCAAACATGCTTACCAGTAGCATTCACCTATGTTTATCACCAGATTCCTCCTGCGTCGGAATGACAAGGTCATAAACAAATCGATTACCATTAGTACTTCGGTTTGAGTCTCTGCATAAGCAATGATTTCAGTTTGCACAATTAGACTGCCTGCTAGCAGTAAACACTCGTGAGTTTGTCATGTCGACGAAGGAGACATCTGGAAACTGCGTAAAGGCGGCGTAAGTGTAATGAAAAGAATGACTGTTCTTTTTTTAGTGTAATTCTATCCGATCAATAATAGAAAAACTTATGGCGTTCTCTTTTGAATAAAATCCCCCTTTAGCACTTCTCCGATGTGCGGAGAGACTGCATTCCCCCTTTGCAAAGGGGGAGGACAAACAGCTTGCACATTCAAAAAAGATCCTAAGGGGGATTTTATTAATAGACTAACGTCTTAATGTAAACGTAAATAGAAGGGATTTGTCACAGCCTGGCTCCGCTTCGTATTGTCAGATTGGATTTGCGTCCAGGGAAGGACGTCACGAATCTCTTTAACCCGTCACAGCGAGGAACGAAGCAGTCTCATATTAGAACGTGATATATAGAAGGGATTGCCACGGCGCACTAAGCACAAGGCTATACTGCGCCTCGCAATGACGCATGGAATTAGATTGTCCTGCCATTCTTTCCCTTGAAAATTGAGAATTATCCAGCCATCAACCTAAGAAACATCCGCAACAAATAATGTCACTCCAACCTAAAGTCCTTCGACATTCGACATTCCTTGTTCATCTGTTCGACATTCCCTCCCCTTCGTCATTCGACATTCCTTGTTCATCTGTTCGACATTCAAAAGAGGCCCATTACAGGCCTCTTTTCCTCCAGCATTTCACCAGCCACTTCATCAGCAGCGAGGTGCCGAAGCTCACCGCCGCGCCTATAAAGGCCAGCAGCATGGTCTTCATGATGTCGCCGGGCATCAGCTGCAGCAGCACCAGCAGTGTGCCACCCGCCGTTCCCGCCCGGGTGCTTCCATCAGGGTGCATGGCTGTCCGCCGCGCCTTCCTCCGTGGTGGCCTGGCTAACGGCCATGGCTACACTCCCTGCTACTGCCAGGTAAGAAGCCACTTGCACCACTACGGCCGGAAGCGCCACCGGCGCTGCCAGCAGGCTGCCGCTCACCGCCGTCAGCACCAGGGCCACATTGCGCAGCTTCCTGAAGAACGAAGGGGTGGGGGCCGAGAATCTTTGTAGGATGTTCATGATAATTGGATTGAATAGTGATCAAAACGGTTGTCTTGTTTTCCAGTGCCGGGAAGAGAAGGGCGCAAAGCTTTTCCATGGCAAGCCTTGACCTTTCTCCTCTGCCGGGGCCGGAAAGCTGTGATACCGGTGCAATGCAGCCTTTCAGCTCGTGCAGGGCATCATTGGCAGGGTGCAGCAGGATATTGGATCGGTTGGGAACCGCTTTCACCTCCAGGTGCCAGCCAAACTTCGGACTGTACCGCCGCCCCAGCGCATACGATCCTTCAGGTATGCAGGAGATCCGCGGCAGGTTCTGCTTCCAGGGCAACTCAATGCTATGACATACCAGCTCACCGCCGGCATAGATAGCTCCATTGGTACCCAAAGGATGATAGTAACGCACCAGGTCCAGTGTCACAACAGGGTTTTTCATAGAATAAGAATTAAAAACGGGCTTTAAAAAAACGATTGAAAGAAGGAGAGGAAGTACGCCTTCCTCCCCTTGGTGATTACAGGCCGCTGACCTTCACCAGGCCCAGCGCATTGTAACCGCCGTTCTTCAGGCTGTACTTGATGCCGTTCACATCCTGGAAGAACTGTACGCCCAGCAACAGGAAGATGGGGTGCGTACTGTTTGGTGTCAGGTTGTGCGTCATCGTTACGCCGGTCACGGCATTGTTGTCCAGTGGCATCACGCCGCTGTCGGCAGTCTGCTGCACGGTCACGCCTCCTTCAAAATCGATCTCCACACCGGCACTCACAATGGTGAAGTGCGTGGCTCCATCCGGGGCGGCGATGGAATCGGCCGGTACAAATCCCGCCAGGTTGATGTCCGTGGTGCCTGCCACGCGGTTGATGGTAGCTGCATAGGGCGCAAAGAGGGTGCTGCCTAGTGGCGCCTTGATGTTGAAGTCAAAGCCCTGGAGCATTTCCGTTTCCCCATCCAGCACATTGCGTTGCCCGCGGGTGCTGGTAGCGTCCGATTTCACCACCTTCATCATAGCCCTGGTAAGGCGGCTGCCTACCCTGGAGTCCTTGCCTTTGTTCAGCAGGGTGCGCACCGATTTGCGCAACAGCTTGGCGGCTGCTCCCGCATGTCCGAACTCAAGGCCGTTCTCCCGGGTCCTTTCAAATTCAGGTGCCGTGGCAATGCGGCTGGCGGAGATGGCTGATTTTTCCTTTGCCAGGTAGCCGTCCTGGGTTTTGTAAAACGTGATGTCTGCAATGGTACCATCCAGCTTGATGATACTTCTTTGTCTGGCCATAAAATATTGGATTTAAAAATGAAAAAATGTAGCGCACAAAAAGCAGTTGATCATGATCGTTAGGCCCCTGTTCTTTGTTTGCTTCCACAAGATTACTAAGTATTTTAGCATGGAAAAAATGCCATGGCCGTTTATGGCCGATTTGGCCGGAAATGACCGCTTTTGGCCGGAAATGGCCGCTGTCGTTAGCCTGGGGGCGTGAAGGATTATCTTTTCACAGCTTAAAGAAGAAATAGATCCCAAATCCTTGATCTGGCTTGTGAAGACACAAGCCATGGCAGGCTATGGAAAAATGGAATGGATTGAGAAAGGCACGGCGAATATTCTTAGTCGTTATGCGGGGAACGAAGCAGTCTCATTTTATTGGGATATTGTAAATGGTTAATTGTGAATTGACTTTAGATGCAAGTCTTTGCAGGCGGGAAGCAGTTTTTCATTGGAAGTATTAAGAAGGGATTGCCACGGCGCTCCATGCACAAGGCCTGGCTGTGCCTCGCAATGACGGATGGAATTGGAGTACAGGGAAGGACGTCACGAATCTCTTTGAATCGTCACTGCGAGGAACGAAGCAGTCTCTTATTAGAATTATTATCATAAAGAAATTGCCACACCAAATAATGACGCCTTGCATCACATCTTTAATTCGGGTTTTTTGACATACTATATTATAAGCTGCCATTTTTATCTTTAGTAATCACATTATTTATATGGAAAAAGGTGGTTTTGTGTATATAATGACTAATAAAAACCACACCGTTTTATATACAGGTGTTACCAGTGATTTAATCAATAGGATACAACAGCATATTCAAAGATTGATGCCCGGATCATTTACTTCCAGGTACAATATCAATAAACTCGTTTATTATAATTATTTCCCTTCAATAGAGTTGGCTATATCGGAAGAAAAAAGAATTAAGGCCGGTAACAGGGAGGCAAAGGTTGATCTTATAGAAAGTATCAATCCCCAATGGGAAGATTTATGGTTAACAGAGTTATCTGCAGGGTAGTCTCTTCAAAAAGGGATTGCCACGGCGCTTCTTGCACAAAGGCCTGGCTGCGCCTCGCAATGACCGATGGTATTGGCGACCCTGAGAAAGGCGTAACGAATTTCTTTGACTAGTCACTGCGAGGAACGAAGCAGTCTCTTATTAGAAGTGGTTTTATATTAAGGGATTGCCACGGCTTGCTCTTGCGCAATTCCACACACGGGCCTCGCAATGACGGATGGAATTAGATTGCCCACCCATTCTTGCCTAGAAAATTGAGTATTTCTTGTCCATCAACCTAAGAACTGTCTGCTATCAGTAAACCTCTTCGACCTAAACCCCTTCGTCATTCGCCATTCCTTGTTCGACATTCGACATTCCCTCCCCTTCGACATTTAATATTCCTCTCGTCCGCCGCAGCTTTAGCGAAGGAGGATTGTTCGACATTCAACATGCTCCTCCTTTCCTCCTTCTTTTTTCATTAAAAAATATTATAAATGCCTAACCTATCAATATTTCATGCTTTCTTTATAGATTATTATCGTTTTTGAAACTATGAGCACGGAATTTGCCGCCATCCAAACCGGGGGCCTGGAATTATGAAGATGTTTGATTATAGCTTGCTGGAGATAGAAGAGCAGTTGGACCTTTTGCAAAAAGAAGGCGTGTTCATTGGCAAAATACGCCAGGACAACTTTCACAAGATGTTGTACCAATACGATAGTTTTTATGTAGAGATCACTTACCGCAAATACCGGTACGCGGTGGAACGCCTGCGCTGTTTTGAATCCACCCGCCAGCTCGATCCTTACCTCAGGCAAATGAATATAGAAGTGCTGATCAATAGTTAATTGATCAGGCGCAGGATTTTATTTTTAATACACCAGTTTGGTTTACATTTGACCTCTTACAGCCACCACCAATGATACAACCAAACACCTCTAAGCACACCGTACTTTACGCAGATGACGACCCGGACGACCTGATGCTGGTACAGGAAGCCTTTCAGCACTATACCGATAATGTGGAAGTGGTGACGGCTACAGATGGAGAAGCAGCCCTGGCCTACCTGTCAGGCCTCGATCCTTTTCATCCTGCTCCCTGCCTCATCATTCTCGATATCAATATGCCACGCTTGAACGGTAAGGAAACCCTGAAAAAGATCCGCACCCTGAAGCGCTTCAGCAACGTGCCCGTGGTAATGTTCACTACTTCCTCCTCCCGGACTGATATGGAATTTGCGCGGCAACACCAGGTAGGTTTCATCACCAAGCCACTGGATGTGCGGCAACTGGAAAGCATCGCCGACCAGTTTGTGCAACACTGCACCGACGAGATCAAGAAAAACCTCAGGAAGCAATTGGGAGAGAACAAATAGATCATCCCTGGTTATACCTTTTATAGCGTAGCATTTCCAGCTGCCTCTCATAGACACATGCCACCGGTTTCACATATAATGTAAGAAACATGATTGGCCAGGCCACCATTCTTTGAAGATACCAGCCTTGGTAAGCCAATTGCATAATTTGCCATGCCATATAATGGTGAATAGGGGTAAAATACTTGGTAGCCTTCAGGTAATTGGTTTTAAAATGGCAGGCGCTCTCCACGCATGATGCAATGGCATGGGGATGCAGGATTCGCCAATATCTGTTGATGTCATGCACCACCAGTAGCTTACCCTATCATCCATTTGGTTGAAAACATCTTACCTCATTTATCAACTAAAACATCAATAATGGAACGGAAGATGAACCAGGAAGAAATGAAAAACAGCAGTTACTCAAAGTTTTGGATCACCATGGTCATTTCCTTTGTGATCATGTATATCGTCATGTTTTTAAATATGGATGATTCCAGTCATTATCATACCAGCCTTACCCGCATTTATATGGCCTTGCTGATGGTGGCCCCCATGGCTATAGTCATGATGCTGATGATGGGCCACATGTATCCCAACAAAGGAACCAACCGGTTGATCATGCTTTCGGGTGTCGTGGTATTTGCGGCCGCCCTCTGGGCGCTGCGCACACAAACACCAATAACTGATGTGCAATACATGAAGGCCATGATACCGCACCATTCTTCTGCCATTATGGTCAGCAAGCACGCGGGTATAAAGGACCCTGAAGTGAAAAAGCTTTCCGAACAGATCATTCAATCGCAGGAAAAAGAGATCAGCCAAATGGAAAGCATCCTGGAGAGAATGAAAAAATAAACTGGCGTTACCCTCTCTTGATCCTGCCACCCATTGGCATTGAAATACCTACAAAGTAGTATAGGAAGAGCTACCCGATTGTGCTATGTTCGCGCCTATTTGAAACAAACAAAACACTGATACACCTCAGTAGTCACCGCATTCCGGTCTTCTGAATAACCAACACCGCGCTATGAGAAAATTATACTTGCTGGCAGCCTTTGCCACGCTGGCCGCTTCTTCCTTTGCCCAGTCATTAAGTTTATTGAAGGACATCAACCCGGCTATGGTATCCGTAGGTAGTTATCCCAACAATTTTACCCCCCTGGGCACCAACGTATATTTTGCTGCCAATACCATTCAAAACGGCCAGGAACTCTGGAAAACAGATGGCACTGCAGCGGGTACCAGCATGGTTATGGAGATCCAGCCGGGCACAGGCAGCTCGGCGCCCCAGTTCATTACGCAACTTAATGGGGTGCTGTACTTTTCAGCCGATGATGGCATCCACGGTACGGAACTCTGGAAAACAGATGGCAGCGCAGCAGGTACCAACCTGGTGAAAGATATCCGGTCCGGAGCTGTGAGCTCAGGATTATCTTATTTAACCAATGTGGGGGGTATGCTTTACTTTATGGCTTCTGATGGCATCAATGGGGCGGAATTATGGAAAAGCGATGGCACGGCTGCAGGCACCGTGATGGTGAAAGACATCAACACCGGTAGTAGCGATGCCTATCCCCGCGAATTCACCAGCCTGGGAGGCTTTGTGTACTTCATGGCTTATGACAATACTAATGGAGAGGAACTCTGGAAAACAGATGGTACGGCCGCAGGTACCACGATGGTAAAAGATATTTACCCGGGTCCTTATAGTTCCAGTCCCCGGTACCTGGAGAATGTGAACGGCACCCTTTACTTTGTGGCTGATGATGGCGTGAACGGCAGTGAGATCTGGAAAAGCGATGGCACCACGGCTGGCACTGTAATGATGGTGGACCTGGGTCCGTCTAGCAGCAGTTACCTGCCTGAGTCACTGGTTGATGTTAATGGCACCCTCTTTTTTGCAGCGGATGGCCCCAATGGCATGGAACTATGGAAATCGGATGGCACGGCGGCTGGTACTGTGCAGGTAAATGATATCGTGACCGGGACCACAGGCTCTAACCCCAGGAACCTGGTGAATGTAAATGGCACCCTCTACTTTTCGGCTTATAATGGCAGTGGCTATGGCGTTTATAAAAGCGATGGCACGGCAGCAGGTACGGTGATGGTGAAAGCATTTACCGGTAGTTCTTTTCCCACCAACCTTGCCAATGTAAATGGCACTCTTTATTTTGCTGCAGATGATGGCACTACTGGCCCTGAGCTTTGGACCAGCGATGGCACTGCCGGCGGTTCGGTGATGATCAAAGATATCCAGCCCGCCATAAGTAATTATTCTAACCCTCAATTTTTGACAAATGCAGGCGGACGGCTGTTCTTCGTGGCCAATGATGGCAGCACGGGGTATGAACTCTGGACCAGCAATGGCACCGCCGCCGGCACCACGCTGGTGAAAGATATTATAAGCGGTCCCTCAGGCTCTTTTCCACAGTTCCTGGCCGCTTTGAACGGACAGTTGTATTTTTCGGCCAGTGACAATATTAATGGTACAGAGCTCTGGAAAAGTGATGGCACGGAGGCTGGCACCTCCCTGGTCAAGGACATATGGGCAGGGGCAAACAGTTCCTCAGCCGGTTTCCTGGCCACATCCTATGGCAGCCTTTATTTCAGGGCTTCTGATGGCGTGAATGGTTATGAGCTTTGGAAAAGCGATGGCACGGCTGCAGGTACCGTCCTGTTCAAGAATATCAACCCGGGAGCGGGCAGCTCATTTCCACAGGGCATGACCGATGTGAATGGGACCCTGTATTTTACGGCTAACAATGGCATCAATGGCTCTGAACTCTGGAAAAGCGATGGCACGGCCGCGGGTACGGTGATGGTGAAGGACCTTAACCCAGGGACTGGAGGATCTTCCATTCAAAACCTGGTGAATGTGAACGGCACCCTGTATTTTACATCTAATAACCCCATAACAGGTGTTGAACTCTGGAAAAGCGATGGCACTGACGCGGGCACCCAACTAGTGAAAGATATTGTGCCCGGCATCAACAGCTCTTATCCTCAATACCTTGCCAACCTGGGCGGCACCCTGTATTTTTCAGCCGACGATGGCATCAATGGCAGGGAACTCTGGAAAAGCGATGGTACTGCTGCGGGTACCGTGATGGTGAAGGATGTTTTCAATGGCCAGGGCAGTTCAGATCCGAAATCCCTGGCCGGCATCAATGGCCGTCTGTATTTCCAGGCCAATGATGGCATTCACGGCGAAGAGCTTTGGACCAGTGATGGCACCGCTGCCGGAACCGTGCTTCAACAGGAGATCACGCCAGGTAGTGGCGGCACCCAACTGCAATACTTTACCCTGGTAGGCTCACAATTATTTGCCTCCGTAGGCGAAAGTACCTATGGACAGGAACTTTGGTCCACCAAGCTCACGCTGCTGCCCCTGCACCTGCTCTCCATTACGGGCCGGCTGGTAGCAGGTGATGCCCTGTTGCAATGGAATACGGCGGAAGAAGAAAACACCTACCACTTCCTGGTGGAAAGAAGTACGGATGCCAGGAATTTTACGGTCATAGGAAGCGTAGGCGCAGACAATACACCTGGCCATCACGGTTATACATTTACGGACCGTAATGTGGCCAGTCTTCAAAGCCCAATAGTGTACTACCGGTTGAAAATGGTGGATGCGGATGGCCGCTTTACCTATGCGCCTGTGGTGGCACTGGAGCCGGGAGGGCAGCCAACCATGGTGCAATTGTATCCCAACCCTGCTACGGAACAGGCAACTATAAAGATGTCTTTGGCCAAAGCTGCACCGGTGAGCCTGCAGGTATGTGATTATACTGGCAGGGTAGTGGCCAGGCAAAGCTGGCAACTGTCATCCGGATCACATAGCCTGGCCCTTGATATGACGCAGTTGAGTCCTGGAATGTACATGGTGTTGATCAAATGCCAGGGCAGGCTCAGTTCTTTGCCTCTGCTCAAGCAGTAAGGCGGCCAGGGCACTGACCTATATGTATGCTCGCAATATTTGATAAAGGTCAGGGTTGACCGTGTTCCCTGGTGCTGCCCAGCCGCAGCACCGCCAGTCCTGCCAGGGCGGAAACCAGCGAACCTGCCAGGATGCTGATCTTACTTTGCGTCACCACTTCCGGGTCGCTGAAGGCCAGGTTGGCGATGAAGAGGCTCATGGTGAAGCCGATGCCTCCAAATAGGGCGGCCCCTGTCATTTGCCGCCAGCCCACCTGCTGTGGCAGCGCCGCCCAGCCCATTCGTATGGCCAGGAAGGAGAGGCCCAGGATGCCCACCAGCTTGCCCAGGAACAGGCCCCAAAAAATGCCCAGCGAATTGGAGGTGAACAGGCCCGAAAGCATGGACCCCGGCAGCACAATGGCGGTATTGGCCAGGGCGAACAGCGGTAAAATGATAAAGGCCGCAGGCCGGTGCAAGGCGTGCTGTAATGAATAGGAAATGTTCCGTTTATCATCTTGATGAAAGGGTATGGCGAAGGCCAGCAACACGCCGGCAATGGTAGCGTGCACGCCCGATTGCAGCATGCAGTACCACATGATGAGTCCACCCAGCAGGTACACAGGCAACACGTTGAATTTTCTTTTCCCCAGTAGGTACAGCAGCAGGAACATGCCCAGTGCCCCTGCCAGGTAGGCCCAGGAAAAATGGCTGGTATAGAAAATGGCGATGACAGTAATAGCCCCCAGGTCGTCAATGATAGCCAGTGCGGTCAAAAAGATCTTCAGGGAAACCGGTACTTTCTTTCCCGCCAATGACAGGATGCCAAGGGCAAAGGCAATGTCTGTAGCCATGGGTATGCCAAAGCCAGCCTGGTAGGGCGTGCCTGCATTGAACAAAAAATGGATCAGTGCTGGTACCAGCATGCCGCCGGTGGCAGCGAGAATAGGCAATAAGGCATTTTTGAAACTACGCAGTTCTCCCTTATACAACTCACGTTCTATTTCCAGTCCTACCAGCAAAAAGAAAACAGCCATCAATCCATCATTCACCCATTGCTCCAGGCTCAGGTCCAAATGGATATTCGCAAAGGAAAGATCCAGGTGGTGGTGGATCCAATGAAGATAGGAAGGCCCGGCAGCTGAATTGGCGAGGAAGAGGGAGAGCAGCGTGCAACAGATTAATAAGAGCCCGCCGGCGATCTCGCTTTGAAAGAATTCTTTGAACAGGTCAAGGGGTTTGGAAAGCGTCATAACCTTGCAAACTACATATTTCTGCAGGATGGTAAATTACCCGCAGCCAGCCTATGTTCTATTTTTCTGCACGGCATACCGGGTGATCAGGGTGCCCTGTTCATTGACCTGCTCTATTTGCAACAAGCGCAGCTGGATATCCAGGTTCACTTCAGTGGCAAAATTGGCCCCGTTGCCGAATATCCTGGGCTCAATGGTAAGCCATAATTCATCAATGAGTTGCTCTTTTAAAAAAGACGTGGCCACATGGGAACCGCCTGCTACCAGCATTTGCTGGTGCCCCTGCCTGCTGCAACGGTGAATGAGCTCCGCAGGCGTTTCATGGGTAAATTCCAGCTGACCCGGTATGGCCAGGTGCTGATATTGATCCGGGTGGCGGGTCATAATAATGAACTGTCGGTTGGCAGAAGGATGGAAAGTATCCGCCTTGTATGAATGGCTGCCCATCACAATGAGGCTGGCAGCCTCCAGGATGCTCTTATAATAAGCCTGGTCTTCCGGCGATGACCATGCGCTTACCTCGGGCTGGCCCCACCTGGTCACCTTGCCGTCAAGTGTAGATACAAATATGAGTATGACTTTCATGGTGCATAATGAACCAGCCGCCATGCAGCAGGTCGGCATGGTAATGCCTGTCGGCCTAAGGTAGTGCAAGGCTGCGCCTGGATAAAAATATTTTTAAAAAATACCGGCGCATCATTTTGAGTTTTGATTTATTGAAGTATATTTAATAAGAGTTATCACCTATCCTCCTAAAACCACCACCGGACATTTATTCAACCCCTGAAACGCTTCCGCACTCCTTTATTAACGGCGATGTCCTCTCCAAAACCATTTACCATTTTTTGCCATTCCAACCCCTGGACAACTAACTGCACCTATACACCATTATAGCTTGTATTGATTACACGTAGATGAACCTTTCATAGACTGCATGGGCATTTTCTAAGTACTGCTTCCAATTTCCTTCGAATGGATAGCTATGGCTATCTGAACCACTCCAATCATTCCGGAAAGCATTTCTTAATTATTTAAATAAACAATTGCCTTATGTCAATTGCCAAGGGATCTTTCAACGCCGGTCAGCAAGTTGCTACACTTTCTCCTGTCATCAATTATCATAACCTAAATACTACCATTATGAGAAGATTACATCAAATCAAGCAATTGATTATGATTCGCAAGCCATTTCACAGATTTAGTTTTCCGTGCTGTAAAGAAGTGATCACAGTTCTTGTATGCCTATTTATTTCGGGTTCAACCTTTTCTCAATTAGTTTGTAAAACTGGATGTACATCAAATGATGTTCAAATTAAATCAGCTTTTTTGGCTAAGGCTGATGGCTCTCCTTTAGATCCTAATTGTGTCGCTCCCAATTTAGTAACAACCTATTTATGGTTGGAATTAACTACTAATACACCACGTGTAGGGGTTAGTATTACTGCAACAATTGAACAATATAATGGAGCATTTGATCCGGCAAATTTAATTTCCAGTGTTCCAATTGGCGAATGTTTTAGCACAAAGCTTTCTGTTATTGGTTCCAAAGTACGCTTCAATAATCCAGTGCAATGGACCTGTGGAGCCAATGTTAGGCTTACTAATGTATTTTTGGGATGGGGTACAGGTAATACCAACTTCTGTACTGGAACTGATCCCCAATGCCCTGGAACGCCATCTAAATGTTACAGGATGCCACCGGGGGAATACACTGTTGTACAAACGTTTCCTTGTAGTGAAGCAACTATTACTTCTCAACCTTCCGCCTCTACAAAATGTGAAGGTCTGTCGGCTTCATTTTCAACTTCCTATACTGGTGGATCTCCTTCACCTGTAGTAACATGGGAAAGAAATACAGGAACTGGTTTTTCATCATTTACTATTGCCAGTCCTTATTCAGTTTCCACTTCAGGAGGGGTAACTACATTAACCATTAATCCTGTTAGCGCCACAATGAATAACTATGAATTCAGAACTGTACTATCAAGCAACACTGCGGATCATACTTGTGTAACTACAAGTAATAGCGCAAAATTAATTGTAGATGCTACTCCAACGACAGCTTCAGTAGGTGCTAACCAGGAACGGTGCGGGTTGACCTCGGCTTCCTTAGGTGGAAATACTCCAACGGTGGGAACAGGAGCATGGAGTTTGTTTAGCGGACCTTCGGGTGCAACAGCTAGTTTTAGCGATGCTTCACAAGGAAGTTCAACTGCCACGGTAAGTACATATGGAACTTATGTATTCAGGTGGACCATTTCCAATGGTACATGTACTGCCAGTTCAAAAGATATCACAGTGGTTTACTATGCTACTCCAACGACAGCTTCAGTAGGGCCCAAACAGGATAGGTGCAGTTCATTGACCTCGGCTTCCTTAGGTGGAAATACTCCAACAGTGGGAACAGGTACATGGACAAAGCAAAGCGGACCTACAGGTGCAACTGTAACATTCAGTAATGCTAGTTCTGGAAGTTCAACTGCCACGGTAAGTACATATGGAACTTATGTATTCAGGTGGACCATTTCCAATGGAACATGTACTCCAAGTACAGCTGATATAACTGTAAATTATTATGAAACCTTAGGACCTCCATCCGTATGTGTGATTCAACCCTCACTATGCGGTCCTGCTACAGGTAAGGTGAACTTCACTAATTTAGGAACAGGCTACCAATATAGTATTGACAATGGCTCGAGCTGGCAGAAGTGTAATGTATTCTTAAGCGTGCCTGCTGGTGGTGTTTCTGGGTTAAAAGTTCAATCTCCTGCTGGATGTATTTCTGAGGCTGCCAATTGCAACACACCTTGTGCAAGTGACCCGCAAGACTGTTCCCCTACTCCAACAGGTAGAATTGCAGCAAAATCAACCAATATGGTAACTGATGCGGCTCCTTTACAGGTAAAGGCATATCCAAATCCTTTCCACGATAAGATCAATTTCGTAGTGACCTCTCCAGTCTCCGGCAAGGGAAGCCTGGAAGTGTACAACTCATTGGGTCAAAAGATCAGGACTGTTTACCAGGGCAATATCAACAAGGGCAATCAAAATTTTGAATTGCGCCTGCCTCAACGCCAGGTATCTAATTTGATCTATGTATTGAATGTAGATGGCCAAAAAGTAAGCGGAAAGATCCTGCAGGTGAACCAATAGAACTACTCTCTACAAACAGAACACCAACGATGACAAAGGTGGCCCTTGGGCCACCTTTTTTGATGAACCACCATCAAAATTCTTGCTGTATAAAATAGGCGCTGCCTACCTGGGATCCCTGTACCTGTCCGGGTTCTTTTCCGGGTCTTCGCCATTGATGGCGATCATGGCAATGTCCAGGAACTCCGCACAGGCAATGATCTCCTTATCATCCATCTCGAATACAAAATTCATCACGGTATCCAGGTAATCATCTTCAGGCGCACCCCACTCATCTATGCCTGTCGTATAAAAATGCAGCAGGGTGGCCAGCTCCGGCAGGCGGGGATAGATGGCCCTGAAGGAAAACTTTCCCGGCCGCTTCATTTCAGGATAACTGATCCCGATGTTCGCACAAACCTTCAGCAGTTCCTGCCCCAGGTAGGCAGCCTGGTAATAATCAAAGGCCATCTGCTCGGGTCCATATTCGTCAAAATCTGAAGGCTTGTCCAGCACGATCAGTAGCTCCTCGGGATCTTCCAGCTGCAGGTACTCCAGGATGTCTTCTTTGGAATACCCCTTGAATTGTGAAATTTCAAAAGTTATCATAGTTCAATCGGGCAGGAAAGGTACGCTTTTTTACGTTGATATACTAAGTATTTTAGCAAAATATTTAAGATAAAGCCAGGCTACTGACTAACGACTCCAGCCTACCGACTTCTGACTCCCGACTTCCGACTCCCGACTAACTCTCCCTCGCCCAGCACCCTATCAACGCAGCCCCATCAAATTTTACCGGGAACTTACACATTTCGAACACATGTTCTTTATTGTCATTCAGGGTGGCTTTTTCCACTGTATTGATAGGAAAGTTCAGCTCCAGCAGCAGGTCATTGTTCCGAAGGCAGATCTTGGCAAACTCGATGGGTAGCACCTCCAGTACATTCATGCCAATGACCTTTTTGGACAGGTGAAAAGCTTTTAAAAAACTTTTATTGGCAAAGATGATCATGCCCCGTTCATCCATCAGCACAGAGATAGTGGGACAATAGTCCATGAACTTTTCAAAGATGGAATAGGATTGGGTAAATGCCTGCAATGCTGCCATAAAAATGGATTTTTCAAAATGATTCTATCACAAACTAATCTTATGCAACTTGTGATAGAATGATCATCGTCAGTCAATTGGCTGTTAGCTGTCAGGGAGGGAAATTTTTGGGATATGGTAAAGGGTTAATGGTTAATTGACTTTATATGCATGTCATTGAAGGCGGGAAGCAGTTTTTCATTAGAAGTATTGCCATAGAAGGGATTGCCGCGGCCTCCACACGCACAAGGCTAATGCATAGGCCTCGCAATGACTGATTGAATTAGCGACACTGAGAAATGCGTCACGAATATCAGTTACCCGTCACTGCGAGGACGAAGCAGTCTCATTTTAGAATTATTATTATAAAGGGATTGCCACGGCTTGCTCTTGCGCAATTCCACACATGGGCCTCGCAATGACGGATGGAATTAGATTGCCCACCCATTCTCGCCCAGAAAATTGAGCATTTCCTGTCCATCCACCTAAGAACTGTCTGCAATAAATAATGCCTCTCCAACCTAAACCCCTTCGACATTCAATATTCCTTGTTCGATATTCGACATTCTTATCCTCCGTGCAGCCCTGTCTCCGTGGTTCCATTCTCCCTTCCCTTGAAAATTGATCGTTGAAAATTGAAAATTGATCATTATCTCTCCAAAAACCTAAGAACAGTCCGCTACTGTAAAACTCTCCGACCTAAACCCTTCGTCATTCGAAATTCCTTGTTCGACATTCGACATTCCCTCCCCTTCGTCATTCGACATTCTTTTTTCCCTCCTTAGGTGCTAACCCTTATATGAACCTTTTTTTCTGCCGTTTATCTTTACGGTTTAAATCTATAGCATGGCAAAGGTTTTGGAAAGCGAATTGGCAATAGATACGCGTAGCATTAAAAATTCAGCGCAGGTCATCAGGGCCATCAGGCACAACCTGCGAAAAGACCTGCTGCAGTTGATCCATTCCCGTGGGCGCATGACCGTTAGTGAGATGTATCAAACCCTGCACCTGGAGCAGTCGGTCACCTCCCAGCACCTCGGCGCCCTGCGCCAGGCCGGCTTCGTACGTACCGAGCGCCAGGGCAAGCATATCTTTTATTCGGTCAACTACGACCAGCTACAGCATGTGCAGGGCATAGTGGAAAAGCTTATTGAAAAATAATTCTTTTTGCTCTTAAGCACCAGCCTTAGCCTTTCTATAAAAAGCAGAGACAATGATCAGCGCCAGTAAGCTGGCCGTGATGCTGATCACAATGAGGTCGTCCTTACCGGCCTTAGGTCCCCACCATAGCCTCAATCCTACAATAGCCGCTGCTACCATCGCAATGGCCGGCCAGTAAAGCCATGACCTTCCTTTACGCCGGGGCATGTGTTGGCGGGGCATGCGCCAGGTGAGCCAGCCCAGGAACAGCAGTCCAATGATGGAGTTGACAATATGAATGATGCGGTAGGCATGGGCGCTGAGCCGGTACCCCATAAAATCCGGATCTATGTTCCTGATACCTTCCCAGTCCATGGTGGAATGCGTGAAAGCGTCCCAGAGCAGGTGCGTGGCTGCCCCTACCAGTATAGATAATATTATGATCAATGTGCGGTCACGAAAACCGTTCCAGTGGCCCTGCGCATAAGGACCCAAGCGTTGGTAAAAAGGGCGGGGGAGGTGGTTGACCAGCGGGCGCTTCACTATATGGTGAAAAACCAGGATCAGCACGATGGCCATGGGCAGGTCGAAGAGGAACAGGCCGGGAAGGGTATGCGAGAACCGCCCACCGGTTTTTTTCATGCGAAGGAAGTAGGCAAAATCAGGCGCTATGCTGCCCGCCACTAATGCCGTTAATGAAAACCAGCGCTTCCGGGCCAGGTAAAATGGAACGGCCAACGCTGGATGCGAAAAGGTAAAGGGCATGGGCAAAGAAAGGAAGAATTTGGAGAGCGCCGGTCATCTGGTAAATTTCAAAAAAAAATGTTTGTATGGTTTCTCATTCGGATGGGTGAGTAGGTGTTGGATGATGCTTACATTAAAATATCGCCTACAGCGTTTTAATGCTGGCACTTCCATCTTTAGTTGCCTAAATACCGCCCTCCGGGACTCATTGTCAAAGAATTTATTCAAATCTGATTAAAGATTATATAGAAAGAAAAACTAGCAGGAAAGAAGCCCTGTAAGGGCGATATTTTGGTAGAAGAACGCCTAAGGATGATTTGGCAAGCCCCAGCGGGGCGACATTTTTCTGTAGCAGAAAAAATAGCTGTGTGCAAATGGGTAAAGATCTTAATAAACATGGTGCTTAATTTCTGGATAGAATGCCCTTAATAAAATGTCGCACCTACAAGGCTGGGTTCTCAATAATACAATCCATATACTACCAAAATTTCGCCCCTCTGGGGCTAATACCAAAGAGCTTATTTACATTAAATCAAAGATTATATAGAAAGAAAAACTATTAGGAAAGAAACCCTGTAAGGGGGCATTTTGGTAGAAATAGGCAACAGTAGAAAGCGCAAAGCCCCTTTATATGCCGTAGCTTGTGTCCCCCCATGTCCTATGATTTTTATGCTATAGCTTGTGCCCTGACAACCGACCATAACTTTTACGCCATAGCCTGTGTCCAAGTCAACTGCAGTGATTCTATGCCATAACTTGTGTTTCCTCGCAACCTACCATGATTATTACGCCAAACTTCTGTCCTTGCAAGTTACCATAACATTTACGCCATAGCTTGTGTCCTGACAAGTTTCCATGAACGCCATAGCTTGTGTCCCCACAAGCTTCCATGAACGCCATAGCTTGTGTCTCCACAAGCTACATAAACTTACTTTTACGCCATAGCTTATGTCCTCACAAGCTACCTGGGCTTTTGATCACCCATCACCTCTTTAAAGGGCGCCAACCATCGTGTTAAAACAACTATGTAGCAGTGCTTTAAGAGCGGCTTAGGCTGAAAAGCAAATTACAAGCATGCCAGGCCCGCCGGTCATATTCAATTAAAAAGCCTAAGAAAGGATGTATTGGATCCATCCAGCTTAAAATAAATGGGAAGATTAGGTGTAAAGCTGGAAAATGTGCAATCAGGGTACACTTATTGAACTAAGTCTTCCAAAGCTTTGTATATGACGAATGGAGAAGTTTTTTCTATCCTCCTGGTAGATGATGACTCGGAAGACAGGGAAATGATTGATGAGGCGTTTGTTGAGATCGGTAATGCCAGGGATATCAAAAAATTCATCACTGGAAAAGACCTGCTGGCCTACCTGCAAAAATTAGATCCGGCATTGTTTCCCACCCTGATCGTTCTGGACAATACCATGCCCGAATTGGGCGCACCCGAGCTATTGTACATTTTAAAACATGATGAAAAGTTCCGCTCCATTCCTGTAGTGGTGTACTCCAGTCACTGTTCGCCTTCGGAAACTGCAGCGCTGAAGGCGCTAGGCGCCTATGAATGTATGGAGAAGGCTGATTCCATGCGTTCCATCCTGGTTGTGGCCCATCATTTAAGAGAACTGGCAGGTGTGAAAAAGGCAACAGACATTCCTTCAAAATAAAACCGGCAGTTTGCACTGCCGGCTTCACCAGTTAACCTAATCCTTTGCAGGATTAAAAAGTATTGACAATAAACGGGCGAACCGTTACATAGGGCCATTGAAAAAACCAATCTCTTTATAGACATACAGATCTGGAAAAGGTTTAATGATAAAATCAATGTATTTCCTGACAATAGTCATAAAAAATAGTTGCTTATGCAACCTACATTTGATCCCACAGGCCAAAAGATATAAACCCTGTGAAAAATTATTAAGCCGGTCCTTACTACCGGAAGGATGGAAAATCCAGGTATTGATTGAAAAATCAAAAAGATCAAGTTCCCCAGGCGGGAACTTTCTTTTTTAGCAATACTCCAGCAGGCGGATGGCGATCCGCTCCATTTCCTTGCCATTGGAAGGCTTGCGGAAATTCTCTACGCCCAACTGGCTAAAATAAGCTTCATCTATATGACTGGTGGCAGTAGAAAAGATCACCACAGGTATGGCAGCCAGCACTTCATCCTTTTTGATCTGCTCAAAGGTCTCCCGGCCATTAAGCAATGGCATGTTATAATCCATCACGATAAGCGAGGGCAACTGGCCATCGGCCTTGGCCTGGTGCAGGTATTCCAGCGCCTGCCTGCCGTCGGGCCTTTCATCGATCAGGATCTCCGGATTTTGCTTCCTGATGGCATCGCCATAATATTCCAGGTCGTCCGGGTCGTCATCAACAAACAATATCCTGGCAGGTATGGCTTTCATGTATGGTGGCTTTTAAAAACTGCGCCTAAAATTACGTTTCCAATCACCATCCGCATTTTCTTTTTCATTACAGGGATAGCATATGGAGATTTCCCTCGTATTAAAAATACCCATAAATAGGTAGAGGTGGTGGACACATATTGAATTAAATTTAATTTTTGAAACGTAAGCATGGCAGTATTGATCACCAAGGCAGGGGCCGGGCTGACGAAGAGAGAGCAGGAGGTAATGAAATGGATCGCCCGCGGATGCAGCAACAAGCAGATAGCAGGCAAGCTGTTTATCAGCGAAGAGACAGTCAAAAAACACGTAAGGAACATATTTTCTAAGCTAAGTGTCACCAACCGCATTGCGGCCTTAAGAAAGGCCGGCATGCTTTAAATAACTTCCGGCAGCGTCGATGCTTCACTGCAGACCATACGAATTTTGTCGGGACAGCAACCAAAACAACAACCATCCCGCCGCAAGGCGGGATTTTTTATGGAGCGGGTGGAAATGCAAATGCAAATGCAAAATGAAAAATGTAAAATGTAAAAGCTTAAAGCTGGGAGATGCTTTTTGAATCCAGGTGTAGCCTTTTTCAGGTATAATATTGCTATTAAAATCAGAGGCTATTTATACCTTTATGCCGGTGGGAGACGACTATCAACTCCAAGTACAGGCGTAGAGGTTCATACCTGGGCATCAGGAGCTGTCTTTACGACGTTAATCCTATTTTAGGAGTGCCTTCCTCATTTATAGCGCTCCCACTACTTTTGTCGATTTTGATGCTGAAACAAATACCTTGTAGCTACCAAGGGCAGCCTACTGTATAAATATTCGCAGCCAGTTTTTGCGGCTATTGACGAAGGAGATATCTGGAAACTGCATGATTGCTTTATGATAAGGTCAAGCAAAGTCATAATGAAGATCATCCTTCTTTTCTTCGCTATAATCAATGCTGATGCAATGTCTCAAACCCAAGTTCTGACTGCAACCAACCACACTCTAGCCCTGTCATTCCGACGAAGGAGGAATCTGATTCCCGAATGATAAGCGACCGCAATAACAAGGAAGCATGTTTGAGCTTACAAATTAATATTTTGCGCCGCCTCTTATGATCTCTTGATTTCCTCTTTTGGTGGCCAGCAACCGCATATTTCTTTGTTCAAAAATTCAAGGCCTGGGTTTAATTCATTGATCAATTTCTTTTTCTTTTCTCTACGCCAGCCTTTGATCTCTTTTTCACGGGCAATAGCATTATTGATGTATTGGTGAGGTTCATAGAATAATAAGTAATAAACATGG
>JAEZLJ010000109.1 GCA_023415275.1 Bacteroidota bacterium
TCCGCTTACTGTCATGAAAACAATTGATCTCCGTGGACCCTTCCCTGCAGCTTTGGCCTTTGTAAACGCTTCTGCCAGTTCCAGCACGCTCACCGTGCCTGACCCATCATCATCAGCACCGTAATAGATAACTGAATCACCTCTCTTACCCAGGTGATCATAATGAGCAGTAATGAACAAATATTCATCCTTCAGATCAGTTCCCGGCAGCACCGCCATCACATTACTACTTTGGTTGGTGATGGTGCTCTTTTGAACGCCTAATAAAACATTAGCGTTATAGGTCTTTACAATGGTGGTATCTTTTTTCACCGCATCATAATCTGCACCCAGTATTGCCCTTGCCACTTTTTCAGAAATTGAATACTGCTGGGGGGCAATATTCCTTTTATAATAATTAATAGTGGCATTGCCCTTCCTGCTGCTGGAATTGGTACGCGGGTACACCTGGCTCACTGTCAGTATGCCTGCCACACCTTTTGATTGTAAAAGAGCGCCCAAGCCTGCAGGTTGTCCACGCCTTGGCACAGGTAGGCTTCCGGTTATCAATACCAGCTTACCACCCAGGTTGGCATTTTTCAGCGAGTCCATGGATTTAGGTCCTACCAATACCACTTCACTGAATGCCAGTGTAGCATCTATATTACCAATAGAAGGATTAAAGTCCTTGTCCATTTCATACGCCTGGCCGTTCACTTCCAGGGTAGCCCCGGTTAATGAATCCTGGTACACATTATAGTTCAGCTGGTAGCTTCCATTATTACCTGGCTGCAAGCCAAGCTGCTTAAAATAACTTTCAATGTAAGCAGCTGCTTTTTTCTGCCCCGGGGTAGCCGTTTCGCGACCTTCCATTTCGGGGCCGGCAATTACATACAAATGTTTTTTTAGGTCGTCAGCAGTGATCGTTTTTGCAAATTTCTCAGGCTTCTGAGCAAAGCCATGCAGGGTGCTTGCACAAAGCACCGACAAGAGGATTTTCTTCATTCCAGCTATTGTGTTTTAATTAAGTGTACGGGTTAAGAACAAGCCATCTTTTTTACCCTTGTTTCGTGTCTGCCCCCTTCAAAGGCGGTAGACACAAAAATGTTCACCATTTCTTCTGCTTCCGGGGTAGAAACAAACCTGGCCGGGATACAAATAATATTGGCATTGTTATGTTCACGTGCCAGCCTGGCTACATCACTTCGCCAGCAAATAGCAGCCCTGATCTCCTGGTGCTTATTGGCAGTAATGGCCACTCCATTAGCGCTTCCGCAGATCAATATGCCCCAGCCAGATTCTCCTGATTCAACTGAAGCAGCAACCGGGTGTGCAAAGTCAGGATAATCTACAGAGGCCGCACTGTGGGTACCAAAATCTTTTACCTCCCAGCCTTTATCTTTTAAAAATTCCACCAGCACCGTTTTATATTCAAAACCTGCATGGTCGCAACCTATGGCTACAGGTTTTGCATGATCGAACATTGATTGCATACTTGATTTTTTATGTATAGAAGAAAACAATCACCACGAAAAAGAGCCCTATCACTACCATATAAAAATATTCAATTTAACCCAACTACCGGATCAACTCCATTCTTTGGCTTCTTCTTCCGCTCTTTCCCTATCTACCTTTCGCGCCAGTATAATGCTGATCTCGTAAAGCAATAGCAAAGGAAGGGCAACAGCCATCTGGCTCACTACATCCGGGCCTGGAGTAATAACTCCCGCCACCACAAAAATGATCACTATGGCATACTTACGTGCGCCCGAGAGGTATTTGGCATCCACAATACCTATTTTGGCCAGGAAGAACATCACCAAAGGCAGCTGGAATGCCAGCCCGCTTCCTAATACCAGGGGCAGCATCATGTCTATATAACTATTGATGGTCCACCTGTTCTCTACTATCTCGTCGAGCTGGAAATGGAAAAAGAAATTCAAAGCATACGGTGCCACCACGAAGTATCCGAACAACACGCCGGTAAAAAACAGGAAAGAGACCCAGAAGATCACCCCGCGGGTCTTATTGAGCTCTTTTTTAGTAAGCGCCGGTTTAATGAACTTCCAGAACTGGTAAAATACATAGGGAAAAGCCAGGATCAAACCGCTCACCAGTACTACCGTGAACCACATGCTGAACTGTCCCGACACATCCGTGCTTTGCATTTTAATGGCAATGCCTTCCATGCACAGCGCATTACCAAGGTTCAGGGCTTTACCTATTTTACAGATCACACCATAGGTAGGAAAACTATTATTGGTAGGACCCAGTAAAACCTTTTTAATGATAAAGGAGTTGTAAATACCTGCCACCACTGCACCAATCGATATGGCCACCACACTTTTAAACAAGTGACCACGCAAAACATCCAAATGGTCGATGAACGACATCTCTGCACGTTCTTCGTTTTTATTTCTGTTGAAAATACTTAGGGGCATGTGTTAAAAAGTGCGGCAAAGATATAGCTAAGCCCAAATGCAGGCTTACAGGGATGAAGAGTTAACGAATCCTTCTACAATCCACCTGATCTGCCTTTTATTTTAAGATCTTTAATTTCACCATCTCTATCCTGGTATCACTAACGCTCAGAATATCAAATTCATAATCATCAATAATGATCCTTTCCTTTTGATGGGGAATGGTCTCATGGTGATTGATGATATAGCCTGAAAGAGTTTCCGATTCATTTCCTGCAAATTCCAGGTCATACTTTTCAGAGATATAATCCAGCTCCAGGCGGCCGGAAAAAATATATTCATTCTCCGCCAGCCTCTTTTCCACGAACTCTTCACTGTCATACTCATCATGGATCTCGCCAAATATCTCTTCCAGCAGGTCTTCCATGGTCACTATTCCAGCAGTGCCGCCAAATTCATCCACCACCCAGGCAATGCTCTTGCGCTCTTTAGTGAACTTACCTATCAGGTCCGTGGCGCTCATGCTTTCGGGCACGGCAGGTATGGGTAATAAAATGGATTGGAGGTCGCCGGGATTCTTGAACATATCCAGCTGGTGCACATAACCTACAATGTTATCGATATTACCTTCATAAACGATCAGCTTACTAAGCTTGGTTTCAATGAACTTCTCCCTGGCCTGCTCGGGCGTGCATTTTACCTCCACGCCTATGATCTCCTTCCTTGGCACCAGGCATTGCCTCACTTTTACTTTTGGCAACTCCAGTGCATTTTCAAATAGTTCGGTATTGAACTCTTCCTGTTCATATTCACTATCGTTGCTCTGCTGGAAAAGGGTTTCAAGCGTGCCGCTGGACAGGCTGTCCTTGGTGGCCTTGATGCGTACATTAAAGATATATTTCAGCACCCAGTCTGAAAGGTTCAGGAACACCATGGCTATGGGCTGCAATATCTGGTAAAAGAAGTTGATGAGCCAGACCATCCGGGAAAGTATCCAGTTGCTCTGGGCCCTGAATATGGCCCTTGGAATAAACTCGGCAAATATGAGCACGATGAAAGTGGCCAGGATGATATCCAGCAGCAACCGGGCAATATCATACTTCAGCCCTATAAATTCCCATAAAGGGAAGGTAACCTGTGTAAACAATAAGGCAAAGCATACCAGGAACAGGGTGAACCCTAATAAAGTGGTGCTCAGGAAAGACTGGGGATTTTCAATAAGCTTTGAAAGCAGGATGGCGCTCTGGCGACCCTGTTTCTTTTTTAATTCAATGCCAAAGCGGTTAATGCTGTAAAAAGCCATTTCCACACCGGCAAAAAAGCCCATCATGATTACGGTAACAAAAAACCAAACGAGCGTTGTAACAGCTATCATCAAAGTAAAGATATAAAAACTGCCCGCTTAATGAATAAAGGCCGAAACTATTGCTTCTGCTTCCTTACAGGCAGGAAGAAGATCTTTATTTACTATAATATGATTAAAAGAGTGCTTAAAGGAAAGTTCATACGATGCCTTGTTCACCCGGGCATTCAGTGATTCTTCGCTTTCTGTGCCCCTGCCCTGCAGCCTGCTCTTTAATTCATCCACGCTGGGCGGCTCAATAAAAATAGACAATGTGGATTCCGGGAATTGCTGTTGCACGTGAATGGCTCCTTTCACATCAATATCCAATACAGGTATCTTGCCCTCATTCCATATCCTGTGCAATTCAGACTTTAAGGTGCCATAGTATTTGCCTTCATATACCATTTCCCATTCTATAAATTCTTCGTGCTGTATCTTATTGGCAAAATCTTCCGCCTCAAGAAAATAATAATCAACCCCATCTCTTTCCGAATCCCTTGCCTTGCGGGTAGCCGCAGATATGGAAAAAGCCAGCCTGTCTGAAAATGTGTCCAGCAAATAGCGGGTAATACTCGTTTTTCCAGCCCCGGAGGGAGCAGTAATAATAAGGATCTTTTGCTGTGTGTTGATGGTCATTGAATCTTGAGTGTAATTATAAAGGACCTGTGGCCTGAGGCACGAAGTTAGGAGAGAAAGAAAGGAAAAAGTCAAAATTAAAAAGTAAAAAGGGTGGCGTACAGAGGTCAAATTCTCCATTTAAAGTTGTGTTTGAATTCGTAAGCAACATGGACATTATGGAGATGAAACTATCTCTTGGAATCAACTATGCTTCTTCTCAAATACACATTTCCCTAACTTTATTGCTTGCAACACATCGAGTTTTTTCATAAAGATCATTTCGAATTCAACTATCACCGGAAGAAGGCCAAAAAGTCTCTTTCCCATTTCATTGATTTTTTCTGGGAGACAGATTTTGATCATTTATACAAGCAATTCCCTGATGGATTCTCAGATGCCTTGTTTCCCAATATCGGCTACACCTACCTGATCAACCTGGGTACTCCCTTTATTATGCAGTTGGAGGATGAAAAATTTGAAATGCGCTCCGACGGGTTTTTACCAAGGCATAAGAATATGATCTGCCATCATTCCACCGGCAACCGGATATTCGGTATCAAGTTCAATGTGTCGCCGGTGATCTTTGAAAAGAAGGTCAACTTCTCAGAATACAAGGAATATATTTTTCCCCTGGCCTATTTGCTGGACCGGAAGATCCTTGAAAAGATCAAAACAGCGGGAAGCTTTGAGAAGAGAATGCAAATTGCTTCGGACCATTACGAACAGGTGGTAGAAAGATATGCCGGCTCCATGAAGCAGGTAGATGTGGTGACACAGATCATTAAGGATTTTACTGAAAAAGGAGACTTTACCATCTCCATTGAAGAACTGGCCTCTCAATATCAAATAAGTTCCCGCACGCTGCAACGTTATTTTGAGGCCACTACCAGCATTACTACCAAGCAGGCCTTGCAGATGATCCGCATAAGGAAAGCTATAGAGCACCTGATCACAGATGCGGACACCTTCTCTTACAGCCAGTATGGCTATTTTGATTACAGCCATTTTTACAAGCACCTGAAAAGCTTCTTAAACCACACTACACTTTCGCAGGTACAGCCTCATTTGCTTTTATTAAAAAATACTGACCTTCAACAGGTATTAAAATAAAAGTGCCCCTAAGGGCACTTATTGATCATCCACCAGTTCTGCCTTCTATTAATTGCCTGTTCTTTGTCTTTCTTCTTCACTTGCCGTAGTCCTTTTGCGGGCCTGTTGCACCTTGCTGTTTCCAAAGCGGTAGGTAAAGCTCAAATTCGCTACTCTTGACTCCCTGTAAGCATGCCAGTTCTCCACGTAGCTGCCTTTATATTCCACCTTAGCCTTTGGCAGATTGGTCCAGAAGATATCGGTCATATTGAACCTTACCGTGCCTTTACCATGCATCACGGTTTTTTGTGCACCCACTGCCAGCCCCCACTGCGGATCAAGCACCATGTAGCCATACTGTCCACCGGTATTCAGGTTGGCATTCAGTTCCGCTGACCATCCCCTGGTGAAAGTGAAATTATTATTGGTACGCACTGTAGCCGCCGGCTTGCCTGCATTTAATTTTGAGCCTGCCAGGTTGCCATTGAAACGGTTGTAGTAAATATCAAAGTTGTTGGTCATGTTCCACCATTTATTGATCCTTACGGGTACTGCACCACTGATACCTATATAATCAGAAGAGGTCAGGTTCACAGGTATCTGCACGGTAATGTTGGAATCCTGCCCCGGCTTGATTTCAAAATTGGGGATCACATCCAGTATCTTGGACAACACTGTGTTTTCCGGGTCTTTGGTGTGGCTATAAGTGAATGAGAAATTCATTTGCTTGAGTGTATAGCTCAACTCAGACGACCAGGTGGTTTGTGGTTTCAGCAAAGGATCTCCAGTGGAATAGATCGTGGCATCAATCTGGAACAGGAATGGATTCAACTGGAAATATCCCGGGCGGTCAATGCGACGGCTTACAGATATGCCAAGCGTCTGATCTTCTTTCAGTTTATAATTAAAGAAGGCACTGGGAAACAGCTGGAAGTAATTATTGTTATAGCTTTTATTGCCCTTTATCTGCAAAGTTTTAACGATGGTTTGCTCTCCTCTCAGGCCCAACTGGAAATCAAATTTTTTGTATGCTTTGCTAAAATTCACATAACCTGCATGGTTGTATTCCTGGTAGTAGAACCTGTTGGTCTTGGTTTCATCTACCTGTTTTTGATCAGGTAAAACGTTGTAGAACTTCGCGTCATTATCAGACGATACATAGCTTGTCTTTCCCCCGATCTCCACCTTGGCTCCCCCCGCAAATGGATGTACAAAATCAACCTTTCCCGTTTTTAAAGTAAGTTTTCCATCCTGGTCTCCATCCAGTATATCATCATCTTTTCTTTTAGATCCATTCAGGTTGTAAAAATAGCTTGAGGTCCTGGTGAGTGAATTGGTATTGAATACACCATAATCTGCATCGGCGGTAAGCTCGGTACCCAATGAGTCCAGCTTTTGCTTAAAGTTGATATTGCCTACCGTGTTGTTGTTATGATCATCATTGGTACTGATGGACTGGAAACTGAAGTCGGGCTGAAAGTGCTCATCATTCACGATGGTATTGATATCTGCCCGGCGTTTGAATCCATTGAAATTGCTGTTCACCACAAATCCTACTATGGTGTTTTTGGAAGGAAAGAAATCTGCGCCCAGTCTTGCCGTATTGGAATTAATAGGCATCACCGCATAATTATCCTTGTCGTCAGATCCCTGGAATACACCGTTCTCATAGAAGTTCCTGTTGATGATCAAATGATTGAGTTGCTTGCGATAAGCATGGTTGTAATTACCAAATATGTTCATCTTCTGGTTACGATAATTAAATGTCATGCCTGCATTGGCTTTCGGATAGATACCTTGCCCGTAACCTGCAGTCATGGTGCCATTATAACCCAGTCTTTGATCTTTCTTCAGGTGTATATCAATGATACCGGAGTTTCCTGCAGCATCATATTTTGCTGATGGATTAGTGATGATATCAATTCTTTCAATAGCGCTGCTGGGCAATCCCCTCAGGTAATTGGCCAGGTCGGCGCCCGTCATGGGTGAAGGCTTGCCATCTATCATAATGATCACCCCTGCTTTTCCACGAAGGCTGATCGCATCGTTCTGGTCAATGGTGATTCCAGGAGAACGCTCCAATACATCAATGGCCGAACTTCCGGCACTCACAATGCTGTTCTCTACATTTACCACGATCCTGTCGCTGAGCTTTTGTATAAATGGCTTCCTGGCGCTGACCGTAATGCCCTGCATCTGGGTATTGGTCTTTGCAGATAAGGACAAAGGCTGAAAGCTGGCCACAGCCTGGTCAACCGTAAATACCGGGGAATACTGAGTATTGAAACCCACTGCGCTTACCCGTATCCTGTAAGACCCAAATGGAACTGTTTCAAATCCTGCATTTCCGCTTTTATCTGATAAGGCAGTCTTCACCAATACTGAATCAGCGCTTTTCAGTAATTCCACTGTGGCGCTTTCTATTCCATTATGCTGATCGTTCAGAATGGTAAGGTTAATGGTACCCTTGTCAGCTTGGGCGAACGCAAATAATGCGCTTAAGCAACCCCACAAAATCAGTGTAAATGTTTTCATCGTTTAATGTGTTTACACAAAACACTTTAAAAAAGATGGAAGCAAACAGTCAAACTATGTAAAGCGCCTTTATGTATTTGTAAAAGGAAGAAGGGTGCCGCTATACGAAAAATGTCGTGTCGGTTTTTTACATAAATAAAGTTTGCCTGCCATGTACTAAACCTTCAATTTTGCCCCATGAATTTCAATACAGAAGCCTTTAACCAATTGATACGCAGCCGCAGGTCCACCTTCCCCAAACAGTTTAAAGCAGAGCAACATGTAGATGACGCCATTGTGAACCAGGTACTGGAAAATGCCACCTGGGCACCTAATCATGGCAATGTGCAGCCCTGGCAATTCATAGTATTTACAGGCGATGGATTGCAAAAGCTGGCATCCTTTCAAAGTGAATTATATAAGGAAACAGCAGGGGAAAAGTTTAAGGAAGCTACATATGAAAATTTGAAGGGCAATCCATTGAAAGCTTCTCATGTCATAGCGCTATGCATGAAGCGGGATCCCAATAAAAAGTTTCCGGAAGTGGAAGAGATGGCGGCGGTGGCCGCTGCGGTTCAGAATATGTATCTCACCATTACGGTATATGGCTTAGGTGGCTATTGGACCACCGGCGGCATCACCTATAATGAAAAGGCCAAGTCTTTTTTCGGACTGGAAGAGGATGATAAGTTGATGGGATTCTTTTACATCGGCGAAGTAGCTGTGCCCTCTCCGCAGGGAAAAAGACAACCATTAGAAGAAAAGGTGATCTGGGTCAGGGAACAATAATGGTGAAATGGACCATGTAGTTTAGTGTATAATAGCGCTGCACAGGTTATACGAGTTCATCCCATTGGTCATCATTCAGGGAGGCTTCCCTGTCCATCTTTTCTATTTCAGTGATCTCTGTTAACACCCTGTGATTGAAGAATACAGTGATGCAATCATATTCCTGCTGTCCAACGATCTCTGTATAGATCAACTCCTGGTATTTCTTATGGGTTGATGCAGGACAAACTACCACGTCCAACAATAAATTGGAGGCCGGCAACCCAGGCAAATCTTTCTTTACCAACTGAAGCTTTTGACTGTTTAGGCGGCTATTGATCTCACCCACCACGTACAGTACAAAACAATGATTAAGGTCGTCCCATTCTTCCCAGGATTCCCATGATAAACTATCTGTCATACAGCGCACTATTATATTATCAATACTAAAAAATTGCAGCAGACCATTTTCTTCCATTTTCTTCCATTAATGGGTCTTTTGGTATCTTTAACAATGGCCAGGAAAAAGGCAGAACAAGATCAATTGCGTATTGAAGAGCTTAAGGGCTATATCAATCAATCCTTTGGTAAAGCCATTGTCCATTCGGTAGATTGTGAACAATTATCTTACGATATTCAAAGAGTAACCGGCCAAACACTGAGTTCCAATACATTACGAAGATTCCTCGGCTTCTTGCATACGCCTTTTGCTCCTGCTCCCAAAACGCTGAACACCCTGGCAGCCTATACGGGATTCATCGATTGGCCCAACTTTTTGCAAAAAGAAAACAGGAAAGAATATTCACCCCTGACCATTGACCAGGAAATAGACCTGATCCTTGGATTTTACCAGATAGACATCAAAGAAGAAGGTGATATGAATTACCATAATGCCTGCCGCAATATTGCATTAAGGATCATATCCAATCCTGCACTCCTTGAAAAGCTTTCACCGCTATTGGCTAAGAACCCTGTTTCCCAGATCTATTTCTTTGAAAGATTCCCCTACATTGATGGACTATGCAAGGAATACAAAAGAAGTGTGCAATTGTATTTGCAAAAGAAAACAGGAGAATCTAAAGTGTTTGGCCAATGCCTGCTCTTACTTTCCGATTTTTTGTGTGGTAGTTACAAAGCTGTCAGGGTGCAATTTGAAAAGTTAAAGGCATATGCACCCACCAAAGATATGCACCCCTTTGTGATAGCCAGGTATGTAGGCAGCCATATCCTTGATTGTAAGGTACGCAATGAAAGCATCGAGGAATGTGTGGAGGAATCCAATAAATGGAATGACTATTTCATGCACAAGCAAAGCAATAGCTTTTGGCAATATCCCTACTTCCAGCATATGATGGCAGGGTATTATAACCTGGCCGGCTATTACGAGGAAGCCTACCATTTGATAAGAACGATCAGGCATAACCGAAAAAAGCTGGAAATAGAAGATGGTTATCCACAGGCCCTCGAAGTAGTTACCCACCTGTCGCAGCACAAGCATTCACCTGAGGCTTTTAAAAAATGGGTGCGCACCACTACCTGTGTAGATGAATGTGTGCCATTCTTTAAAAAATTCTACAAGCTCCAGGTGCTTTGTGCTTATAGGTCCTTATTGTATGGAGGCAAACGCAAACAGGAAGTGGAATACCAGATAAGCAACCTGATAGAACAAACCGGCTTTACACATTTTGAAATCGTCATGCAGAAGCATGATATGGGGCTGGAATAAACAAATGCTTATACCCTGCGTATATCTGCACCTAATTGTTGCAGGCGTTTGTCAATATATTGGTAACCCCTGTCTATCTGGTCAATATTCTGGATGGTGCTTTTCCCTTCCGCACTCAAAGCTGCTATCAGCAAGGATACCCCTGCCCTGATATCCGGCGAGCTCATTTCTATACCTCTTAATTTGTTCTTCCTCTCCAATCCTATCACGGCAGCGCGGTGTGGATCGCAAAGAATGATCTGGGCACCCATATCTATCAATTTATCTACAAAGAACAGGCGGCTCTCAAACATTTTCTGGTGCACCAGCACCGATCCTTTTGCCTGCGTGGCCACTACTAAGATGATACTCAGCAGATCAGGAGTCAACCCCGGCCAGGGATGGTCGTAAATGGTAAGCACTCCGCCATCCATATAAGTTTGTATCTCATAAAGTTCCTGGCTGGGAATATGAATATCATCACCGGAAATATTCATCTGGATGCCCAATTGCCGGAACCTTTCCGGTATCACACCCAGGTGTTCCAAACCCACGTTCCTGATAGTAATATCGCTTTGGGTCATGGCAGCCAGACCTATGAAGGAGCCTATCTCTATCATATCGGGCAGGATGTGATGCTCCGTTCCATTCAGCTTCTCTACTCCCTTTATGGTCAGCAAATTGCTACCCACTCCCGAAATATTGGCACCCATATGATTCAGCATCTTGCAAAGCTGTTGCAGGTAAGGTTCGCAGGCAGCATTATAAATGGTGGTGGTGCCCTCTGCCATAACTGCTGCCATCACCAGGTTGGCGGTACCGGTAACTGATGGCTCATCCAGCAACAGGTAGGTTCCTTTCAATCCGTTGGTAGAAAAATAAAAGAATCCATCTTCAGCATAATAAGTAAACTCCGCACCCAACTTTTCAAAACCAAGTATATGTGTATCCAGTCGTCTTCTGCCTATTTTATCTCCTCCGGGCTTGGGAATAAATGCTTTTTTGTACCTGGCCAGCATAGGCCCTGCCAGCATAACGGATCCGCGTAAGCGCCCGCTCTTCTTTTTAAACTCAGGACTTCTCAGGTAATTCAGATTCACATCCTCTGCCTGGAAAATGCAGGTGTGCCTGTCCACTCTTTCTACCTTCACATTCATCTCTCCCAACAACTCTATCAGGTTATTAACATCAAGTATATCAGGGATGTTACTGATGGTCACTTTATCTGCTGTCAGCAATACCGCGCTAATGATCTGCAAAGCCTCATTCTTTGCCCCCTGTGGTTCTATCTCGCCCTTTAATTTTATTCCCCCCGTTACTTCAAAAGATGACATGCTGTATAGTTATAATGATGAATGTTGAACCCTGCAAATTACTTGCTTAAAACAAAAAGGCTGACAAATTACTTGTCAACCTTTGGTACTATAACGTATGAATTAAATTAATAACGCTTTTTGCCAAACTTCTGACCGCCGCCGCGTTTGTCATTGCGTCCACCACCGCCTCCACCGCCGCGGTTGTTCTGAAACTTTCCGCGTTGCTGGCGTCCGTAG
>JAEZLJ010000117.1 GCA_023415275.1 Bacteroidota bacterium
ATCTACCGCTGTATCGTAGGCTTCATTATAATTCCTGAAGTCGCCCGTACATTCCAGTGCCATTGCCGCATTAGCCAACACCACTGCGTTTTGAGCCCAACTTCCCTCTCCTTTCAACACTTTCGAAAATATTCTTGCAGCTTCATCCACTGTAGATCCACCATATATATCAATTGCAGAAACTGTACGTTTCCCAAGTTCCTCAGCCGAGTACACTTTCTCGCCTTTATTAGTGATCACCTTCGTGTCATTGGTAAGAGATATCTCATCGTATCCATCAAGGCTGTGAATGATGGTAAAGGGATTATTGGTTTCCTGTAGCAGGTAGTTATATATCCTGGCCATTTCCATATTATACACTCCTACTAACTGGTAAGCCGGATTGGCAGGATTAACCATTGGGCCCAGCATATTAAAAAATGTACGAAAGCCTATGTTCTTTCTTATGCTTGCTACGGCTTTTAAGGCAGGGTGGAACAATGGAGCATGCAGGAAGGTGAAGTTTGCTTCATCCATTTCACGGAGCAGCTTATCATTGTTGTTATTGAATTTATAACCCAGTGTTTCCATCACATTGGAAGCTCCGCTAACAGAGGTAGCCCCATAATTGCCATGTTTGGCTACTTTCTTTCCGGCACCGGCTACCACAAAACAGGCAAGGGTGGAAATATTGAATGTATTCTTACCATCTCCGCCTGTACCTACTATATCCATTACTTTCTGTCCTTCCAGGTTTACAGGTACTGCCAGTTCCAGCAAACCATCACGAAAGCCCTGTAATTCAGGGATAGTAATGCTTCGCATAAGGAAAACTGTTATAAAGGCCGTAAGTTCAGTATCGTTATAGGTGCCTTTAGCCACCTGGAGCATGACTTCCCTTGCTTCTTCCCTGGAAAGCGTTTTATGTTCAAATAACCTTTGTAATATTTTTTTCATCTTGTGTTCTTTTTCTTGTTTGGAGCCTGACAACTATTTAACGGGAACCTCCAGCCAGTTCCTGAGAATCATTTCTCCGTCGGGAGTCAGTACACTTTCCGGGTGAAATTGTACTCCCTGCACATCATATGTTTTGTGCTGCAGGCCCATTATATATCCATTCTCGTCAACTGCAGTCACCTCCAGTTCTTCCGGGAACGAATCCTCACTAACGATCCAGCTATGGTATCTCCCTACCTTTATATTGTCCGGCAGTCCCTTTAACAACCTGGAATCTTTATTAGTGATGTTAATGGGAGTGGCCACACCATGAAATACTGTAGACAGGTTGATCAATGTACCTCCAAAAGCTTCAGCAATAGCCTGGTGACCCAGGCATACGCCTAATATAGATTTGGTTGGGGCATATTCACGTATCAAGGGTAATAACAGGCCAGCCTCGGATGGGATCCCCGGACCAGGAGATAGTATGATCTTGTCATATTCTTTTACTTTTTCCATGGGTATTTCATCATTGCGGAATACATCTACGTTATCGGGAACGATCGATTTAACCAGGTGAACCAGGTTATAGGTAAAGGAATCGTAATTATCGAAGACCAGTATGTTCATATTCTTTATTTGAGTGTATTGGCCATAGTTATAGCCTTTTTTAACGCACCAAGTTTATTATTCACTTCCTGTAATTCACTTTCAGGATTACTGGCGGCCACAATGCCTGCCCCAGCCTGGTAGATGAGTGTATTTTCTTTACTCAATAATGTCCTGATCATGATGGCATGTATGCAACTACCATCAAAACCAACAAAACCTATGGCGCCACCATAAAAGCTTCTTGGGGTTGGCTCATATTCAGTGATCAATTGCATGGCCCTGAATTTGGGTGCACCACTTAAGGTTCCTGCCGGGAAGGTCTTGAACAACACCTGGAATGGATTGGCCTGGAGAGAAACCGAGCCTGTGACCTCGCTGACCAGGTGTATCACGTGCGAATAATACTGCACTTCCCGGAAATGCTCCACCTTGACATTTTCGCAAACTGTGCTTAGATCGTTTCTTGCCAGGTCAACCAGCATGACATGCTCTGCATTTTCCTTGGCATCTGCCAGGAGCTCATCAGCCCGTTGCTGGTCTACTATATCATCGCCGGACCTCCGGAAAGTTCCGGCAATAGGATGCACTACGGCTTTACCATTTTTGATCACCAATTGCGATTCGGGAGAAGAACCTAATAATTTGTAATCGCCATAATCAAAGAAAAACAGGTAGGGCGAAGGATTGATATGTCTTAATGCCCTGTACACATTAAATTCATCACCTTTGAACGATTGCTGAAAACGGCGGCTAAGAACGATCTGGAATACATCGCCCCTAAGGCAACTTTTAATCCCTTTTGATACCATGTCGCGGTATGACTGGTCATCCATATTGGAGGTTTCCACCTCAGCAGACGAAAAAGGATACGTAGGCACATCCTTACTATTGATCAAAGACTGGACTACCTCAGCTTCACTTTCCAGGCCGGCTACCTTATTCTCCAGGAGCAGTAATTCATCTTTGTAATGGTTAATGGCAATTACATACTGGTACAGCCTGTACCTGGCAAGCGGTATCTTATTAACCGGGTCACCTTCTTTAAAATCTATGTGCTCAAAAAAGCCAACTGTCTCAAAATTGAAATAACCATAGACACCTTGAGCAAAACGAGCCGTTTTTGGATCTTCACTTTCGCATTCGAAATGCTGCATAAACTCCCAGAGGATCTCCTTCAGATCATCTGTTTTTTTCAATGCTACCTTTTCAGGGTTTTGAGCAGGGAATTTGAAAGCCACATTATTCCGGTCCCGGATCTCAATACCGGCAATGGCATTGATGCCAATAAAAGAATAACTGTTTTCTGCCACATGGCTATCCGTACTTTCCAGGAGCACCGTATCACGGAAACGGTCCCTCAACCGCAGGTAAATGCCAACCGGGGTATACACATCTGCCAGCTTCCGTTGTACCGTGGTAACCAGCTTTATTTTCTTTCCCTTTATCCGTATGTCATTAACCGATTTTGCCTCTGTTTGCATATATAATCTTTGAATGCTTAATGAAAGGTACAGGCATTAAAAAAGCCCCTTTATGGGGCTCTGAATATGAATAATAAACTATAGCAATAGCTTACAGAACCCCGTTTGAGTTTGTATGCCACCACCACTGTTTGTTAATTAATTGTACCATTTCGTATGCAAATATGCAAAGGGCATGGCATTTGGACAAAAAAAATTTCAAGCTTTAACAGTAATAAGATGATAATCGAACATATAACAGAAGGTTCAAGAGGTAGGTTTTTGATGAAGGGAGACCAGGATGATACGGTAGCAGAACTGGCCTATGATCAAAAAAGCAGGGACACAATGATCATTGAGCATACCTATGTTGAGGAAGCATTAAGGGGCAAAGACCTGGGGGAACGGCTCATCGAGGAAGCGGTAGAATATGCCCGCAACCACCAGTTAAAAATACAGCCGGTATGTTCTTTTGCCAGGGCTGTCTTTAAACTAAAAAGGGAATATAATGATGTATATGAACAGCCTGCATGATTGGATTTAAGGAATTTGTATGCAGCCTTTCTTTAAATTTTTTCATCCTTTTTCTTTTCCCTGTAAAAACTAAGCAGTAAGTTTAAAATAAATAACACCAGGATGGTTGGATGAGCCAAAATAACTGCGAACTCATCAAATGATAACTTATGAAGGCACTGTTATTTTTACTTCCATTATTAGGTCTGCATTCATTATCTACAAAAGATAATGCTGATGCCATTGTAGGCGTTTGGAAGAATGGAACTGGCAAGGGCCATATCCAGATCTACAGGCAGAACAGCAGGTTTTATGGTAAGATCATCTGGTTAAAAGATGCCCTGGATGGTAGCGGAAAACCTAAAGTTGATCACAAGAATGCTGACCCCGAGAAACGGAATCATCCGCTGATTGGGCTGGTGATGCTTAAAGATTTCAAATATGATGATGGAGAATGGACAGATGGCCGCATTTACAACCCTTCCGATGGTAAAGAATACAGCGCCTATATGAGACTAAAGGATCCGAAAACACTTAGTGTACGCGGTTATATAGGATTGTCCATTTTAGGTAAAACAGATACCTGGACCAGGGTCAAATAATTTCATAGCTCCTTTATAATGAGGGTAAGTCATTGAAAACAGAGTATGCTTATCTTTCAAAGATGAAATCAGCATTTACCCTGGCTCTTCTTTTCCTTTTTTTTACATCCATTGCACAAACTGACAGCTTTTATTTGTTGAAACCTGACAGGGTATTTGACGGGGAGCTAATGCACTCCGACTGGATAGTACTGGTAAAAGGCAATAAAATAGAGGCTTGTGGTGCTATGGCTTTTAAACTCCCTGCCAATACGAGGGTTATAGAGTTGCCAGGCACTACCCTGCTTCCGGGTTTGATAGAAGGACATTCTCATTTGTTTCTTCATCCCTATAATGAAGTAAGCTGGAATGGCCAGGTGCTGAAAGAAAGCAGGGCGGAACGTACCGCCAGGGCTGTTGAACATGCCCGTGCCACTTTAATGGCCGGCTTTACAACTGTAAGAGACCTGGGCACGGAGGGTGCCGGATACGACGATGCCGGCCTGAAACAAGCTATTGAAAAAAAGGTAGTGCCAGGTCCCCGCCTGATCATTGCTACCAGGGCCATAGTAGCAAGGGGTGCCTATGGGCCTCATTTCTCAAATGCCGAAATTGAATTGCCGCAAGGTGCTGCAGAAGTGGGTAACCAGGAGGAAATGACTAATGAAGTTCGAACCCAGATAGCTAAAGGTGCTGACCTGGTAAAGCTTTATGCTGACTACCGCTGGGGCAGGGATGGACAGGCTGCCCCTACTTTCAGCGTGGAAGAGATGGCAGTCGCCACTGCATTGGCCAATAGCAGCGGAAGACAGACCGTTGCCCATGCATCAACTAAAGAAGGTATGCGCAGGGCTGTTATGGCCGGTGTAAGTACTATTGAACATGGAGATGATGGTGATGCTGAAATATTCCGCCTGATGAAAGAAAAGCATGTAGCGCTCTGTCCAACACTGGCCGCCGGCGAAGCTATTCTGCAATATAATGGATGGCGTAAAAATGCCGATCCTGAACCTGCACGTATCACTGCTAAAAAGAAAAGCTTTCAATCAGCGTTGAAGAATGAAGTTACTATCTGTATGGGGGGTGATGTGGGTGTTTTCACTCACGGGGACAATGCCAGGGAAATGGAATTAATGGTAGAGTATGGAATGAAGCCATTAGAAGTATTGAAATCTGCCACTTCTGTCAATGCTGATGTTTTTGGTTATGGAGATAAGATAGGGCATATCAAAAAGGGATGGCTTGCAGATATCATTGCTGTTAAAGGTGACCCTTCGAAAACCATTTCTGATGTTCGCAACATTGTATTGGTAATGAAAGATGGAAAACTCTTTGTAAGCCCTTAAGGTTGAACAAACCGCTCCTCTATCTTTTCCTTTTTCAGGTAAAAGCTTCCTGAAACCTTATCACTGGCTTGCCAGGTGCCATCTACATAGTTCCCTTTTTTATTGATGGTACCATTCATGTTGAATTGTTTACCATCCTGGGTTTGGTAGGAAAATTTTAATAAAGTATCACCCTGTATTTCATAGGTACCGGTAAACTTATTACTATCTTCCACTTCACCGTTGTACAACTCCACCTTATGTTCGTCATTGAATTTCACCAGGACGCGCTCTCTCACATTATCAGCACGATAAACACCTGTCCAGATACCATCAATGACATCCACCTTTTTACCAGAAAAACCGGCAAGTACTACAAATCCTAAAACACCAAGAATTGCTTTCATAACACACAATTTAATTCCCCATATTGTGAGAAATAACAATTGTGCCAAATAAAATTCAGCGCTGAACACCAACAGGCTTACTTAATAGAACGCAGCGATTATCAATGTCTTATAACACTCCTTTGGTAGAAGGCAGGTATTGTTTCAATGGGTCTCTTTTCACAGCCATCTTGATGGCTTTAGCAAAGGCCTTGAAAATAGCCTCAATTTTATGATGCTCATTTTCCCCTTTACATTCAATATTCAGGTTGCACCTGGCAGCATCTGAAAATGACTTAAAGAAATGAAAGAACATTTCTGTAGGTACATCACCCACCTTTTCCCTGCTGAAATCCGTATTCCAAACGATCCAGTTCCGCCCTCCAAAATCAATCAACACTTTGGCTTCCACCTCATCCATAGGTAAGGCAAATCCATACCTTTCTATTCCTTTTTTATTGCCCAACGCTTTAATAAAAGCTTCTCCCAGTGAAATACCAGTATCCTCCATTGTGTGGTGTTCATCAATATGCAGATCACCCTTTACCACTACGCTTAAGTCAAGCATCCCATGACGCGCAATCTGATCAAGCATATGATCAAAGAAACCTAAACCGGTATGAATATCTGATTGCCCGGAACCATCAAGGTCAAGTTTTATGTCTACAGAGGTTTCGGCCGTTTTTCGATGATGGTGAATTACTCTTCTACCCAGCTTCAGAAATTCGTATATATCCTTCCAATCCTTTGTAGAAAGGGCCACTACCTTTTCTAATTCATCCACACTGTCTTTTACTTCTGCCCCACCCAGGTTGGGATTATTCCTGATCCAAATGGCTTTACAATGAAGGTTCTTTGCCAACTGCACATCGGTAATACGATCACCAATGACAAATGAATTGGGAATATCATAATCAGGGTTATCCAGGTATTTGGTGAACATTCCAATTCCCGGTTTGCGGGTTGGCAGGTTTTCAGCAGGCATACTTCTGTCTATGAGTTCTTCAGAAAAAATGATCCCTTCATTAGCCAATGAACTCATTACCAGATTGTGTGGTGGCCAGAACTGCTCTTCAGGAAACTTATCAGTTCCTAATCCATCCTGGTTAGATACCAACACCAGTTCATAATCCAATTCTTCAGCTATCTTACCCAGGTATTTAAATACATATGGATAAAAGGACACTTTGTCAAAAGAATCGATCTGGTAAAAAGGAGGCACTTCCTGGATCATTGTTCCGTCACGATCGATAAATAGAACACGCTTCTTGTTTCCTGTCATATTTCCGCTTTCCATTTTAACTGGGTTTGTATTCCATTAATGAATTGATAAGTTGCTTGTCTTGTTCAGGCGTTCCAATAGTGATCCTTAAACAATCGTCACATAGAATCACATTACTACGGTTACGTACAATAATTCCTTTCTCTTTCAAATAGTCATACACTTTTGTAGCCTGATCCATTTTCACCAAAACAAAATTGGCATCAGAAGGATACACCTTCTGCACTATTGGCAACTGTACCAATTCGTTCACCAACAAAGCTCTTTCTTTAACAGTTTCCCTGATCATCATATTAACATCTTCCAGGTTATCCAGCGCCTTCTCTGCCAGTTCCTGTGTCGCCTGGTTAATGTTATAGGGAGGCTTGATCTTATTGAGTAGATCGATGATCTCTTTGGAAGCAAAATTAATTCCCAACCGAAGAGCAGCCAGACCCCAGGCTTTAGAAAAAGTTTGCATCACCACCAGATTGGGATATTCTTTCAATTCTGCTACAAATGACCGGTGCCGGCTGTAATTAATATAGGCTTCATCGATCACCACCAAACCTTCAAAATTATTCAGGACTGTTTCAATATCCTCCCTTTCCATGCTATTGCCTGTAGGATTATTGGGAGAACATATAAAAATCAATTTAGTATGTTCGTCAATCGCTGCTTCTATTCCATCAAGATTTAACTGAAAGTCTGGCAATAAAGGTACCTCTCGCACCTCCACATCATTAATATGCGCATATACCTCGTACATTCCATAAGTAGGCGGGCATATGATGAGGTTATCCTTTTTAGGCTCACAAAATGCCCTGATCAACAGATCAATACATTCATCGCTGCCATTACCCAACAACATATTTTCAGCAGCTACATTTTTGATGGTAGCTATTTTCTTTTTCAATTCCCATTGCAACGGATCAGGATAACGATTGTACCATTTGGTTAAAGGTGAACCATAGCTGTTCTCATTGGCATCCAGAAACACACTGGCTACACCGCTGTACTCACTTCTTGCTGAAGAATAGGGTTTTAAGTCCCTGATATTCGGCCTGGTTAATTTATTCAGATCAATATTCATAATGTCTTCCCTTTTCTATTGATAGTTCATTATATGTCACGAGATGTATAATCCTTCAAACGCTGGCTTCTTACCCGAACTGCCTGGGCATGTGCCTGCAATCCTTCGGATTCCGCCATCTGTATCACAGTTTCAGCAATACTTTCCAGGCCTTGCCTGGTTAATTTTTGATAGGTAATCTTTTTTACAAAACTATCCACGCTAACCCCGCTGTAGGTCTTGGCAAAACCATTTGTAGGCAAAGTATGATTGGTGCCGCTTGCATAATCGCCCACACTTTCAGGTGAATAATGACCTATAAAAACAGAGCCCGCATTAGTGATCATATTTGCCATCTGTTCTGCATATTCACAACTAAGGATCAAATGTTCAGGAGCATAGCTGTTGATCAATTCAATGGCATCTGCCTGGTCGTGAACAATAATAGCTTTACTGTTTTTCAAAGCTTTCAAGGCAATGTCCTTGCGGGGTAATAGTTCCACTTGCCTGTTTACCTGCTCCAGTACCTTATTGATTATATCATCGCTTGTACTCATCAGCAGCACCTGGCTATCAGGTCCATGTTCTGCCTGTGAAAGCAAGTCGGCTGCTATGAAAGCTGCATCTGCGGTTTCATCTGCCCAAACACATACTTCGCTTGGCCCTGCAGGCATATCAATAGCAATGCCCTGCATTTGCACCAACTGCTTGGCAGCAGTAACATACTGGTTGCCCGGTCCAAATATCTTATACACAGCAGGAACGCTTTCAGTGCCGCAGGCCATGGCAGCTATAGCCTGTGCCCCTCCCACCTTACATATTTTAGAAATCCCTACAAGCCTGGCGACGTATAAAATGGCGGGGTGCACTTCACCCTGTTTATTGGCAGGGGTACAAAGTATGATGTCCTTACAACCTGCTATCCTGGCTGGAATAGCCAACATGAGCACTGTAGAAAATAAAGGTGCTGTTCCTCCTGGTATATACAGTCCTACCTTTTCTATGGCCACTGATCTTCTCCAACATAATACACCAGTCATAGTCTCTATTCTTTCTTCTTCCCTAAGCTGTGCCTGGTGAAACCTGGAAATATTGTCACTGGCCTGTTGAATGGCCGCTTTCAATTCAGGGCTGATCTTTTTACCTGCATCTTCCCATTCCTGCTCACCAACAATGATATCAGATAGAGAGACCCGATCATATTTTTCAGTAAGCTCTTTCAAGGCACCGTCTCCACCCCTTCGAACCGTGTCAACAATTTCATTGACAGTATTCAAAATGCTGGTATTATCAATGTAAGGACGTTCAAGAAGCTGTTTCCAGGTAGATTTAGAAGGATGTTTGATTACCTGCATAAATGTTCTTTTAAATAATCATCTTTTCAATTGGTACCACCAGTATGCCCTGGGCTCCTGCATTTTTTAAAGCTTCTATTTTCTCCCAGAACTCATCTTCATTTAAAACACTGTGCACTGAACTCCATCCACTTTCGGCCAGCGGAAGTACGGTTGGACTTTTCATTCCGGGTAATAATGAAATGATCTTATCCAGGGAATCATTAGGAGCATTCAGCAATACATATTTGTTATTCTGAGCTTTCCTGACTGCTCTTATCCGAAAGAGAAGCTGGTCCAATAAGGTTTGCTGATCCTTCTGGAGGTTTTTAGACCGCACCAACACAGCCTGGCTCTTTAGAATGGTTTGTACTTCTTTCAGTCCATTCATGAACAAAGTGGAGCCGCTGCTTACAAGGTCACAAACCGCATCTGCCAAACCAATACCAGGTGCCAGTTCCACAGAGCCACTAATCTCATGTATTTCGGCCGCTATATTATTGGCCTTTAGAAATTGCCTGGTTAGCTCCGGATAGCTGGTAGCGATCTTTTTGCCCTGAAGGTATTTGGCATCTGCATACTGTTCGTTCTTTTGCACAGCAATGGATAACCGGCATTTTCCAAATCCCAGCTGCTCTACTACATCAACCGATTTATTCTTTTCAAAAAGAACATTTTCACCAACGATGCCTATATGTGCCACATTATCCTCCACATATTGAGGGATATCGTCGTCCCTTAAAAAATAGGCCTCAAGGGGGAAATTATCCGCCACGGACTTCAGTTGGTTATGACCATTTTTGACGGCTATTCCGCAATCTTTTAAAAGCTGTATGCTGTCATCATGTAAACGTCCTGATTTTTGAATTGCAATTTTTAAAACCATCTTCTAACTATTTGTGGAGAATTTCCAATTGTATCCCCAATAAGTAAAAAAAAGGCTCACCTTACGGTAAGCCTTTGTTATTTGTAACACCATACATCAACGGCTCACCCCAGGGCAAGAATATGATGATGGATATGAACTAATATATTTTTCACTGAGGCGCAAAAATAAGCCCCAATTGTTAACGGGCAAAAAAAATCAATGATATGCCTGTACCTAACTATATTATTTGGATATCAGACCTTCTAGGATGTATATATACCCTTAACAAAGTATTACAGCCATTTTCACCTTAATTTCTGTTAAGCCGCCAACCGATATGGAGTTGTTAACGTCTATTGGTGGAACTTTGTTCCTTATTCCTGAAGCATGAGAAGCATTATTTTGACCATATTTCTCCTGGGTGCCTATAGTGTATCCCATGCCCAAAAGGTTGATAGCATTTATTTTAATCTATATACTGATAGTCTTAAAAAAGGCTTTTATAATTATATTAATGTAGATGGTAAGCTATCGGATGGCTCCTGGATGCCCCTGGATTCAAACCAGGTAAGATTTGAAAGCAATACCGGGTATTTTAAAGGCAATGATCTTTTTATCGATAGCAGCTATAAAGCTGAAACAGTAACAGTAAAAGCTATTTTACGGCATGACCCCAGGGTATGCAGGCAAACGACCATCTATATAAGAAAAAGGGGCTTCACTGAGCCCCTGAAATCAAAAAATGAGATCCTTGATGAAATGCAGAATAAAAGGAAAGGGAAACAATACCCTTAATAACTCTTTTTGGCATCTTCCAAAAACTTCGCCAGTCCAATATCTGTTAAAGGATGTTTCAGTAACCCCAGAATAGATTCCAATGGTGAAGTGATCACATCGGCGCCTAATTCTGCCGCCTTCACAATGTGGTTTGAACTCCTGATGGAAGCGGCCAATATTTCAGTTTTATAATTTTGAATGGCAAAGATGTTAGCGATCTGTTCTATTAAGATCATTCCGTCCCAGCCACTATCATCTATACGTCCTATAAATGGCGACACATAGGCTGCACCAGCTTTGGCTGCCAGTATTGCCTGCCCGGCAGAGAAGATCAACGTACAGTTCGTTCTAATGCCATTATCGGTAAACCATTTGATAGCTTTCACTCCATCTTTGATCATAGGAACTTTAACTACGATGTTAGGATGAATGGCAGCCAGTTTCTTACCTTCTTCAATGATGCCATTGAAATCGGTAGCGATCACTTCGGCACTAATATCACCATCCACCATTTCGCAGATCGTCTTATAGTGCTGATTAATGGCATCCTGTCCTTTAATACCTTCCTTAGCCATCAATGAAGGATTGGTAGTAACTCCATCTAAGATTCCAAGTTCATTAGCTTCCTTTATCTGGTCAAGGTTGGCTGTATCAATGAAAAACTTCATAGCTTATTTAATATTTAAGATGTAATATTTAATATTTTTTCAGTGTTCACTGTTTGGAGATTCTTTCTTTATTTTCCAGTTTTATGCGGGTAGCTGCAAGAATCCTGGTCAATGCATCTGCCTCTTTAATCAGCAAAGCTATTTTTTCTTTGGGTATTAAATTCAAATCATTAATAGCCTCCATCCAAAAAAGGGCTTCATCTATTTCTTCAAATGAAATACTCAGTTTTGATTTAAATGCTCTTTCTGATTGCGCTTTACATGCAGCACGATAATTGGCAGCAGCAGAAAAAGCAGATCTTAACAACTGATCCTCAATTATCTTAGAAATCTTATTGGCAGGGAACAATGCACACAAAGGAACAAGTGAAAAGCAAAAGATTTTAAGCGGTCTTGCAACTCTTGCGAGGTCATATTTCATATTTCAAAGCAATCAAAAATATCAAATATTACTGCTCAGTAAAATATTTAACTATAATGTGAAAGAAAGAAAGTAGGAGAAAATGCAAAAACAGAGAGCAGGAAATATTAAATCTTAAATATTCAATATTAAATAAAAAAATGGCAGGCTACTTACATCGCACCGCTACAACCGCCTACCCTTGCTACCTTCCGGTCCTGGGGGAGTTCAGCAGGAGCTGGCCGTATAAGACCTGCCGTTGCAAATATATAAGATTTAGTACTCCGGCAAATATTAAATCTTAAATATTCACTAGTAAATATTCTAAAACCCTTGTCTTTGGAATGTGGAGTTTAGTGTAGTATAACCAATCAATTCATCAGCCCTGGCACCGAACGGCCTGTAATACACCAATACGGTATATGCATTCTCAGTACCCCAGTAATCACCTTCTGTCTGGCTGAAGTCCGGATAGCCCTGGCCATTCAACGGCCTGGTCATGTAAGCATAATTATAATATCCCTGCTTAAGAAATAAGGTTTTCTCGTAAGCACCCTTTTCCTGGTTGAAATCCATTTTTGCGGAAGGGTCTGCGCCATAATTGGTCAACTCGCCAAACAGGTACACATTCTTTCCTTCATAAGGCCTGTTGGCCGGTGGAAAATAACTGAAATGAACAAAGGCATAGTCGCCTTGCCAAAATGGATTGATGCTTTCCATAGTTTCAATCGTATAGCTTCCATTGAGGTCCCTGTAATAGATATAGGGGGTTCCGCTTCGGGTAGGATCCGGTTTTACATAAATATGCGAACTGTTATTGATAACATCCATCCGCTGCACCCTATCGCTCAACAGCCGTAAACTCCGGAGATCCAGCCACCGGAACTCACGGGCTGATGGCATGGCAGTAATACTTTCATCGCTATACTCGTAGTAATTACCCCTGGATATGGTAGGACGGTCAATATAAAGAGAGGTCTGCCAGTTATTATTTTGAAGCACCACTACTTTCAGATCAGAAGGGCTAAACAGCTGTATACGCGGATCTGTTTTTACTGCTATAGACAATTTCTGGAAACTTTTAAAATATTGAGCATTATAGGGCTGCTGCACTTGTGCTGCTACTGTTGCCTGGTTGTTGACCACCACAAATCTTTTACTAAAAGCAAGCTTTGATGTGTCGCTGTCCAGAAAGACCTTCAACAGGTAATTGCCCGATTTAGAAGGATAACAATTCCTGTCAGGTACCTGTGCCTGGTAGTTCACATACCTGGTGAGCGCAATTGAAGAATTGCGGTAAGTGGTGATACGGACATTTTGAAATCCTTTGATGTATTCAAATGGATGCAGAATGCTCGGCGTCCAATCAGCATTGCACAATTGGAAAGTATAATAATAATTTTTTACCCTGTTATCCAGGTCATCAAACTCCAATTGTAGCGCATCATTGCCATTCAGGTCTATCACAGGAAAGGAGGTCTGGTCCCCCAGCCTGTATAATTT
>JAEZLJ010000151.1 GCA_023415275.1 Bacteroidota bacterium
GGATGGATAAGCATAGTGCCGCTCTTTTTGTAGCTTTCAATAAAAAAAGAGGGATGAGCAAAAAGATGACACTAAAGGGATTATGGCAATTGATCAGCGAATCTGTTACCGGTTTTAATAATGATAAGATATTCAAGCTGAGTGGCGCATTGGCTTATTTTACCATCTTTTCCATTGGCCCCATGCTGATCGTGATCATTTTTTTCGCTGATCTTTTTTATGGAAAAGAAGCGGTGGAGGGCACTATTTACGGGCAGTTAAGAGGATTTGTCGGACCAGGGGCTGCACTGCAAATTCAGGACATCATTAAAAATGCCTCCCTTAGTGGTAAAACAAATGTGACGGCTACAGTAGGTTTTATTACCCTGTTGGTTGGCGCCACCAGTGTTTTTTCCGAGATACAGGATTCCATCAATATGATCTGGAACCTGAAGCCAAAGCCTAAAAAGGGTTGGCTTAAAATGTTGATCAACAGGCTTATTTCCTTTTCGGTGGTGGTGAGTCTTGGGTTCATACTACTGGTTTCGCTGGTCGTTAATGGAGTGATAGAAGGTTTGATGAACAGCCTGCAGGCACGGTTTCCTGAAATGGCAGTTACATTAGTATATATCATCAACCTGCTGATCACTTTTGTGGTCACCACTTTACTTTTTGCCATCATCTTCAAGGTGCTACCCGATGCCATTATTAAATGGAAGGATGTAGTAGTAGGCGCCATGACCACAGCCACTTTATTCATGATAGGAAAATTTGCCATTACCTTTTATATAGGGAAGAGTGATATAGGCAGCACGTATGGGGCTGCCGGTTCCTTGGTAGTGCTATTGCTTTGGATCTATTATTCCGCCATTATATTATATTTTGGTGCAGAGTTTACCAAGGCCTATGCCTGTAGTTATGGAAGCCGTATTCTGCCGGATCAATATGCTGTTTGGATCAAGCAGGTGGAAGTGGAGGATGGTAAAGGGTCGCTGAAGCAACACGAAAAGGAAATCAAGGAAGAAAATGAAAGAACAGGTGATAATATTACCGTGAAGTAACCTGGCCATCTATATAGTGGTGTACAGTTCTCGGTCATTCAACTTATTTTTGCCGCCATTATGGCAACAGATAACAACCGTTTTCAGGCAATAATATCGCACTGCAAAGAATATGGCTTCATATTCCCTTCCTCCGAAATTTATGACGGGTTAGGTGCTGTATATGATTATGGACAGTGGGGCAGTGAGCTGAAAAAAAATATCAAAGATCATTGGTGGAAAAGCATGGTGCAGATGCACGAAAATATTGTGGGCATTGATGCCGCTATATTTATGCATCCCACCACCTGGAAGGCCAGCGGCCACGTAGATAATTTCAGCGATCCGATGATCGATAATAAGGATAGCAATAAACGTTACCGCGTAGATCATTTGATCGAAGCCAGGGCGGATGAACTGGAAAAGGAAGGTCACCAGGAGCAGTCAGAGATCTTATTGAAGGAAATGGATACCCTCCTCGCTGCCAATGATTTTGACGGCCTGAAAACCTTAATTGAAACCAATAAGATCACTTGTGCTGTTAGCAACACCTGCAACTGGACAGATGTGCGCCAGTTCAACCTTATGTTCTCCACAGAGTTTGGTGCAGTATCATCTGAAGATGAAGAAAATAAGATCTATTTACGACCTGAAACAGCCCAGGGCATATTCGTGAATTTCCTGAATGTGCAAAAGACGGGGCGTATGAAGATACCCTTTGGTATTGCACAAATAGGTAAGGCTTTCAGAAATGAGATCGTGGCCAGACAATTCATATTCCGTATGCGCGAGTTTGAACAAATGGAAATGCAGTTCTTCATCAGGCCTGGCACTCAAAAGCAATGGTATGAACACTGGAAGGAAGAGCGTATGAAATGGCACCTGGGACTAGGTATACCGGCTGAAAAATACAGGTTTCATGACCATGTGAAACTAGCCCACTATGCAGATGCAGCCTGTGACATTGAATATGAATTCCCTATTGGATTTAAAGAAGTGGAAGGCATCCATTCCCGTACAGATTTTGACTTGAAGAACCACCAGGAGTACAGCAGGAAAAAGATGCAGTATTTCGATAATGATATTGACGAAACAACAGGTAAGCCTTATGGTAATTACATACCCTATGTGGTGGAAACATCAATAGGTGTGGACAGAACTGTAATGATGGTGTTAAGTGAGGCCTATGAAGAACAGGACCTGAGCACGGAAGAAAGGAAAGACAGCCGGGTGGTTTTAAAATTCCCTCCGCGTTTGGCTCCATTAAAGCTGGCCATTCTTCCATTGGTAAAGAAAGATGGGCTGCCGGAAATTGCCCGTTCCATTATGGACGATTGCATGGGACATTTTCGTTGTTTTTATGAAGAAAAAGATACCATTGGTAAAAGGTACCGCCGCATGGATGCCATAGGTACTCCCTTCTGTGTTACAGTAGATCATCAAAGCAAGGAAGACAATACTGTCACCATCCGTTACCGCGATACCATGCAGCAGGAAAGAATTCCTATCAGCCAGATCAAAGAAATTGTATTGAAGGCACTTTAGTGTCTTCAATACTTATCATTTGCCCTTTAATTTATAAATGGTGATGCCTGCCCATTCTTTTACCAGGTTCTCCCATTTATTCAGAGCAAGCGATGAAGGCAGGAAATAATCTTCAATAATGTTGTTGCCCACATTTTTAGAATCAAGATCGCAGGCATAGGGTATCACGTGTATGTTTTGTTTTTCAAAGGCCAGCTTTGCCCTGGGTAAATGCATGGCTGAAGAAATCAATAAGAAAGGGGCCTTCAATCCATTTGCCTGTATAATCTGTTTTGAATTGATAGCATTTTCCATCGTATTCCTTGAGGTGCTGTCTGCCAATATTTTCTCTGCAGGAATACCTAAAGTAACCAGCTTTTCTTTGATGAAATTAGCCTCCTTAAAGTCATGTTTGGTAATATAGCCATTGCCTGCTGCCACAATGATATGGTCAATGTTTCCTTTTTTGTATAACAAGGCTGTCTGAATGAACCTGTCGCTGGCTGCATTGAAATAACCCTGGTCATCTTGTTGATTGTATGATACAAATCCGCCCAGGACAATGCCAGCACTATAGCGCATACCGGGTGCTGGCGTAAAAGGTTTTGCCTCGTAATATTGAAGCACTTCCCTGATGATAAACGGGTTGGTAAAAAATACCAGCAGCCATACTGCCAATCTGAATAATTGACGTTTCCGGGTGGTATTGGTTTGAAACAGGGCGATAATGAATAAGGCTACCAACCATACCAGTGGCCTTAGAAAAAATAATAGCACCTTAAGAAAGACAAACATAGGCTGGCGAAGATAATGACAGCCGCAAAAATCATTTCATTGCTTACACCATTCAATCCTTATATAAGAAGGCCCAGGCAAGCCTGGTCACATATCATCCATAAAGTTCCAGGTGAATAGCTTTTTTATCGTACCCCAGTTCCTGTATGCGCTTTTTCGCTTCGTCCACCATGTTTTTCCATCCACACAAATAAAACCTTGCTTCCTTTAATGAAGTGCCTTCTCTTTTTTCATTCACCAGGTTTTCATAAACTGCATGGACATAACCACAGCATCCTTCCCACTGATCCCTGGAAAGGGTAGGGATGTAATGAAAGCCTTCTATTTCCATCTCAAGTCTTTTCATTTCATCCATGTAAAGAAGGTCGGCCTTTTTACGGGTGCCGAAGATCAGGTAAATATCCTTATGGGGAATTTGATGTTCCTGTATATAATGGATCATGCTTCTAAAAGGTGCTATCCCGGTGCCGGTGCAAATAAAATAGAGGTCTCTGTCTATGGTTTGGGGAAGGGTAAATACGCCCTGGGGTCCTCTAAGTACTAATTCCAGCCCCACCTTTCCTTCCCTGAACAAATATGATGTCCCTTTTCCACCTTCGAGTAAAACAATCAACAATTCTATCACATTTGTCCCATCAGGCCAGGAGGCAATGGAGTAGCTTCTCCATCTTTTATTAGGCTTTTCATCAATAGGCAGGTCAATGGTCACAAACTGCCCGGGAGCAAAATCAAATGAGGCTGTTTCCTGGATCTGGATCCAGAACCTTCGTGTATTTGAGGTCTCTTCTTCTATACGGGTAATGATGCCCTTTCTCCAGGGTGGAGGTGCCATATTCGTGTTTTAACAATTTGAAAATACCTGCAGATTAAAAATTGCGTTTGTAAGTTATCCACAATTTTTCGCTATTGGCACAGAAGTTGAAAAATATATCCTTGTAAAAACGATTATACAAACTCAAGATATTTAGTCGGACGGTTTAGGTTAAAGGCCGGTATTCTTACCGGCCTTATTTTTTATTGTAACACAATAGGTTCTATAAGCTTGATCTTTTCCTGGACTGCATAATAAAATTTTCCTCCGTACTTATACACCAGCACCACCTCATTGCTGGATGCCTTAGCTTTAGCCTTTGGAAAATCTTTTCCATTCACCGCCACAGCAGGATCCAATTTAATTACCCTATTATTGGTTTTAGGTACCAGGGTAGTTGTTTTGGTATATTGAGGCAATTCACCTGTTGAAATTTCTACAGGAGTAGCATTGATAGCTGAAGGGTTAACTCCATGCCTTTCACCTTTAATCCAGATCTCTATGGGATAAATTTTTAATTTCTTAGGCCCTTCCAGGTAAAAAAGGTAGCTGTATTTGGTTTTTGGCTTCACCATGGTTTGACTACCATTTTCCTGTGTCGATATCTTTGGCATAATGCCTCCTGTAACAGGCCTTGCATAAGCATACAACTTTACATCAGACCTGCTTTGTGCAAACAGTTGATTAGACAACAAAAAAGCCACAGCAAAAAGTATCAAAAAGTATTTCATAACCTGTCTTTGAAAATGAATAGTCCTAAATTTTACTATTTGATGCAATTTAGAAAGGAAGGTTTGATGCTTCACGGTTCTTTAACGCTTAATTAATTTTTGTACGTACCGGTGTCTTCCATCAACCGTCTGCAATACCAGGTAATAGGTGCCAGTTGACAGGCGTCCCAGGTCTATTTCACCGTTGGTAAAATTAGACTCCCGTGCCATTACCAATTGACCCACACCGTTATGTATCCGCACATTTATTTTTTTAATGGCTGGCATTTGCCCTACCTGGTAAAAGACCCTGTCATTAGTAATGGTAGGAAATACTCGTGTGATAAAGTTGGTATCCTGGTTAACCGGGTCTATGCCGGTTCCAACATCTCCATTGAAATTAGCTGTACCCAAATAAGTATAGTACATGCCATTCCCATGTGTCCCTATTACCATCACATTGTCCAATGGCCGGTAAGCCATCGATTGCACCACGGCATAGTTCAGGATGTTATCGCCTTCACGTTGCCAGGTGGGAGCCGTACCTGCTAACAGGCCGGGACCTATATTGCTTGCACTGTACAATCCCACAGAAGTGCCCACATAATATTCTGTAACCGGGTTATTGCCGGCATCTTTCTTTACTACGATCATGCAACTGCGTATAGATGGCAGCGTTAGGTTTCCCTCCGCATTCTTCCACGTAGGATTGGTTGTTTTAGCATTGTTGGTCCACCATATGCCCACCGCGCCATAATTGGATACTACCGCAATGATCTCATTATCATCATTTGGATTGACGGCAATATTCTGCACATTGCCCTGCAGGCCGGCAGGGGTGATATCTACCGGGGTAGCCGTAGCAGCAAAGTTCCTGGGATCATCTATCCTGAATATTTTTCCCTGCCTCACATTGGCAGTGGCGTCCAGGTCGGGTGTGGTGCCTATATACATGGCATGATTGGAATTATAAGGCCCCCGGCTAAAGGCCATGGCCCTTATCCTGATATTTCTTCCACTAGTGGAATTGGCTGCATTGATGGCTTGCGCTACACCGGTCAATTCGGTCCACCCGGAATTAGTGCTGACAGTGGAAGCCCTTGTCGTTCTAAAGAGCCGGTTGAAGTTCACATAATACAGATCTTCTGTATTATCAGGATCGAGTTTGAAGTTGGTGACAAACTCTCCAAAATCCGATTCAGTAGGCTGTTCTGTACTGGTAGTAAGATTGGGTGGGCGTATCTCTGTACTGCTGTTCAATGTAGGGAAGGGCGTTCGTCTCAGTCGGCCATTTTGTATGCCATAATAAATATATTGGGTAGAACCGGTGATATTTGAAAAACCAACTGAGTTCCCATCACCTCCTCCTGACAATATCCTGTGGTTGTTGCTATCTGCAGGCGGCGTACCAAACAAACCTGTTTGATCCCTTACAGTGGTGCCATTGTCCTGTGCACCGCCGGCAAAGTTGTTTTTGCCACGGGTAGGATCTATAGCCACATAATAATATTGCAAGGTCTGGTAGTTATTGATGATGCTCCAGGTAACAGAAGCTGCGGTGATATTGGTGGTTTTATGGAGCCCACCGTCATCTGCAGATATGCCTTCATTCAGATTAGAGGGATTGAAGGCAAAATTGTGCATATCAGGATGGCTGTTAGGATAAATGGCGGGGTTTTGTGTGGTGATGTCATCCTGCCTGTAACCCCCGATCCAGCTTGTATTGGACGTACTGGCAAAGCCATCCGTGGAGCGGTATAAATTGGTACCTCCAAGAATGATGAAGTTGGGGTCATTGGGTTTCACGGTGATGCACATGTCATAACCTTCCTGTATGCTATAAGGATCTACGCCTGCAAAATTTCCCCCGGGAAAGTCAGGCATATTGGCCGATCGGTTGGTCCAGGTAAAATTGTTGCCACTGATATCCATGCGAAAAAGATCTGCTTCGGGTTGGCCATTGTCGCTCAATAATCCATTTTCGTACAATACATAACAAACATTTTGGTTGGATGGTGCCAGGCCCAGCAAAATGCGCTTTGAATAATACGTGGTACCTGAAAAAAAGTTGTAAGCATTGCCTCTCCATCCCGGTATTGAATCTACGTTAAGTGTTTGTCCCCCTGCTATCCGCGTGTAAGTGGCCAGGTCCCCGTTGTTGGATACCCAAATGCCACGGAGGCCAACATCCTGGAACCCACCGTTCACCGCCAGGAATATACGCCCCGCATTGGTAATGGCCACATCCATTTGACCATTCTCCGGAGTGGCACCGGTGGTGCCCCCAAATACCGCCTGGAAGGAGGTGCCACCATCCTTTGATCGTATCAACCTGCGGTGGGCAGCAATATAGAGGTCTCCATTAACAGGATTTACCGATAGCTTATGCACAAAGTCAAAGGGATGGTCAAACAATTCAAGCGCGCTGCCCGAAGGGCCATTTCCGGGAATATCAGTGAAATTGGTCAGGGTAAGTTTGGTCCAGGTGGCGCCATTATTACTTGATTTCCAAATGCCCCAACCCAGGTATTGAGTTAAAGCAATAATACCTGTTGAGTTACCAATAGGTTCACCGCCGCCTGCATACCAGGTATCCTGGAAACCCGGCCTGGGGTCTTGCACAATAGCCGTTACATTATGAATGTCATTTTCAGGAGATACCCTTGTCCAGGTGGCGCCGCCATCAATAGAGCGCATGATGCCCCCACTCACACTGCCCGACATGATTACCTTATTGGTACTGCCATCATAGCGCACATCATATACCAGGGCCCTGGTACGTCCCCCTACATTATTGGGTCCCGCAGCAAAGTAACTATTAAGCGCATCCATGCGGTATTGAATGCCCCCGGCTTCGCGAACAGGCAGGTTCCTGGCAAAAGCCAGCTCTTTTTCAAATATATTTTGGGGTATCTGGCCTGTGACAGGGTCTTTCAACATATCAAACTCATACCTGGCCCTTTGCCCGGCATAAGAGGCTTCTACCTCTCTTTCATCCATGCCCTTTGAAGCCACCAATTTAAGGGGGTTAGCATCAGGGTAAAACACAATAAAGCTAAAAAGCACTACTACGGCCAGTACAGAATAAAGGAAAGTTTTCATTTCAATGATTTATGCTTCCTTGAATGGATCTGAATTGATGATTGATTTACTTATTATGGTCAGGATCTACATACGTTCGATCCGGTGTAAAGGTTTCAAAAAGGATTGGCCGAATACAATCTGATGCAATTTTCATGCTTCCCTTTTTACAAAGTGACTAACGGGATGATTACTCATTATGAATCATGCGTTTAGGAGGTACAGCATTCGATTACCAATAACTATGGCCGGTTTATATTTAACCGTATCAGCCTCAACACTCTTCCTTGTTCCGGTTTATATTTTTGTATCAATAGCCAGGCTTACCCGGTTTTAACCCACTGGTTACCATTATCTAGCTCAAGACCTCCGGCTAAGCTGGAACGTCTTTCTTACGGCTCTGCGCCATGTCTGTGCCGTGTCTGTGCCGACTCTTTAAGAAGTTGGTACAAAGGTGTTGCAGACCTTTTTTGAATGAGTTCCAATGGTTTGGTAAAAAGGACTTGATATGGCATTTTGCCTTACCAGGGCATTAGCCTGGCTCTTAAAACCGGGGCTTAGAAAGCTTGCTAATAAATTTTTTCAGGCAGAGGACAGAGAAGGATAAAAAAAGGCTGCTTTTTTGGAAGCAGCCTTTTTAATTAATTTTTAGAGATCTTCTGCACGTGCCGGTATTTGCCGTCACTGCTGGTTATCTGGAGAATATAATTGCCTTTGGAAAGATGACCCAGGCTCACAGATCCGCTTTGGTAGGCCTGTTGCGACTGGCTGATCTTTTGGCCATTCATGCTGAACAGTTCTACCGATATGGTTTTGATCGTGTACATATTGCCCGTGGTAAAGAAAACTTCATTAGGTGCAATGGTTGGATACACAAGCTTGATGAAATTCTTATCATTGGTTACCGGATCATTAATTCCTGTAATCACATTGTTGTCCAATACAACAGCACTACCAATAGTAGCTACAAAGGCTCCATTGCCGTGGGTGCCCACCAGCAAGGTATTGTCCTTTTGCCTGTTTACCAGCGAGCGGATGATGGCCCTTTTGATCATTCCCGAACCTTCATTGAACCATTGTGTGTTGGCACCTGCTATGCTGGTGGTGCTATACAATCCTACTGAGGTGCCTACATAGTATTCCACACCCGTGGTTTTGACCACGATGGCGCAGCTTTGAGATGATACACTGCCTAAAGCTCCATCAAGCACCTGCCAGGTTGGGTTGGCAGTAGTGGCATTTCCTGTCCAGAATATATTATTAACCGTTACGGGTTGGCCATTCGCATTCACACCATCATAATTGGATACTACTGCCAGTACCGTATCAGGGTTGCGTGGATTGATGCTGATGCCCGCTACATAACTTCCGGGTAACATGTTGGAAGGTGTAATGGATACCGGGATGGTGGCAGTAGTGGTATTTGGGTTATTCAGTCGATAGATTTTTCCGGCAACCGTGCCAAAATATAGATACTTAGTGCCATTTCTTGTCTTGCTGATGGCCATGGTAGAGAATTCTTCGCTGGACGGGATGGTATTATTTACCCCCGTCATCTGGGTCCAGCTGGAAGAAGTTACCGTGGATGCTGTTTTGGTGCGGTAAAGCTTATTCTTGTTATTGTAATAAATATGCTGTGTGGAATCAGGGTCATTTACAAATAAGGTAAACCATTGACCATTGTCTTTTTCACCGGTAGGGGTAATGTCATTTTGGGTATAGTCTGTAAGGTCAATAGTGTTGCCTGATACCTGCCAGGTTAGGTTACTCCGGTATATGGCCCCCTGCACCACGGACATGTACCAGTATTGTTTCCAGGTATTGCCTGTTTTGAAGAATTGGCTGATAGCTACCGAACCGCCGTCACCACCCGAGAGCTGGATGTGGTCAAGCGCTGTGGCCGGGTTCAGATTGATATAGGTACCATTGTCCTGCGCCCCGCCAATAATAAAATCGGCTTCAGTATCCTGCTGGATATTGACAAACTGGTATTGCAAAGTTTGCAGGTTGGTATTTAAAGGAGCCCAGGTAACCGTATCGGACATAGTACTGTTGGTGGTTTTATGTATGCCGCCATCATCTGCAGTGTACATGACATCGTTATTGCCCGGTGGAAAGTATATGCCATGAATATCAGGATGGTGATTGGGATAGATAAAATTGCCTGATGGGAAAAATCCTTTTCCATATCCACCCACTCTTCTGAATTTTAAGGCGGGATCTGTCTGGGCAAGATTGACCCTTGTGAGCACTGAGCCACCAACAAAGAGTATATTATCGTTATCAGGCTTTACATAGATAGACATATTGAAGCCACTGAACTGGGTGGTATAGGGGTCAATACCTGCTTCATTATAATTGGGTTCATCAGGAACATAGCTGTTCAAATTGGTCCAGGTATAAGTATTGGGATTGCCTGAAGATACATCAGCTCTGAAAAGATCAGCCTCGGGCGCAGGTACTGCACCGTCAGCAGATTTGCCATTTTTATACAGGACAAATAGTTTTGAATTGGTGCTATTCAATGCCAATACGATCCTTTCCCAGTTGGGGTAGGGTTGCCATCCGGGAATGGAATCTGTTTGACCGGATTCGCCGCCCGCAATTCTTTTCCAGGAACCTACATCCCCAGTGGCAGATTCCCAGACACCAACCAGGTTCCTGTCGGGGTTTTCTCCACTGATGGCAGCATATATTTTAGACCCGTTAGATGAGATAATCACATCGGAGATGCCGCCGGAAGCCGTAGTAGGAGATGGTCCTTCCAATACAGCCTGCCAGGACTGGCCACCATCTTTAGAACGCATAATTCTTCTGTGCACTGCCGCGTATACATTTCCATTCAATGGATGCACGGCTATCTTGTGCACCAGGTCAAAGGCATTGTCAAGCTGGCTCTCATTATTGCTGCTGACCGTAAAGGATAGTTTACTCCAGCTCACGCCATTATTGGTGCTTTTAAATATTCCAAAGCCAAAGGTGCCATTGGAGACATCCTGTGAACTGATTGGATAAAAAGCTTCACCGGTGCCGCAATACCAGGTATCAGGATTAAATGGATCCTGGGCTACAGTGGTAGCACTGCGGATATCATTTTCGCCGGAAACAAAGGTCCAACTGTTGCCACCGTCAGTGCTTCTGAAGATGCCGCCAGTGACACCGCCGGTTATCATGATATTTGGATTCCTTTTGTCAAAAGCAAGCGTCCTGCTTCTGCCACCTATATTATTAGGGCCCACAGATTCATAACTATTTTGTGCCAGTACAGAGCCTCCGCGCCATAAAGCACTATTGGCCTCCCTGGAAGGAATATTACGTACAGCCTCCAGTTCCATTTCACGTATGTGTGATGGTATCTTGCCTGTAACAGGATTACTTAACATCCTGTATTCATGTGCGAGTCTTTCTTCTGTGAATTCTTCGTTCTCTTCTTCTGATGGTTCTTGCGAAGCCATCCTGAAAGAAGATGAAAAGACAAAGTTTGGCTTTGATGAGTTAACGGCCTGGCGATACAATAGGAAAGGTGTACAGACTACCAGGAAAAGAGAAACCCTGGCGGCGGCTAGTTTGCTATTCATTTGGATAATCGGTTAATAGAATAATAGTTTTGGCAGAATACAACTGTTGCTACATGTTCTTCAATAAAATCGGTCAGCTATTCTTCCTGGTAATTTTTTGATGACATAGCAATATAAGTAATTCAGGTAAATCCGGGGAGCAGATTAACTATAAATTGAAACATTGGAGAGGTTAACATTACATTAATCCTTAATCCCTGAATTTAGACCAGGTGGGTTTATCTTTGCCAATCTTTGGATGTAAGGGGAGAGAAGCGTACAATGAGTTTTGGTGAGTTATTGAATAAATATGGAAATTCTTCCAGCCTTTTTCAATTGGCTGACAGGCTTTCTTTTGCTCCCAATGAACAAGGTGGCCAGAAAATATTCCTGAAGAACCTCCGGGGAAGCTCCTCCCAGTTTGTGGCCGCCTCCATTTTTTTACATCCTTCCTGCAGTCAATTGAACCATGTATTCATTTGCAATGATGAAGAAGATGCCGCCTATTTTCATAATACTATTGAAAATCTAACCCAGGCTTTAAACATTCAGTACTTTCCTTCCTCTTTCAAGAACAGGAAGAATTATAGCCTGCTGAATGCATCGCATGTGATGCTGAGGACAGAAGCCCTTTCCAGGTTTTCATCCGGTACAGGCGCCAGGGTAGGTGCCCTGGTTACGTATCCCGAAGCGTTGTTTGAAAAAGTAGTGGTGTCAAAGGCCATTTCTTCCAATATCATCCATATTAAAGCAGGTGATGAGCTGGCGCTTGATGAACTCTATGGCCGCCTGGTGAACTATGGCTTTGAAAGGACGGATTTTGTTTATGAGCCAGGGCAGTTTGCGGTAAGAGGTGGCATACTTGATATTTATTCTTTTGGCAATGAAAAGCCATACAGGATAGAATTGTTTGGCAACGATGTGGATTCTATCCGTATCATAGATCCGGAAACCCAATTAAGTGAGAGAAGATTGTTGCAGGTAAGCATCATTCCAAACGTGGACCTGCAATTTGATGATGAAGAAAAAGTATCCTTACTGGAATTCCTTCCGGAGAACACGGTGATCTGGGTTCAGGATGAGGAATATGTAAGAGAAAGGTTATTAACCTCGGAAGAGGACCTGGAACTGTTTTTAGCTTCTTACGACGGACAGGCGAAGAACCGGGAAACAGAGCAGGAGGACAAGCTATACAAGAAGGAGATTAACCGGAAGGAATTTACATCCACCGAAGATTTCTTTTCTCACCTGCATCAGAAACATACCGTTTATTTTGGACATGCAGCGCCTATAAGCAGCCAGTACGAAATAGAGTTTCATACCAGGGAGCAACCGGCTTTCAACAGGCAGTTTGAACTGTTGATGCAGGATTTGAAAAGCTGGGAGGCCAAAGGTTTTGAACTAAATCTCTTTGCGGAAAATCCCAAACAACTGGAACGCCTTTATTCCATTTTCAACGACCTGAAGGAGCAAATACATTTTAACCCGATAGCAACCTCCATACATGAAGGGTTTATAGATGAAGACCTGAAAATTGTTTGTTATACCGACCACCAGATATTCCAGCGCTATCATAAATACAAGGTCAAGCAGGCATATAATAAAAACAAGGCATTAACACTACGGGCCCTGAGAGAGTTGCAACCAGGAGACTTTGTTACCCATATTGATCATGGTGTGGGGGTATATAGTGGTTTGCAAAAAATGGAGATCAATGGCAAGTTGCAGGAAGCCGTAAGGATCATTTATAAAGACAGTGATATTTTATATGTCAATATCAATTCGCTTCATAAAATAGCGAAGTACACAGGTAAGGAAGGTACTGTTCCCAAGATCAACAAGTTGGGCAGTGATGTCTGGAACAAGCTGAAGGAAAAGACCAAGACGAAGGTCAAGGAGATAGCTTTTGACCTGATCAAGCTCTATGCCCAACGCAAGGCGCAGGAAGGATTTCAGCATGCTCCTGACAATTACATGCAAACCGAGTTGGAGGCTTCCTTTATTTATGAAGATACCCCAGATCAGAGCAAGGCTACTGCCGATGTGAAGAAGGATATGGAATCTGCATCTCCCATGGACCGTTTGGTTTGCGGTGATGTAGGCTTTGGTAAGACAGAAATTGCCGTGAGGGCTGCATTTAAAACAGTTTTAGATGGCAAGCAGGCAGCTATATTGGTGCCTACCACTATCCTGGCTTTTCAACATTATAAGACCTTCAGTGAGCGGCTGAAAGACTTCCCGGTTACGGTGGATTATGTGAACAGGTTTAAGTCTGCCAAAGAGAAAAAGGAAACTTATAAAAGACTGGAAGAAGGCAAGGTAGATATCATCGTAGGCACACATGCTATCCTGGGAAAAGAGGTGAAGTTTAAGGACCTTGGCCTGTTGATCATAGATGAAGAGCAAAAATTTGGAGTAGCCCATAAAGAAAAGATCAAGACACTGCGGACCAATGTGGATGCCCTGACCCTGACGGCTACACCTATTCCAAGGACCTTGCAATTCAGCCTTATGGGGGCAAGGGATCTTTCTATTATCAATACTCCTCCGCCCAACAGGCAACCTATACAAACTGAAGTGAGGGTGTTCCAGGAAGATTTTGTAAGAGATGCCATCTATTTTGAAACTGAAAGAGGCGGACAGGTATTTTTCATACATAACCGTGTCCAGGGCCTGGCCGAGATGTCTGCGCTGATACAGGGACTATGTCCTGACTTAAGTATTGGTTTTGCACATGGCCAGATGGAAGGCCATCACCTGGAAGAGCGGATCATGGATTTTATTGACAAGAAATATGATGTGCTGGTTTGTACCAACATCGTGGAAAGCGGGGTGGACATACCCAATGTCAATACGATCATTGTCAATAATGCCCACCAGTTTGGATTGAGCGATCTGCACCAGTTGCGCGGCAGGGTGGGAAGAAGTAATAAAAAGGCATTTTGCTACCTGCTGGCCCCACCAGTGAGCACATTGCCCACAGATTCGCGTAAGCGCCTGCAAACATTGGAACAACACAGTGAATTGGGCAGCGGCTTCCAGATAGCCATGCGGGACCTGGACATCAGGGGCGCAGGAAATATGCTGGGTGGAGAGCAAAGTGGCTTTATGGCTGAAATAGGCTTTGAAATGTACCAGAAGATCCTCGATGAAGCCATACGGGAGCTCAAACGTACTCAGTTCAAAGACCTGTTCAGGGAAGAAATATCCAGGCAGGATGATTTTGTACAGGATTGTACCATTGACACTGACCTGGAGATACTCATACCTGATGATTATGTGGAAAGCATAGCCGAGCGCCTGTCCTTATATTCCCGCCTGGATAATTGTGAAACGGAGGAAGAACTCCTGGCCATGGAACAGGAAATGATTGACCGGTTTGGTCCTTTGCCGCCACAGGTGCAGGAATTATTCATTACTGTCAGGAGCCGGAAGCTGGCTGTGGAGCTGGGCTTTGAAAGAATGATCCTTAAGAATAATGCGTTGAAGTGTTATTTTGTCAACAGGCCGGATTCACCCTACTTTGAATCTGACCTTTTCAATGCCATTCTACAATACCTGCAAACAGGCACCAATAAAGCCAGGCTGAAGCAGGTAGGCAAGCTGTTTATGATAGTGGTAGAACCAGTGAATGATATGCAGGATGTATTCGGATTCCTGCAAAGGATGCATGCAGAAGTGATTTCGAAAGAAGCTGCAGCAATGTAAGGTTTAGGTGCACCTCCATGCCTGAGCGAAATACCGTTTAATAAGCCGTAATTCTTTATAGGCCTCGATTTCCTATCATTAAGTATTTTCATTATCTTTAGTTTACGAACTGCAATGTCCCATGAAACTGAACCAGCTGCTTATCCTTAGTACCCTGCTATTGTTATCTTGCTATGTATTAGCCCAAAATAATTCCCACACTATTTTTTTAAGAAACAGTACTATTATTCCTGCTGCCAACATCAGGCAGGGATATGTGGATTCTCTCAATACAAGGCTGGTCCGTTCAAACAACAAGGCGCTGGTGATGATCCAGTTTGACAGGTTGCCAACGGAAGACCAGCGCAAAGAGTTATTGAACAACAGACTGGAGCTCCTGGACTATTTATCAGGAAATACTTATACAGCCACGATCCATGGAAACCTGTACGCTTCCGCCTTAAGCAGGGTAAAGACAAGGTCGGTATTAGAATTATTTCCTGAACAGAAAATGAGTCCTTCGCTGGCTCAGGGCAAGCTGCCTTCATATGCGGTGAAAGCAGCGGGAACTATCGATTTGTGGGTGAGCTTCCCAAAGTCTTTTACAATCAATGAAGTAGTAACAGCCCTAAAAGCAAAAAATATTGACATCTTATCCCAGGAGCATCAGGGCTTCCGCATCCTGGCCTTACGCCTGGCTTCCGAACGCTTACCAGAATTGGCTGCTCTTCCATTTATTGATTATGTTCAGCCGGCCCCACCTGAAGATCAGCCATTGAATTATAATGCCCGAACGGCTTCCAGGGCCGGTGTATTGAATGCATCAATCGCTGATGGTGGAAGAGGCTTAAATGGTGAAGGCATTGTAGTAGGTATAGGTGACAATGCTGACATACGCTCCCATACAGATTTTTCCGGGCGGGTCATCAACCGCGCCGCCGTTACCGGGGCCGCACATGGTACGCACGTAAGCGGTACGCTGGCTGGTGCAGGCATCATCAATGAGCTGTACAGGGGTTATGCTCCCAGGGCCACCATCATCAGCCAGGCATTTTCAGGAATACTGTCTAATGCCGCTACCTATATCAAAGACTATGGAATGGTGATTACCAACAATTCTTATGGTGACATTATTGAGTGTGATTACAATGGTACCTATGACCTTACTTCCCGTATTCTTGACCAGATGGCATTCACTTTCCCTAACCTGGAAAATGTTTTCGCTTCGGGAAACAGCGGTGCTTCATCCTGCTTTCCATATACTACAGGTTATCGCACTGTTTTGGGGGGATACCAGTCAGCGAAAAATGTGTTAACTGTGGGTGCTACAGATGATTCGGGAACCATTGCCTCTTTTTCATCGCGAGGCCCAGTAAAGGATGGTCGCACCAAGCCCGATGTTGTGGCAATGGGACAAAGAGTGGTTTCTACCTGGAGCAATAATATTTATTCCAATAACAATGGTACCAGCATGGCCGCACCTTCAGCTTCAGGTTCGTTGGCCTTATTGTACCAGCGCTTCCGCCAACTGAATAATGGAGCTGATCCTAAAAATGGATTGATGAAGGCCTTGATTTGTAATGGTGCAGTGGACAGGGGGAATGCTGGACCAGATTATCAGTATGGTTTTGGGTGGATCAATGCACTGAGAAGTATGGAAATGCTGGAGGCAGGCCACTATATCATTGGTAATAGTGCCACTGGAACTACAGATCTGCATACCATTACCGTTCAAGCCAATACGGCTCAATTGAAAGTGATGTTGTACTGGAATGATCCCGCGGCTTCCCTGATGAGTCGTCAAACCCTGGTCAATGACCTTGACCTGCAGGTGGTAGATGCCGCATCTGTAACTCAATTACCCAAACTATTGGATTCGACGGTAGCGAATGTAGGCAACACAGCTTCTAATGGTGCCGACCATATCAATAATATCGAGCAGGTGGTGATAGATCATCCTTCTGCCGGGAACTATACTTTTAAGGTCATTCCTACGGCTATTACGCAAAACTCTTCGCAGGAATATTTCTTGGTGTATGATCCTATTCCTGTTCAGTTAAAACTTACTGCTCCAGCAGGAGGCCAAGGCCTTGTGCCTGGTGAAAATACCAAGATCAGTTGGGAGGCTTATGGATATACTTCCGGGACAGTGACACTGGAATTTTCGGCTGACAATGGGAGCAGCTGGAGCACCATTGCTTCGGGTTTAGATGTAAACCGTGTTCTTTATACCTGGACGGTTCCTAATGTACCAACCAATAAAGGGGTGGTTAGAATAACCAAAGATGTCTCGGGAGAATCGGATCTGACACATTCTTTTATGATCATGGCGTTACCTGTGGTTTCGCTGTCACCGGTGCAATGTGAAGGTTATATCAATTTGTCATGGACAACGGTGGCAGGAGCCACAGGATATGAAGTAATGAAATTGCAGGTTGATGATATGAGATCGATAGCCATTACCAACACCACTTCATATACATTCAGTGGGCTTTCCAAAGACAGTATTTACTGGGTTACAGTTCGGCCTCTGATAGATGGAAAAGCAGGCAGGCGAGGCCTGGCCATTTCGCGCAAGCCAGATTCGGGCACCTGTAGTGGCAGCATTTCTGATAAGGATCTAAAACTGGATGCCCTGGTTGGTCCTGTTACAGGAAGAAAGTTTACTGCTTCAGAATTATCAGCAAGTACACCGGTTGCCGTAAGGATAAAAAATCTTGATGATGCGCCGCAAACAGGATTTGATGTAAAATACTCCATCAATGGCGGACCCTGGATAACAGAAAATGTGGCTGCGACTATTAATGGAAATACCAGTTATACTTACACATTTAATACCCGTGCTGATCTGTCGGCTACAGGCACTTATTCTCTGGTGACCGTAGTGAAAAATAGTGCAGGCGATCCCGTGAGTAACAATGACACGCTTAGAACCCTGGTCAAGCAATTAAGCAACCAGCCCATTGACCTGGCGAATCAATTTAAGGACGACCTGGAATCTACATCAGCCCAGGAATATGTGGACACGACTTATGGTTTTGAAGGGGCGGACCGGTATGATTTCATGCCTGGGTCGGCTTTTGGAAGGGCGAGGACCTATTTTAATTCAGGTATAGCTTTTTCTGGAACCAGGGCCCTCACCTTAGATGCCAGTAAGGTATATACAACGGGCAATAAAAATTATTGGATCGGGACATTCAACCTGGGGGCATATGATACATTAAGCAATGATATCCGTTTGGATTTTCAATACCTGAATCATGACCAGTTTTTAAGCCCTGATAATGGTGTCTGGATCAGGGGTTCAGAAGCAGATCCCTGGATAGAGGCATACGCCCTAAACGATGAAAATACGGCAGGCCAATATACCAGGACCTCCAGCATTGAGTTGTCTGATATTTTATCATCGGCGGGGCAAAACTTCAGTAAAAGCTTCCAGGTGCGGTGGGGCCAGTTTGGACAGATGCCGGCAACAGACAGGATGTTTGCCAATGGGTTCACTTTTGATGATATCCGGTTGTATAAAGTGTTCAATGACCTGCAGATGAAGAGTATAGATGCTCCATTCTCATCAAGCTGCGGTTTGACCAATGCTACTGCCATCCAGGTGACTGTAAGAAACAGCGCTACCAGCGCCATAGTAAATGTGCCAGTGCGTTACCGTATCAATGGCGGCCCCTGGGTGACGGAGAACATTTCATCTATTGGAGCCAAAGAGACACTACAATACACTTTTGCAGGCAAGGCAGATTTCTCTGCATTCAAGTCCTATACCATTCAAGCTGTGGTCGACCTGGATAATGATAGTTTCAGGGATAATGATACAACTACTTATATAGTAAGGAATGCTCCCGTTATCTCCAGTTTCCCTTACCTGGAAAATTTTGAAAGCTCTGATGGCAATTGGTATGCAGGAGGCATTAATAGTTCCTGGGAATATGGTACACCAGTATCCAACAAGATAAACAGGGCGGCCAGCGGGGCGAGAGCCTGGAAAACCAGGTTGCTGGGTAATTATAATGATAATGAATACTCTTATTTGTATTCGCCATGTATAGATGTGACTTCAATGGCAAATCCTACATTAAGCTTTAGCATGGCCATGGACATTGAAGATTGTGGTGCCAATATCTGCGATGCGGTATGGGTGGAATTTTCCGTAGATGGCGAATCATGGTATAAACTGGGTACTACAGGAAATACCACCAACTGGTATAACCAGTCCACTGCACAGATCTGGAGCACGCAAACAGCTTATAAATGGCATATGGCTACTGCACCATTGCCTACTGGTAAAAACCGTTTACGCTTGCGTTTTGTAATGAATTCAGATGCCGGGGTGACGCGTGAAGGACTTGCCATAGATGACATACATATTTACGATAATAGCAGCGGAATATATGATGGCGTTACGCTGAATGCGCCTGTAATGGCTCCTGTTTCGGGAAGCCAGTGGGTGGATTTTAAATCTGGAGGTAAACTAATTGCTTCAGTATTATCTGCGGGGCAGGACCTTGGCAATACAGCAGCCCAGGTGTATATATTTAATGGAGCCGCCAGGAGCTATAACAATCAATATTATCATAACAGGAACATTACCATCAAGCCAGGGGTTAATCAGGTAAATGATTCAAGTACTGTCCGCTTTTATTTCCTTTCCAGTGAAACAGATTCATTGCTTAATGCCACAGGTTGCTCTAATTGTATAGTTCCATCTTCTGCTTATGAATTGGGCGTTTCTTCTTACAGCGATAGGGACGCTACTTTTGAAAATGGGTCACTGGCTGATGACCAACAGGGTACCTGGAAATATATTCAACCCGGCAAACTGGCATTGGTGCCTTTTGATAAAGGCTATTATGCCGAATTCAAAGTAAAAGGATTCTCAGAGTTCTGGTTGAACCAGGGAGGATTTGACAGGACAAGTCCTCTTCCTGTAAAGTTGATGGATTTTGGAGTTCAGAAAGGCACAGGCACAGATGTGTTAGTGACCTGGAAGGTGGGTAGTGAGTCGGAAGTGTCGAAATATGTAATTGAAGTAGCCAGGGGAGAAGAACAATTGCAAGCCGGGCAGTTTGAAGTAGTGGGTGCAGTGGAAAGTCTTGGAAATACCTATCAACAAAGGAGCTATAATTTCCAGGATGTAGAACCGGGCAAGTCAGGGGTTTGTTATTACAGGATTAAAATTGTCAATGTTGACGGAAGTTATTTCTATTCTGCTATTAAATCGATTACCTTTGACCAGGCTGTTCTATGGCAGGTATATCCAAATCCTTCCAGTGGTGTGTTCCAATTGATCTATCAATTAAATGCAGGGGAAACTTTCGATGCCTCTATCTATGATTCTAAGGGAAGGTTGGTTTATTCGAAAAAGGTATCCGGTTCAGGTTTCCAGCAAAAGTTTTCAGTGGACCTTACACCTGCTTCCTTTGCTAAAGGCATTTATTTACTAAGCATCAAATGGAATGGGAAGGTTCAAACGTTCAAGCTGAATAAGTTTTAAATACTTAGTCAATAAAAAAAGCTGCCATTACCCATGGCAGCTTTTTTTATATTGTAAGGTCAACTATTCCCAACCTTGTTTTGCTACCCCAGCTTTAATGGCAGCCATTGCCTTAGCCTCATTGCATAAAGTGGTTAGCTTGTTTCCTTTACCATCATGTCCCTGTACCATGTAAGCTCCTTTGGCAGTCTTGGTGATCACTGCATCCTGGATAGGTACGCCTTTTTCTTTGGTTTTTACATTATAAGCTGTGAGTTGCACGTCAGACATATGATTAAGTTTTTTGGTTAGTAATGTTTAAATCTACGTTTTTTCGGCAAAATGAAGGCCAAAAAACTCCCTGGTGCCAGATGAGCCCGTTAGCTTTTCGGGCCGGTTTCATAAAAAACTAATACAAATTAGAGAGGCCCACCAAAACATTCAGCGTATTTACACCTGAATTGGGCAATTTAAGGCCTGCATTGGATATATGTCTTACCCTGAACTGGATGTTAAGCGACAGGGGTTTTTCTTTATGAAGCTGTTTAAAAAAACCAACAGCCAAATTATCCGAAAATATAAAACCCCTGGCCTGCCTTGGCAGATCTGCAGTAATGTAATGCGGGCCTGATCCCAGCATCTGGTACAGGAGAAAGCCAGGAGCAAGTTGCTCGTAATAGCGTAACCCTATATTTGAGCCAAATTCAATATCTAATGGCCTGATGGTAGCTACCAGGTTAAACTGCGGCTCGAGGTATAATGCCAGGAAGTTCTTTTTTCTTGTCTTACCAAATTGCCAGGAGAAATCTCCTGCAAAGAAGATGGGATTGTATTTGGTTTCTATATTGATCTGGTGCCCATAGCCAACAATGGCTCCCGCTGATCTAAACCTTGTAGGCTTTTCCTGGGCTAATGCAGCGTCAGATAAAATAACCAATAAGCAAATGATCAGAAACTTGCCGATAACCGTAAAATGCTTCATTCCTTTTCTTCCTGTTTGATAAAAGGCGCAAACTTATTTTAAAATCTCATCAATTTGCATCAATTCATCCTGGGAGAAATGAAGGTTTTGGGTGCATTTGATAGAATCGATCACCTGGGCAGGCTTGCTAGCACCAATGATTACTGAAGTGATCCTTGGATCTTTCAATACCCAAGACAGAGCCATTTGGGCCAATGATTGTCCCCTGTTTTTAGCTATATGGTTCAATCGATCTACTTTTTGTAAGGTGGCAGGAGTAATAGTTTCGGCTTCCAGTGCTCCATTTCCCCTGGTACTGGCAGCCCTAGAATCAGATGGAATGCCGTTTAAATATTTGTCTGTGAGCAGTCCCTGGGCAAGTGAGGAAAATGTAATACATCCCACTCCATTATTATCTAAAACCTCTAATAGTCCATCTTCCACCCATCTTTCCATCATGGAATATTTTGGCTGGTGTATCAATAATGGAGTGCCAAGTGCATTTAAAATATCAATGGCACTTTGGGTTTCTGCTGCGGAATAGCTTGATATGCCAATGTAAAGTGCTTTACCCTGCCTCACCATCAGATCTAGCGTTTTCATGGTTTCCTCTAAAGGAGTAGCAGGATCAGGGCGATGATGATAAAATATATCTACATATTCAAGACCCATGCGCTTAAGGCTCTGATCAAGACTGGCCATTAAATATTTCTTTGAACCCCAGTCTCCATATGGGCCGGGCCACATGGGCCAGCCGGCTTTTGATGAAATGATCAATTCATCCCGGTAAGGCCCGAGATCCCTGGAGAGAATCTTACCAAAAGTTATCTCTGCGCCGCCGGGAGGAGGCCCATAGTTATTGGCCAGGTCAAAATGAGTGATGCCATTGTCAAAGGCAGTATGTACAATTTCCCTGCATTTTTCAAAGTCATCGATCTCCCCGAAGTTGTGCCAAAGGCCCAATGAAAGGGCAGGAAGCATCAAACCAGATTTGCCGCAACGCCTGTAAGGCATATTATTATATCTATCCTGAGCCGGAGTATAGTTCATGTGAATGAATTAGGCTTTAAAATTAACGGAAACCTGTAATCTCTTTTTCATTATTCGGTTGGGTAACAGTTTAAGATATAAAGATGCTACCATGATTAGATTGCTTAAGCACCCGATTGGACGGAAAATAAAAAAGCCCGGGAACTTACCCGGACCTGTTATTAAAAATGTCAATTGCCTTATTTATACATCTATCCTGGCATACTTGGCATGGCTTTCAATGAATTCGCGGCGGGGGGCTACTTCATCTCCCATTAGCATGCTAAAAATGCGGTCTGCTTCGGCAGCGCTTTCAATGGTAACCAGTTTTAGGGTACGAGTGGCTGGGTTCATGGTTGTTTCCCATAATTGTTCAGAATTCATTTCTCCCAAACCTTTATAACGCTGTATGCCTACTGCACCTTCATTGCCACCGCCTAACTTTTCAACCAGTGCCTTTCTTTGCTCCTCGTTGTATGCATATGCCTGTTCCTTTCCTTTTTTGACAAGGTATAATGGCGGCTGCGCAATATATACATATCCCTGTTCTACCATTTCTTTCATATAGCGGTAAACAAACGTAAGGATCAAGGTGGCGATATGGCTTCCATCCACATCGGCATCGGTCATGATGATCAGTTTGTGATAACGAAGCTTGGAAAGGTTCAATGCCTTAGGATCTTCTGGTGTTCCTACGGTTACACCTAAAGCAGTGTACATATTGCGTATCTCTTCATTCTCGTAGATCTTATGCTCCATGGCTTTTTCCACGTTCAGGATCTTACCTCGTAGTGGAAGTATGGCCTGGAAGCTCCTGTCGCGGCCTTGTTTGGCCGTACCGCCTGCCGAGTCACCCTCTACCAGGTACAGTTCGCAACGTTCAGGATCCCTGTCAGAGCAGTCGGCCAGCTTACCGGGCAATCCACCGCCGCTTAAAACAGATTTGCGTTGCACCATTTCCCTGGCTTTCTTAGCCGCAGCCCTGGCTTGCGCAGCAAGTATCACTTTTTGAATGATATTTTTGGCTTCCCTTGGGTTTTCTTCCAAATAGGCTTCTATGACCTTGGACACTGTTGTATCCACAATACCCATCACCTCGTTGTTTCCAAGCTTGGTTTTGGTTTGACCTTCAAACTGGGGCTCGGGAACTTTTACCGAGATCACGGCGCTCAAGCCTTCACGAAAGTCATCTCCTTCAATGGATACTTTGGCCTTCTCAAACATGCCGTTTTTGTCGCCATAGCTCTTGAAAACCCTGGTCAACGAACGTCTGAAACCAGCTACGTGTGTACCCCCTTCAATGGTATTGATATTATTTACATAAGAGTAAATATGCTCATTGTAGCTCGTGTTATAGGTCATGGCCACTTCCACTGCTACATTGTTTTTCTCATCACGTCCTTCTACAAACAAAGGTTTAGGTAAAAGGCTTTGTCTGCCGGCATTAGTATCCAGCATTTCTACGAATTCCACAATACCTCCTTCACTGTAGAAGGTCTTGCTATAAGTTAATCCTGTTTCTTCCTCTTTCTCCCGAAGGTCGTTAAGTGTAATGCTCAAGCCTTTGTTTAGAAAGCTTAGCTCTCGCAGGCGACTTTCAAGAATATCCTTGTTGTATAGAGTAGTAATGAAAATGGTGTCATCCGGCCAGAAGTGAACTTTCGTACCTCTTTTGCTTGTTTCGCCAATTTCCCTTACAGAATATTGCGGCACACCAATGCGGTATTCCTGTTCAAATATTTTTTCTTCGCGAAATACGGTGACATGAAGTTTGGTACTAAGGGCATTCACACAGCTTACCCCTACACCGTGAAGACCTCCGGAAACTTTATAAGAGTCCTTATCAAATTTACCACCAGCATGAAGTACGGTCATTACCACCTCCAAAGCGGATCTGCCTTCCTTAGTATTTATTCCTGTTGGAATTCCACGTCCATCATCTTCTACGGATACAGAATTGTCCTCATGAATAGTGACCAGAATATTTTTACAGTGACCAGCTAGCGCTTCATCAATTGAGTTATCTACCACCTCGTATACAAGATGGTGCAGGCCCTTGACGCCAATATCGCCAATATACATGGCAGGGCGTTTACGCACGGCTTCCAGGCCTTCTAATACCTGGATGGAATCGGCGCCATAAGAGGGCATAACAGTAGGAGTGGAAGAACTTACAACTGAATCTAAAATATCACTCATTTCAAGGTAAAATTTAAGCACCGGGATGGTGCAGGTCCATTCTTGCAAATGTATCGAAATTGCCCTTGCTAACCAATGGAAAAGACGTTAAAAAGGCCCTTTTTTCAATGCTTACCCTTTTTCATTTTTAAGGTTACTGGAATGGGCCTAAAGCATGCCCTGTCTTTCTGTATTTTTTGATTATATTCATAGGGGAGTAGAAAGCTTCCGCATCCTGTTATACCACATTGAAAATTGGGCTTATACTCTATGCAGACACTGGATTTTTGAACCGGAGAAATACTGACCAATAATCCATAAATCAAGGTATTACAGTTCTAATATTCAATTTAATTTACTTACATGAAGCAAAATCATGATGTAGTATGTTTCGGGGAAGTACTTTGGGATGTACTCCCCACAGGGGCTTTACCTGGTGGAGCCCCTATGAATGTTGCCTACCATCTTCAAAAGCAGGGCGTCAGCACTGCTATGATATCCAGAGTTGGTAAGGATGAGAGAGGAAAGCAGCTTATAGACATTTTGCGGCAAAACCAGGTATTTTCTGAGTTCATACAAACCGATGATCAGCATGAGACAGGTGTGGTCAATGCCACTTTCCGGCCTAATAATGAAATTTTGTACGATATAGTCTATCCAGTAGCCTGGGATTTCATTGAATGGAGTCCTTCTTTACAATCATTGGTGGAAGCTTCTTCTGTCTTCGTTTATGGTAGCCTGGCAGCCAGGAATGCAACATCTCGTGAAACTTTGTTCAAGCTAAGAGAAGCTGCTCATACCAAGGTGTTGGATATTAATCTCCGTCCTCCTCATTTTAATGTTGAATTGATTGAAAATCTATTGCGATATGCAGATATCGTTAAACTGAATGACCATGAACTGGACTTTATTACTCAATACCATCATTCCCTTTCTTCCATAGAAGATAAAATCAGGTTTCTGCAGGATTCTTTTTCCATACCTGTGGTCATAGTTACCAGGGGCGGATCTGGTGCGCTATTATGCCAGGCAGGAGAGATTTATAAACATGCAGGATATAAAGTGTCAGTATGTGATACAGTGGGAAGTGGAGATGCTTTTTTGGCGGCTTTTATCTATAAGTATCTAAATGGTTCTATGCCGGTAGAGCAATTGCAGTATGCCAATGCCATGGGTGCATTTATCGCTTCTAAACAGGGAGCATGCCCCGAATATAGTTCTGAACAAATTGATAACTGGGTAAAAGAGGTAATTATTCCTTGAGAAGTCAAATGACTTACCTGGGTACGCCATTCATTTTTTCGGCTACCAGCTGCCTGATGATCTTTTCAAGCTCATAGATGCGCTTTTCCATTTCGGGTAAGTTGCGAAAGATCGCCTGGCTTCTCAATACACTGCTGTAGTCGGCGGCGGGAGATCCGGTAACGGTGCCATATGGCTCTTTCATTGATTTACTTACACCACTTTGGGCATTGATGCGTGAACCATCTGCTATCTGGATGTGACCTACAATACCTGCCTGGCCACCGATCATGACGTTTTTGCCAACCTTAGTTGATCCCGATATTCCTGCCTGTGCTGCGATTACGGTACTTTCACCTACTTCCACATTATGGGCTATCTGGATCAAATTATCCAATTTGGCACCTGCTTTTATACAGGTGGAACCCATGGTGGCCCTGTCTATGGTAGTATTGGCGCCTATTTCCACATCATTTTCAATGAGAACATTCCCGATTTGGGGCACCTTTTTGAAAGATCCATCTGCTTGTGGAGCAAAACCAAATCCATCACTTCCAATAACGGTTCCGGCATGCAAGATGACCCGGTTTTGTACCACACAATCATGGTAGATCTTAACTCCTGGGTGAATAAGGCAATCATCCCCGATGACCACATTATCGCCTAAAAAAGAATTAGGAAATATCTTGGTATTTTTTCCAACCCTTACATTTTCACCTATATAACAGAAAGCTCCTACAAAAACATCTTCTTCAAGTTTGGCCGAAGAAGCTATATAGCTAGGCTGCTGAATACCTTTCATGTTTTGGGTAGCCATTTCCTGGTATTTACCAAGTAATTGGGCAAACCCCGTATAGGCATCCGGAACCCTGATTAGGGTTGGTTTTACCGGGTCGCGGAGCTCATAATTCTCATTGATTATGGCAATAGATGCCCCGGTAGAGTATAAGTAATCCTCGTATTTTGGATTGGCTAAAAAAGTAAGCTGCCCTTCTTGTGCCTCCTCTATCTTTCCAAATGAAGACACGGTCACATCGGCATTCCCCTCAATTTTCCCATTCAGCAATATGGAGATCTGGGCGGCTGTAAACTTCATAGATTAAAAGTAAAAGTTCAAATTTATTAGTTCAAAGTTCAAAGTTCCGGGCATCAATAACACAAAAACGCTTAATTAATTGTTTTCTGTAAATATTTTAAACTTTTAACTTTTGTCCGCTCAGCGGAAATAGCAAAGGTAATATTTTTTGACAGGGGAAGATATTTGTTGGTGGATCAGGGCATTATCCACTTTGGATATATCTGAGGTGGTTCCGTCTTTATAAAGAATTTTGATATGTTCATCGTTAGGGTTATAGGTTGTGTTCACTGCTTCCCCGGTAAATATAAAGTAGGCTGCCTCGTCGGGTGTAATTTTTAATCTTTCGGCAAGGTCTGTTTTTAAGGCATCCACGAGCAGGTCATCAAAAGGCTCGGACTGCAATTTGATCTTGAGAAGTTTTCTATCCACCAGTCCTTTGCACAACCGTCCAAGGACAGGGTCTATGTGTCCGCACCAGTTTTTAAGGGTGCACATGACATCGGTATCATCTAATTGAGTAAATCTTTCCAGGTGTTTGATAAAGTTCCCGTCCGGCTGGTGTTCTTTCAAAAAGAAATTCAGGTTTGTTGAAGCGGCATGTAACTCAATCCCGTTGGCAATAAGTACATTGGCACGGTCTATAATCTTTACAAGCATTTTCTCGGCCGCTACTACTGTCTTGTGCAGATACACCTGCCAGTACATAAGCCTCCTGGAAACGAGGAACTTCTCCACCGTATAAATAGCCTTTTCTTCAATCATTAGTTGCCCTTCATGAACAGTAAGCATTTTTAAAATGCGGTCATATCCTATTGCTCCTTCTATCACGCCTGTAAAAAAGGAATCACGGGTCAGGTAATCCATCCTGTCCACATCCAATTGTCCAGAGACCAATTGGTGAAGGAATTGTTTTGGATAGGTGCCGCTAAATATCTCAATGGCAAGCTTAAGTTGGCCATTGAACTGTTCATTCAATAACTGTAAAATAAGAGAAGAGATGTCCTCATGGTGTACGCCTTTGATCAGCTTTCGCTCCAGGGCATGAGAATAAGGTCCATGGCCAATATCATGTAGAAGGATAGCAATTTTAGCACCCTGTTCTTCTTCCTTTGATATTTCTACCCCTTTGTTTCTAAGTTCAGTCAATGCGAGGCCCATTAAATGGTAGGCTCCTAGAGAATGATGGAGCCTGGTGTGCACAGCACCCGGGTAAACGAGTGAAGCAAAAGCCATTTGGTGTATTCTTCTTAACCGTTGATAATAAGGGTGTGAAATGATCTCAAAGATCAATGGATCATCTATAGTTATAAATCCGTAAACAGGGTCATTGATGATTTTACGTACATATGCCATGAAAAACTGCTTTGTTAATAATTCCCCGCTTAAAAATTACATGCCTGAAGGGTTGTGTAAATTTGTTAGCTTGTAATGATTTTCACCGCAAAGTACGTAATGGCGTAAAGGTTGTGTCAAGTTTCTTCGGGAGCATAGATATGGCTTACTGGTGTGATCGGTTTATTTTACCAATTAAATATTAGGATTTACATGAGCCAGGCAAAAATTCTGTGGGTAGATGATGAAATAGAAAGTTTACAGTCTCAAAAGATATTTTTGGAAAATAAGGGTTACCAGGTGCAGACCCTTACAAATGGCTTTGATGCCATAGATTATATAAAGGAAAATATTGTTGATGTTGTATTAATAGATGAAACCATGCCCGGTATCACAGGGCTGGAAACATTGGCAAAGATCAAAGAAGTGAATGCACAGATCCCGGTTGTTCTCATAACTAAGAATGAAACCGAAAACCTGATGAATGAGGCCATTGGCAGCCAGATCTCAGATTACCTCATCAAACCGGTTAATCCCAACCAGGTATGGCTTTCTCTGAAAAAAATCATTGACAACCGCAGGCTGGTAGCCGAAAAAACAACTACCGCTTACCAACAACAGTTTCGAAATCTTTTCATGGCCCTGAATAGCAGCCCCGATTTCACTGAGTGGATGGGGATCTACAAAGAGCTGGTACATTGGGAGCTCAGTCTTCAGCGCAGCGATAGTCCTGAAATGCAGGAAGTGTTCCTTACCCAAAAGAATGAGGCGAATACTGAATTTTTTAAATTTATTTCCAGGAACTACCAATCCTGGGTTAAAGAAAAGGGCGGCAACAGGCCCGTGATGTCGCACACGCTGATTCGCGAAAAGGTAATACCTGCCGTAGAAAAAGGAGTATCAACCTTTTTTGTGCTCATAGATAATCTTCGCTTTGATCAGTGGCGCACCATCATGCCCATTTTTCTTGAAAGTTTTCGGTTGGTGGAAGAAGATACTTTTTACAGCATTTTGCCCACTGCCACTCACTATGCCCGCAATGCCATATTTGCCGGTATGCTTCCAATTGATATTGAAAAGAAGTTTCCGCAGCAATGGAAGAATGACGATGAAGAGGGCGGTAAAAATTTAAGTGAAGAAGAATTCTTTAAAGCACAGTTAAAGGCAATGGGAGAGGATCAGTTGCGTACATCTTATACAAAGGTGCTGAATAACCAGGCAGGCCTTGACCTGGTTAATAATGTCCATAACTTGTTGTCCAATGACCTGAACGTCATCGTTTACAATTTTGTGGATATGCTCTCTCATGCCAGGACGGAAATGGAAGTGTTGAAAGAACTGGCAGGCGATGAAGTAAGTTATCGTAGCATTACAGCCTCCTGGTTTGAGCATTCTCCCTTGCACCAGGCATTAAAGAAGATAGCAGATAAGAATGTCAAAATTATACTGGCAACTGACCATGGAAGTGTTAGGGTGAAGACCCCGGTAAAAGTGATTGGGGATAAGCAAACCACAACCAACCTTCGATACAAGCATGGTAGGAACCTAAACTACGACCCCAAGGAGGTGCTTGCTTTCCGCGAACCTAAAGATGGAGGGCTGCCTTCGCCAACCATCAATTCTTCCTACATCTTTGCGGGTGAGGATGTATTCCTTTGTTATCCTAATAATTACAATCATTATGTGAATTATTACCGGAATACATTCCAGCATGGAGGTATCAGCCTTGAAGAAATGATCGTACCCGTGATTCAAATGGTGAGTAAATAGTCCAGTGTCCGTTATTGTATGGATTAAGTTTTTAGTTTTTACTTTTGCCTTTCCATGAAATATACTCAGAATACGCTCGATAAGATTGAAAATGTAATAGAAGAAATGGGTTACATCATCCGTTATGAAAGGGGCACCTTTCAAAGCGGGTTTTGCATTCTGGAAGATAAAAAAGTGGTGGTGCTGAATAAGTTCCTGCAACTGGAAGGACGGATCAATACACTAATAGAACTAATACCTCAGTTAAAGATTGATGCTGACGCCCTGACGCCTGAGAGCCGTAAGGTATTTGATGATATTATGGGTCGTTACCATGCAAGCAAAGGAGAGGAAGAAAGCTCAAGCAATAATGAATAAATAAATGCAGGAGAACCCTTAAACATTTTTTCGTGCAGCATTGCCCACCACTAAAAATAACTTTTCTTGGCACCGGCACCAGTAGCGGGGTTCCTATGATTGCCTGCGATTGCGAGGTGTGTACTTCTCCTGCAAAGGAAGATAAGCGTCTACGCAGCAGTATCCTGGTACAATCCCAACGGACTACCATTGTGGTAGATACCACTCCGGATTTCCGCACGCAGATGTTAAGGGAGCATGTAAAATCACTGGATGCGGTGTTGTTTACGCATCCTCATAAGGATCATATCGCCGGGCTAGATGACGTACGGGCTTTTAATTTCTTCCAGGAGCAGGCCATGCAGGTATATGCCAACCAAATGACCATAGATGCCCTCATGCGCGAGTTTGCGTATGCCTTTGCTGATAAGAAATACCCTGGAGTGCCCAACCTGGAATTGAATACCATTGATATGGAGCCCTTTACTATAGGCGATATTCCTGTTACGCCAGTATTGGTCTGGCACCTGAAGATGCCTGTATTTGGATTTCGCTTTGGCAAGTTCACTTATATCACGGACGCCAATTTGATTGAAGAATCAGAAATGGAGAAGATCTGGGGCAGTGATGTGCTGGTATTAAATGCGCTCAGGAAAGAAAAACATATCTCGCATTATAACCTTAACGAAGCAGTAGATATGGTCGATAAGCTACAGGTCCCTAAAGGTTATTTTACACATATATCCCACCAGCTGGGAAGGCATGCTGAGGTTGAAAGCTTGTTGCCCGAAAACAGGCATCTAGCTTACGATGGTTTGACCATTCATGTCTGAACCCTTATTTTATCATACCAACTATTCAATTACATTTGTCACCCTTAACACGATTGCTACATGAATTTTGAACCTAGTGAAATAACACTCCAGGTCGCGGAGACTGCCCGTGATTTTGCCCGCCAGTATATTAAACCACATGTCATGGAGTGGGACGAAAGCCAGCAATTCCCTCTGCCATTATTTAAGCAATTAGGCCAATTGGGAATGATGGGTGTATTAGTCCCTGAAGAATATGGAGGTGCAGGACTTTCTTATTTCGAATACAAGACCATTATTGAAGAAATAGCCAAGGTAGATGGCTCTATAGGCTTGAGTGTCGCTGCCCATAATTCTTTATGCACAGGACATATCCTCTTATTTGCCAATGAATCGCAAAAGAAATATTATCTGCCAAAGCTTGCTACAGGGGAATGGTTAGGCGCATGGGGTCTAACCGAGCCTAATACCGGTAGTGATGCAGGCAATATGAAATGCACGGCCGTGAAAGATGGCGACAACTGGATCATCAATGGCACAAAGAATTGGATCACCCATGGACGTAGCGGCGATGTAGCAGTTGTCATCTGCCGGACCGGTGCTCCAAGAGAAAAGAATAATGCTACCGCTTTTGTGGTAGAAAGAGGGACCCAAGGTTTCAGCGGTGGCAAAAAGGAAAACAAACTGGGCATGCGGGCTTCGGAAACTGCAGAAATGATCTTTGAGAACTGTATTATTCCAGATGCCAACCGCCTGGGAGAAGTGGGCGATGGCTTTAAACAGGCCATGAAAGTATTGGATGGAGGAAGGATATCCATTGCCTCATTATCATTAGGAATTGCTAAAGGTGCCTATGAAGCGGCCCTTCAATATGCACAGGAGCGTCACCAGTTCGATAAGCCCATTGCTTCTTTCCAGGGAATATCATTCAAGCTTGCAGATATGGCTACGGAGATTCAGGCTGCTGAATTATTAACCCTAAAGGCTTGTGACCTCAAGAACCGGCATGAGCCTGTGACAAGAGTAGCTGCCATGGCCAAATATTATGCAAGTGAGGTGGCAGTTAAAGTGTCTAATGATGCCGTACAGGTGTTTGGAGGCTATGGCTATACCAAGGATTTTCCTGTAGAAAAGCATTACAGGGATTCTAAATTATGCACTATTGGGGAAGGTACCAGTGAGATACAAAAGCTTGTGATCTCCCGGGAAGTACTAAAAGATTGATATCTGTAAAATATTTGATAGTCCCTGGCCATTAAAGGTTCAGGGACTTTTTATTTTACTTCCTGCATCTGCACCAGCTTATTGTAATATCCTTTTTTATCTAATAGCTGTTCATGTGTTCCTCTTTCTACTATCACTCCTTTTTGTAGTACAATGATCTCATCAGCATGCCTGATAGTTGAAAGCCGGTGGGCAATTACTATTGAGGTACGGTTCTCCATCATTTTATTGATGGCATCCTGTACCAGTCTTTCACTTTCAGTATCCAGGGCAGATGTAGCCTCGTCCATGATCAGAATAGGCGCATTCTTATAAATAGCCCTTGCAATGGTCAATCGCTGCCTTTGACCTCCACTCAGGCGCAGTCCTCTATCACCAATCACCGTATCATAACCGTCCTCAAGTTCGGCAATGAAATTATGTGCATTGGCGGCCTTCGCTGCAGATATAGCTAAGTCTCTATCGGCAATTGCATTACCAAATGTGATATTGTTAATTACTGAATCATTAAATAATATGGCTTCCTGCGATACAATGGCCATCAGGGCCCTCAGATCATGAACTTTTAGATCCCTGATGTCCGTTTCATCCAATAATATAGCCCCCTCAGTAACATCATAGAACCTGGGAATAAGGTCAGCAAGGGTTGATTTGCCAGCACCACTTTCACCAACCAGGGCTATCATTTTCCCTTTTGGAATAATGAGGTCAATATTGTGCAATACATTCTCCTGCATATAGGAAAAACCTACATTCTTTAAGTGAATAGCCTGGTTGAAAGCATGCACAGGCAGTGCATTTTCCTTCTCTATTATCTTCTGTGGTTCATCTAAAATATTAAGTACCCTTTCTCCCGCCACCAGTCCTCTTTGCAGATTGGTGATAGCTACCGAGATATTTTTTACAGGATTAATGATCTGGTAATAAAAACCGATATAGGCAATAAAAGCCGATGCCGTCATGGCGCTTTTTCCTTCCAGTATAAGGTATCCTCCATAAATGATGATCACAACAATGACGGTTACACCCAGGAATTCCGACAGGGGAGAGGCCAACTCTCTTTGGTTAGTGATAGATTTTGTGGTGCGGGCCAGTTTATTACTTTCCGTCATGAACTTCCTGTTAATGAAGTTTTCTGCATTAAAGCCTTTTATGATGCGGATGCCGGTGATGGTCTCTTCAGAAAGGTTAAGTATAGTACCAAAAAGACTTTGGCCCAGGTGAGATTTCTTACGCAACCTTTTAGAAATTGAGCTGATGATAAGGCCGGAAACCGGAAAAAACACCAGGGTGAAAAAAGTGAGCTGGGGCGACAAATAAAAAAGGAACGCAAAGGTGGCAATGACCACCAATGGATCACGGAAAAGCGTTTGAATGGCGCTGACCACTGTAGTTTCTATTTCGCCAACATCATTACTGATAATAGATAAAAGATTTCCTTTTTTCTGTGTATGAAAGAATTGAAGTGACTGTGTACTGTAACGATAAAAAAGGTCTTCCCTGATGCGCTTAACCAGGTTTACCCGCATCCTGGTCAGCACTTTCTGACTAAGAAATCCGAACAGGTTTTTCAGGAATACAAATAGAAGCATTACCGCACATACGTAGGCCAGAACATTGATCTTACTCGTGGATTGTATGTAATAATTAAGGTTATAGTAAAAGGCAGCTTTGAAATAATCTGCAGATAAATGAAAAGGAGGCAGGGAAGTCACCACTACCTGTTTGCTGGTTTCAAACAATACATCCAGCAGGGGAATGATCAATGCAAAATTCAGCAGGCCGAAAATGATGTATAAGAATATATAAATACAATATTCAGGTATATAGTGTCTATAGGGTTTGGAAAATTGTAAGAGCCGAAGGAAAATTTTCATGAAAGCTGTGCTGTTATTATTTATATATTTTTGCAAAATACGTGAAAAACCTGCTGTGCTGGCTCAAAGCGTGTTAATATAAATAAACGGAATGCCCCTGATCAGTATCATTACAGCCATACACAATGGATTGGCCTTTAACCAGCTTTTTTTCGAATCTCTTTCTAAATACACTGTTCATTCTTATGAGTTGATCATTATTGATAATGCTTCTACTGATGGCAGCAGGGAGTATTTTCAAAAAGCCGGCGCCACTGTTATTTGCAACGAGGTCAATTATTCTTATCCCTATTGTCAAAACCAGGGTATTGCCGTTGCCAAGGGGGATTATTTATGCTTTTTGAACAATGACCTGATACTTTCTCCGCGTTGGGATGAAATATTGATCGAGGTTTCCAGGCATCACCAGGTAGATGTGCTTTCAGCATCCGGAATTGAGAACCTGGGAAATAAAAAGGATACACAGGCCATAGACCGTAAATGGAAGCGGACCAAAAACCCCTTAATGGCCTTTGGGTTTGGTAAAAGAAACCTGTCTATAATGCACAGGCTCATGTATGGCAACTGGGAAAAATTTTGTGCTTCAAGGTTTCAGAGGTATCATTGGGATATTGTGGAAGGCATAGTGGGTAATAATGTCATGATCACCCGGCATGGCCTGAACCTTGTAGGTCTTTGGGATGAGCGCATGCAGGAAGCGGACTTTGACTTGTTTATGCGCACGAAAACAAGGGCTTTGGAGCATAAAGACATTAAACCATGCCAGATAGCCCTTGGAGCTTTTATACATCATTATGGCAAGATGACCCTGAAATATGCTGTAAAAAGAAAGCCCTTTGCAGATCAGCAGAATTTGATCAGTTTATATGATAAGTGGACAACGCAGCAGATAGATGAATTGCATCCGGATAATAGTACCATAAGAAAAAGATAAATCATGCAGGAAAATAAAAGACAAAAACAAATAGGTGGTTTGATCAATGAAGAATTGGCCACCATATTTCAACAACTTGGATTGAATATCATTGATGGTGGCATGGTTTCCATTTCCTCGGTCAAAGTGACACCAGACCTGCTCGAAGCAAGAGTGTACCTGAGCATATTTAACGCAAAGGATAATAAAGCAGCACTTAAAAAGATTGAGGACAGGGCATGGGAAGTAAAGAAGGAATTGGCTGCCCGGGTCAAGCATCAATTGCGCAGGATACCCGAAATGAAGTATTTCCTGGATGATACACTAGACCATGTATTCAGGATGGAGGAGTTATTTAAACAGATCAAAAAAGAAGAGGACGATAAGCCGGGGAATGAAGATAATAACCCTGCCAATTCTTAAAACATAATTAAACCTTCCCAAGCAGTGAACTTTCTTTTTGCATGGAGATATTTTAAAGCAAAGAAAACTACCAATGCCATTAATGTCATTTCCTGGATAAGCATAGTAGCAATTGTAATAGGAACTGCTTCCCTGATCCTTGTATTGAGTGTATTCAATGGATTTGAAGGGTTGGTTAAATCATTGTATTCTTCCTTCTATCCTGATTTGAAAATTTCCCCCGTTTCCGGCAAAGAAATGGTACTTACCCTGGAACAACTTCAAAAGTTAAGATCGGTAAAAGGGGTAAGAAATGTATCATTAGTGGTGGAAGAAAAAGCGCTTTTGAAAAATGGTGATTATCAATCTATCATCAGTTTGAAAGGGGTAGATGACAATTATTCTGCAGTAACCAATATCAGGGACCAGATAGTAAAAGGAGATTTTAACACCGGAACTGCAGATGATGCCTTATTGGTATTGGGAGCTGGTATTGAAAGTGCCGTTGGTGTACAAACTGACAGGAACCTGGTGCCTCTGGCCATTTACCTGCCCCGGAAAGGGGAAGTAAGTCTTTCCGACCCGTTTAAATCATTGAGTGTAGATACTATCAATACTTCAGGAACTTTCCTGATCCAGCAGGATTTTGATAATAAATACGGAATCACCAACCTGGCCTTTGTAAAGAAAATGCTTGGGATGAGTGCTGATACCTATGGTGGGGCAGAGGTTTCCATATCCAATAGTAAAGATGCCGACGTGGTGCAGGATGCTATTAAAAAATTGCTTGGTAAAGAATACCAGGTGCAGAATCGCTATGAGCAAAATGCCAGCCTGTTTTCAGTGATGCAGGTGGAAAAATGGATGATCTATGCTATCCTGTCCCTGATATTAGTGGTGGCGGCTTTCAATATGATCGGGGCGCTTACTATGCTGGTATTAGAGAAAAAGCAGGATATTAGCGTGCTTCATGCATTGGGGGCTGACAGGTCTTTTATACAGCGCATCTTTTTGACCAGTGGTTTATTGCTGGCTTTTTTAGGCGGTGGGGCAGGGATGCTCTTAGCTTTTCTAATAGGGATGGCCCAAACCAAATACCACCTGGTCCCCTTAGAGGGTAACACTTTTATGGTTAACTATTTCCCCGTAAAGATGGTCTTGCCGGATTTTATACTGGTAAGCGTAACCGTAATAGTTATTGCCTTGATTGCATCCTGGATACCTGCCCGTAAAGCAGCCGCACAGCAATTTATTTTAAGAAGTGAATAAATATTCACTCCTGGATTTAATTAATAATCCCCCAATGTTTCTGGTAGCTGGGCTAGTGCTGTTTTTAATTGCTCGTCATTGGGAGCCACACCATGCCAGTTATGGTCGTTTTCCATAAAGTCAACACCCTTTCCCATGATGGTTTTCATAATGATGGCAATAGGTTTGCCCTTTCCCGTCAATGACCTGGCTTCCTCCAGCGTTTTGGTCACATCATCCATATTATTACCATCCATTTCCAAAGTGTGCCAACCAAAAGCTTCAAATTTCAGTTTGATATCTCCCAGGTCATTAACTTTTTGAGTAGGCCCATCTATTTGCTGTCCATTCCAGTCAATGGTAGAGATCATGTTATCAACCTTATGGTTAGGCGCAAACATGATAGCTTCCCAGTTTTGCCCTTCCTGTAGTTCTCCATCACCATGAAGAGAGTAAACAATGGTGGGGTCATTATTCAATTTTTTGGTCAAAGCCGCTCCAATAGCCACGCTCATGCCCTGGCCTAAAGATCCTGAAGCAATGCGCACACCTGGTAAACCTTCATGAGTGGTAGGATGGCCCTGCAGCCTGGAATCCAGTTTGCGGAAGGTGGCCAGTTCAGCCACATCAAAATAGCCCGACCTTGCCAAAACAGAATAAAATACCGGTGATATATGGCCGTTGGATAGGATGAATACGTCCTGTTCTTTGGCGTCCATATCAAATACTTCAGGATTATGTTTCATTTCCTTAAAGTAAAGGGCAGTAAGAAAATCGGCACATCCTAAAGATCCACCAGGGTGACCGCTGTTAGACCCGTGTACCATTCTCAATATATCTCTCCTTACTTGTGAAGCTGTTTCAACTAGACTTGGCATAAAAATTTGTAGATTAACTCCGGATAACATTGGTCTCATGATTCCGGAGTTGCAAATGTGCAACCTTTTTTATTAAAAACTGTTTTGCTTAACTCATTACCTTTGATATCCCTTTACCAGGATTCACATAAAAATTGTGAGCTTAGCTTATGAAACCTATATTTACACACCTAAACCCTGCTGAATGCTGAATGTGTTATTGACAGCAGTCGTTTCTTTCATGATCACCTTAGTAGCATTACCTGCTATTATCAGGGTCGCAGACGAAAAGAAACTTTTCGATCTGCCTGATGAAAGAAAACTTCATACAAAAACCATTGCCTCTCTTGGGGGTGTAGGTATCTTCCTGGGCTTTTTTATATCAACGCTTTTATTGATATCTAATAAGGATATCCCTTTTCAATACTTCTTTGCCTCAGCCCTTGTTATCTTTTTCCTTGGGTTAAAAGATGACATCCTGATCATATCTGCTACCAAAAAGTTCCTGGGGCAGTTGTTGGCCACATCCATATTGGTTCACCTGGCTCATATACGCATTGACAGTATGCATGGCTTCCTGGGCGTTTATCAATTGCCGGAAATGGCCAGTATTTTCCTTTCTTATATCACCATTATAGTAATTATCAATGCCTTCAACCTGATAGATGGCGTAGATGGACTTGCCGGTTGCCTGGGGGTAGTAGCTACTTCCGTATTTGGTATATATTTCTTTATGGCCGACCTCATGGCATATTCCATGCTTTCTTTTGCCATGACAGCCAGCCTGATAGCTTTCCTTTATTTTAACTACCACCCGGCGAGGATCTTTATGGGGGATTCAGGTTCCCTGCTGCTCGGAATGGTCAATGCCATCCTGGTTATCAAGTTTATCAGTGCCGCTGATGCCAAGGGGGTCATACTTCCTCTTACATCCTCTGTGGCATTGGGCTTTTCCATTTTAATAGTGCCTTTGCTGGATACCCTCAGGGTTTTCAGTATACGTATATATAATGGGCGATCTCCCTTTTCGCCAGACCGCAATCATATCCACCATTTACTTTTGGACAGAGGGCTCAACCATAGTAAAGTAACCCTAACCTGCGTGGGGTTGAATATCATCTTTATAGCCATGGCGTTCATGGCCAGGCCAATAGGATCTACCATCTTATTAGGATCTATGATCCTCGCCTGGTTTGCCTTTATTGGAGCTATATTTTACTTATGGAAGCCCGTACCTCAATTGGTGGTGGTGCAAAAGGATACTGAGCAAAAACTCCAATCATCCACCAAGGTGGTTTCCATTGCCAATGAAGCTGCCGTTGCCGGCCAATAGTTCAAAGGAGTTGATCAAAAATCTCTTTCCTTTATTAGATTTGCGCTACAAAATTGTAAGGAATGTCAGCAGAAGATGTGTCGTTAACTATTGAATTAGCGGAAGACTCCATGAAAAAGGCTATCAACCACCTGGAAGCCGAATTAGGAAAGATCCGTGCCGGTAAGGCCAATCCTCAAATGCTTGATGGGATCGTGGTGGATTACTATGGTTCCCCGACCCCAATTGGTCAGGTAGGTAATATCAGTGTGCTGGATGCCCGCACATTGACCATTCAACCCTGGGAAAAGAACATGCTTCAACCCATTGAAAGGGCTATCATTAATTCCAATATTGGTATCAACCCACAAAATGATGGGGTGATCATACGCCTTTTCCTGCCCCCTCTTACTGAAGAACGCCGCCGCG
>JAEZLJ010000008.1 GCA_023415275.1 Bacteroidota bacterium
AAGCCGCCCGGTTGACCAAATAGGCCTTGTAATATTTGCCGGTGAAAGCTTTACCCAGTTTCCATTATCCACCGATCATGAAAGCCTGCTGCAACAGATCCAGGGCATACAGTCCGGCATGCTGGAAGATGGTACTGTGATTGGGGAAGGACTGGCTAAATCCGTAGAACGTCTTTCCTCCAGCAAAGCAAAAAGTAAGATCATTATTTTATTAACCGATGGCAATGAACAGCCACCTGAAACACGTATCATCGATCCTATTACGGCTCTTGAAATAGCTAAGGCGAAGGGAGTTAAAGTTTATACTATTGGTATGGGAGCATTAGGTGGTGCCACCATGCAGGAAAAGGGCGTTCGCAAATCAGAGGGCAGCGCTTTTCTTGATGAGGCTTTGTTAAAGCGCATAGCCACTCAAACCGGCGGTCTTTATTTCCGGGCTACTGACGAAGAAAGTCTTCACGCTATTTACAGCCAGATAGACAAAATGGAAAAGACTGATGTTGAAGTGGTGACCAAGGAAAAGTTCCAGGAAGAGTTCACTATATTCCTTTTGGCAGCCATATTCTTCCTCACGCTTGAATTAATTTTGAAGTATACATTATTGCGTACATTTCCTTAATCATGAAGGGTGTTGTTTATAAATCTACAGGAAGTTGGTACCAGGTAAAGGACGCATCGGATAAGTTCTGGAATGCCCGCATTAAAGGGGTTATGAAATTGGATGGTATCACTTCTACCAACCCTATTGCAGTGGGAGATTTGGTGGAGTTTGATATGGAGAATGAAAAAGAAGGGTCAGTAATCATAACGACGATTCATGACCGCACTAATTACATCAACCGTCAATCTCCTAAAATAAAAAGCCAGCAGCATATTGTGGCGGCCAATCTTGACCAATCTTTATTAATAGCTACTGTTAAGGAGCCCCGTACCTCGCAAGGCTTTATTGATCGCTTCCTGGTAGCCTGTGAAATGTATCATGTAAAGGCCATGGTTCTTTTCAATAAGCTCGACCTGTATAAGGAAAAAGAGATGGCCATTTTCGAAAGAATGAAGCAGGTATATGAGAACATTGGCTACCCGGTTATTGGCGCCAGTTTAAAAGAAGGTTCGGGCTTAGAGAAAATCAAAACTTTGCTCCAGGATAAGGTCACACTTATCAGTGGCCATAGCGGGGTTGGTAAATCAACTTTTATCAATGCAGTGATGCCTGGTGTAAAGATTAAAACACAGGACGTCAGTGGCTGGAGCGGTAAGGGGCAACATACCACCACATTTGCAGAGATGTATGACCTGCCTTATGGTGGTCGAATAATAGATACCCCGGGAATGAAAGAGTTTGGGTTGATAGGAGTGGAGAAAGCCGAACTTTCCGGTTATTTTCCCGAAATGCGTGAAAGGCTTAATGAATGCCAGTTCAATAATTGCCTGCACATCAATGAACCTGGTTGTGCTATCAAAGAAGCCGTAATTAATGGCGAAATTGATGAAGACCGTTATGTCAGTTATTATAACATCCTTGAGTCGCTGGGTCAAAGCAAGTATTAGAACAAGGATGTATTAGCCTGAATGGAATTTCTTTTATTGTAATTAGTGCAGAAACATAAAGAAAGCTGCCACTTTAAAGAGACAGCCTTGAAATAATGTTGATAGTCTGCAATCGTTTGTAACCGCTTTATAACTTAGGCAGCACCACGCCTCATGTCAAGGTTCATCAGCTTTCCTTCAAGGACATTGGCTAATTCTACCACTGCTTTATTATCTCTTTTGCGTGCATCCTTTGTCTTAGTGGGAAAAACAGAAATACCATTGTAAATGCTGTACTGAAGTGTCAATTCATGATGCCCCAGGTGAAAGTCCCAGCTAATGGCATCAAAATCGTCTTCTTTGTTGGTGAAGTTTACCTGCAGATCATCTGAAAGAATGTCCGCAATCTGGTAAAAGCGTTTCAAACCGCCGTCATCATCTATGACAGCTTCTGTGCAACCTAGAGTCGTTCGTAGGGTAAGGCTCATAATACCTGTTTTAAATTAGTAGAAATACGAAGTCATTAATTTCAGTAAAACTACTTTAAAGACAACCGTATTTACCGATAAGCTGCATTATGCAATTGTTATGCCTTGAATTTTTTTGCTTTAGGAGCAGTTCCATCCAATACCTTTTCGGCACCCACATTTTTACCATTGGTTCCGCAGCCGTATTTAGGCTTGCTGAGCAGGGAGCAGGAGGTAAAAAAGGCAATAGAACAAAGTATAATTGTATAGCGAATCGTTTTCATCGATACTGTTTCCTTAAAGATAAAACGAAAAAAGGAGGATTAAAAGTGTTTGGCTGCTTCATTAACATTTTCAAACCATTTGGAATAATTCAGGTAGTTCTTAGCTATTCTATTGATCTCACCCTCAACCTTTTCGGGTGAAATATCTTTAACCTTCTTTGCTGGAACCCCGGCATACACTGCTCCTGCCTCGCAAATAGTGCCTTCCAGCACCACAGCTCCGGCAGCAATAATAGTGTTGCTGTTCACCACAGCATTGTCCATAACGATAGATCCCATACCTATCAGCACATTATCCCTGATCTCGCAACCGTGAACAATGGCATTATGACCAATGGAAACATTATTCCCGATTATGGCCTTTGTCCTTTTGTAAGTACAATGAACCACAGCTCCATCCTGGATATTTACCCTGTTGCCAATCCGGATGCTGTTCACATCTCCCCTCAAAACAGCATTGAACCAAATACTGCATTCATCGCCCATGATCACATCTCCCACGATGGTGGCGTTAGGTGCAATGAAACAATCTTTTCCCCAGGTGGGAAACTTATCTTCAACTGGTAATACAAGGGCCATATAGGTGTATTTTGATGCTGCCGTGAATCAAATGCAATTATGAATGCAGATTTACGATTTTTGCGGCATATGAACCTGAGGCAATTGTTTCTTCAACACGTGGCACAAACCTCTATGGCACCCTTGGCTTTGGAAATTATTAAAGCAGAAGGTTGCGAACTAACAGATGCTACTGGAAAAAAATACATTGATTTGATCGGTGGCATCAGTGTGGCCAATATAGGTCATAGGCATCCGTATGTTATAGATGCCATCAAAAAACAATTGGATGCCTATTTGCATATTATGGTGTACGGTGAGTTTGTGCAAAGCCCACAAGTGCAGTATGCCAAATTACTGACACAACACCTTCCTGGTAATCTAAACGCTGTTTACTTTACCAACTCAGGAGCTGAAGCCGTGGAAGGCGCGATGAAATTGGCTAAAAGAGTAACAGGTCGAACAGGCACCGTAGCTTTCAACAATTCTTATCATGGTTCTACCCAGGGTGCTTTAAGTATTATTGGTAGTGAATACTGGCGTAATGCATATAGACCCTTATTACCTGGCGTACAGCATTTGAGCTACAATTCTTTTGAAGACCTGCAATACATTACGGAAGAAACGGCCTGTGTGATAGCAGAAACAGTGCAGGCCGAAGCTGGCATCGTGACGCCCCAAAATGGATGGTTAAAAGCCTTGCAGGAACGTTGCCGTGAAACAGGTGCCTTATTGATCCTGGATGAAATTCAGGCAGGATTTGGGCGCAGCGGCAAACTGTGGGGGTTTGAGCATTTTGATGTCATCCCGAATATATTGTTGTTAGGTAAGGCCCTGGGCGGCGGCATGCCATTGGGAGCTTTTATTGCAGATAAAAAATTAATGGACCTGCTGGCCGATAACCCTGTGCTGGGTCATATAACTACGTTTGGCGGTCACCCTGTTAGCTGTGCGGCCGGCAAAGCAGCCATGGAAGTATTACTGGAAGAAGATCTGGAAATTCAGGAAAAGCAAAACCTTTTTATCTCTTTACTTAAGCATCCAAAGATCAAAGCTGTTCGTTCTTTTGGTCTATGGATGGCGGTGGAGTTTGATAATTTCGAATCGTGTAAAAAGGTAATCGACAAATCTATCGAAGGCGGTTTTATTACCGATTGGTTTTTGTTTGCTTCGAATTGTTTGCGCATTTCTCCTCCTATGCCGATTTCTTTTAACCAAATTGAAGTGGCCTGCCACACCATTCTAAGTTCACTTGAATAACACGGTTATTAAACTTTAGTGTTTTTTATTATATTGGACCAAATTTTGTCCATGTTCCACCTCCGTACCTTGCTTGTTATTATATTATTTATTTTCAATTCTTCAGTATCCTATTCTCAACAAACCTGGCCCAAAACACTTCTCTGGCGCATCAGTGGCAAGGGACTGTCTAAACCTTCCTATTTGTATGGGACCATACACCTGCAGGACAAGCGTCTCTTCAATTTTGGAGATTCTCTTTATCAAAGCCTTGAAGCTGTTGATGGTTTTGCAATGGAAGTAGATTTTAAAGAGTACATCGACAGTGTATTTACAAAAGGCATTCAGCGTGGCCAGGATGAAGTTTTATCAGAATTGAAAGTAAAAATCAATAAAAAGAAAATAGACAAGTCTACTGATTCCTTATTAAAAAAATTAGGAATCAATAAGGACCAGGTTTCTAAAAAGGATTTAAAGAAGATCAGGGACTACCGCATCAATAAGTACATGCAGCGGGGAGAAATGCAAACAATAGTGGATGGTTATTTATTGGGCTTGGCCCTTCGGCAGGGAAAATGGACAGGAGCAATAGAAGACGTGGCAGATCAAATGAACCTTTCAGATGAATTAGGGTCAGAACTTACACCTGAAAAAGTATTAGAATCAGATGCAGCCATGGGCAAAGGTCTTGAACAAATGATACAGATCTACCTGAGCCAGGATCTCCAAATGATTGACCAGGCTATCAACGGCTATAGTTCAGAACTTAAGGATGCTCTTTTGACCAGGCGCAATATCAAAATGGCAAGGCGCATGGATAGCCTTAGTGCTATTCGAACTATGTTCTTTGCTGTAGGTGCTGCTCATTTGGCTGGCGATTCAGGAGTGGTCTCTTTATTAAGAGGTAGGGGATTTACAGTAGAACCTGTTTATTCTTCTAAAAGAATTGCTGCAGAAACCTATTCTAAAAAGCTTAATGATATACCATGGTATAAGGTAGAAGATGATGGTAAATATTACACAGTGGAAATGCCTGGCAATCCTTCACAGTTCAATGAGTTTGGTGATGTATTAAAAATGAAAATGTTTTTCGATATCACAACGATGACATTTTATATAAGCAGTCAAACCATTGGAAAACTTAGCAGTACTGCTGATTTTGAAAACATGTTTAATAACATGTCGACAAGAATGGGAGCTATTGCTAACAGGAAAAAACCCAAAACTGTTTCAAGAAATGGGCTTAACGCAATGGAACAGAGTTTTGATATTGCGGGGTATTCGTATACCGTCCAGGTGCTCAATAAGGATAACAAAATTTTCATGTTAATGGCCGGGTCTAATAAAGAGTCTAACCTGGCTACAGCTGATGTGCACCGGTTTTTTAATTCTTTTATAGCACATGAAGTACAGGCTCCGGAGAATGGATGGGTAAAATTTAGTCTGCCGGAAAAGGCTTTCTCCGTTACACTACCTGGTCAACCCAAAAGAAATGCGTCACTGGATAAACAAACCATTGGTACCAATTGGAATAACCTGGCTTACGATTATGTTGATAATGCAAAAGGCATATACTATATGCTGCAGGTTAGGGAGCTGAAGGAAGGTTATTACCTTGATGGTGATTCCCTTTATTTCGAAACATTGGCAGAGCAGGCAAAAGCCGCGGTGGACACCATTACAAAAAAAGAATTATCAACATTCAATGGTTTCCCGGCCATGTATTTTGATGCTGTGTACAATAAGAATATTACCTACAAAACAATGCATGTTACAAGAGGTAGCCGGATTTATTCTCTAATGGTAGGTACCCAGTCCAGCACCACTGTGCCTGAAGCTGCTACCTTTTTCAACTCTCTTGAATTTGAACCATACGCCATTACTGATTGGAAGCAGTATGCCTCTGATGGATTTTATACAACAGCACCTTCAGTTTTTACACACCTGGCCGCAGATACTACAGAAGGTAGTCAACCAGCCCAAAAGGAAATGTATGTTTCTCATAATAATCACGAAGCTCTTTCATATGAAGTGATCAAAGAGGTTTTTCCAAAATATTACTGGACGGACAGTGATAGCAGTTATTTTAAAAATAAAGTGGCCGATTACCAGGCAGTGGGAGATTCACTTTTATATAAAAAGATAACAATGAACGGGCAATTGAAAAGCTTGGACCTGTTGGTGCAAAAACCACATCAAAATAATCTGAAAAGGGTTCGCATCCTGGTTAATGGAGATACTTTATATACCTTGATTGCTTTTATTCCCAAACAATACATAGATAAGGGAAATCATCAGCAATTTTTCGAAGATTTTAGAATAAATAACCAGGTTCCCCCAACCATTTTCACAAACCACGCGGTAGCATTACTGCAAGCGCTGAATACAAAAGATTCAGTAGAATTTTCTCAGGCAAAGGAATCCTTTCAATCGGTGAAGTTTACAAAGGAAGATCTTCCTGTTTTACATAAGGCCTTACTGGAAAATTATATGGATTCTGCAGATGTTTTTGGTATTTATGATAAAATCATGGATGCTGTAGTGGAGCTGGCAGATTCATCCACAGTTGATTTTATAGCATCTAGCTATGACCATTTACCCACAGGTAAAGAGAATATCAAATATCCTTTGTTGGAGGTACTGGCTAAAATACATACCTCGCATGCATATGCTCAAATAAAGCATTTATTACTAACAAACCTGCCTTCCAAAGGCGGATCATCCAGCCTGGGATTTGCACTCAGTGATACTTTAGAATTGACCAAAACCCTTTATCCCGATATTTTGCAATTGAGCAGGGATACTGCTTTTGCAGATGCGCTGGTAATTATGAGCGATTTTCTCCTTGACAGTAGCCTTATTGCAGTAGCCGATCTGGTTCCTTATAAAAACATATTGCTGCAACAAGCCAGTAAAAACTACCGGTTTGTCAAAGACAATCAAAACAGTTGGTCACCGAACGGTTACTGGATTTCTATATTAGGAAAATTCAACGATAAGGAATCCAACACCTTATTGCAACAATATTTTGGACTTCCTTACCCTGACGTCAAATGCAAAGCAGTATTGCCATTGCTTAAGAACGGGCAACAAGTGTCTGCCCTGGAGTTGAAAAACCTGGCTGCTGATAAAAACTACAGGGCAAGCCTTTATTATGATTTAAAGGAAATCAACAAGCAGCAGTTTTTCCCCTCGGCTTATGCCAACCAACAAAGCCTGGCTGAAAGCCAGTTGTATGCAATTGCTTCAGATGAGTATGAGGTAGGCGCTACATCATACATTGGCGAAAGGGTGATGTTGTATAAGGGCAATAAGAAAAAATTTCACCTGTACAGGATTACCTTAAACTTTGATGAAGGGGAGAAGGAAACTTATTTGGGCATAGCTGGCCCATACGATCTGAATGCAAAAGCATTAGTTCCTTATGCTGAGGCAAGCGGTGTCTATTGGGACGAACCTTACAACAAACAAAAGATTGAGCAACAATTAAAAACTTTCACGGCCAATATTGAATCTGCAGGGGAGTAACCCTATCAAGGCAATTCTTATCAAAAGGTAGAATGTATGGACTTGTTTTCCATGGTGCTTTTTGATGAATCAGTTCTTATAAAACCAGGTTTTAGATATTGACATTTGGAAATATTGCCACCATCTGGATAGTCTTTGCCCAAGTATATAAACTGTGGGAATGGGGTTATGGTGGTCTTATCCTTAAAAAATGGCTTTTAAGTCAACTATTTGGGATGGTGAACTCCCGGACGCATTTATTGTGGATAATGGATTAATTGGTTATTTCTTAAATAACCAGGAATTTGATCAACCTATAGAAAATTATTTCATGCTATTCTTGATAATATGAACATTTTACTACAGCTTTGTATTACAAAGTGCTTTTTATGAGTGTTAAAGATCAACACCTGGATACTCTCGAGGACATACGGCGAATGATGAAACGCTCCAGCCGGTTCATTTCTTTAAGTGGCCTTAGTGGAATAGCGGCAGGCCTTTGGGCTTTGATAGGTGCTTACTTTGCGCTTTCCTGGATCGGTGAATATAGAAATAACTATAATGGCCAGGCCTACGACAATCTAGATTTCCACAATTTAAAATGGAATCTGCTGCTGCTGGCGCTGGGCATTTTGGTACTATCAGTTATTTCAGCCTTTTACTTTACCTGGCGCAAGGCTGGCAGGGACAGGTTGCCACTTTGGGACCACACTACAAAAATGCTGATCCTTAACATGGCCATTCCATTGGTGGCGGGAGCACTCTTTATCCTGGCTATGCTGCAATATGAGGAATGGCGCTTTGTGGCTCCGTCTTGCCTCATTTTTTATGGTCTTTCGCTGGTCAATGGAAGCAAATACACTTTGAGCGAGATCCGGTACCTGGGAATGTTTGAAATTGTTCTGGGCCTGGTTTGTACACAGTTTATTGGCTATGGTGTATATTTTTGGGCAGTAGGTTTTGGCCTGCTTCATATTATTTATGGCTTTGCCATGTGGAGAAAATATGAAGGCAATAGAGTAGTGGAAGTATAAACAAAAAGGTATGGCTGTGAATAATCCTATATCAGGCTTAAATAAGATCTTCGATAATCGTATACGGTTAGGTGTTATGAGCATCCTGACTGTAAACGAAGAAGTGAGCTTTAACGACCTGAAGCAAATGCTGGAGGTGACAGATGGTAACCTGGCTACTCACCTGCAAACACTGGAGGAAAGTAACCTGATTAAAGTGCACAAGGGATTTGTTGGCCGTAAAACCAATACCACCTATTCAATTACACGCACAGGAACTAAATCATTCAATGAGCATATTGAAGCATTGGAAAAAATGATCAAGGGCTTTAAATAATTTTTTTTGATTATCTACTTTGAAATACAAAGTGCTTTCCGAATATGTATAACTGCCTCAGGAAAATAAAATGGATAAGTTCTCAGGTTCTAAAGACCCTGTTTCTCCAGCTGCACAAGCTCAGTTCCAATATGTATTACGCTTACTATTTATTGTTTGAATTGATCTTGCCTATAACCGGCAACTCTTCCCTGGTGATGAGATCTGGCAATAAGGTGCGCCATGAATGGTCTGGAACAACCATCCACTTTTCAGCTTATATAAAACTTAAGGTGTATAAAACAACTCAATACGCCTACTCATTATTTAAACAAAGATTATGAACACAGAAACCATCGTCCAAAATGTTTGGACCAGGAGTAAACTATTGGTAAAATCCATGATCATCGGTCTACTGGTATTGATCCTTCAGATACCGGCCATGTATGTAAGAGATGTGATTGAAGAACGTGAACAGCGGCAGCAGGATGCTATTGCTGAAGTAAGCAGTAAATGGGCAGGCCACCAGTTGCTTACCGGCCCTGTACTGGTCATTCCATACTGGCAGTCATCCCAGGATTCCACAGCCAGGCAACAACGCACCAGGGAATACGCCTACTTCCTGCCTGATAAGCTGGATATTAATGCCAAAGTGACCCCGCAGGAAAGACACCGCGGTATCTATAAGGTGATGCTATATTCATCTGAGGTGAATTTGTCCGGCAGCTTTTCCCAACCTGGGCTGCAACGACTTAATATTGCCCCCGAAGATGTGATATGGAACGAAGCCACTATCAAACTTCCTATTTCAGATAATAAGGGTTTGAATGAGGAGATCAGTATGAAATTAAATGATTCATCTGTTGTGCTGGCGCCACAAACATCACAAGATGCCTCCATTGACAATGCTCTACAGGGCGATCTGCAAGTGACAGGACCGGATGACCTTAAAGAGCTCAGATTTTCCTCCTCATTTGTAATTAATGGCTCGCAGCAAATTGCCTTTACACCTGTGGGTCGTAATACTACAGTAAGCCTGCAGTCCGCATGGCCCCACCCAAGTTTCATCGGGGATGTATTACCGCAAAGTAGCCAGGTGAATGCCCAGGGGTTTACGGCTTCCTGGAAAAGTGCTTTTCATAAGCATAATTTCCCTCAGCAATGGAAGGGTAGTGCCTATAGCATCTCTAATTACACTACTAATTTGGGCAATAACATCCAGTCCAGGACAATAGATGCGGTACAGCCTGCCAGCATTAGCAATATCAATTCTGCTTCTTTTGGTGCTGATCTTTTTGTGCCTGTAAATGGTTACCAGAAAACCATGCGTTCGATAAAGTATGCCGCATTGGTGATCCTGCTGACTTTTGCCTCTTTTTTCCTGATGGAAACCACCAACAAGCGGTCCGTCCATCCTTTTCAATATGGGCTTATCGGGCTGGCACTGATCCTGTTTTACACCCTGCTCTTATCTTTCTCGGAATATATGGGCTTCAATATATCCTATGTCATTGCCTCGGTATGTACCATAGGATTGATTGGTTGGTTTGTCAGAGGGTTATTGGCTTCCTCCAGGTTGACTATCTTTTTATCGACTATTCTGGTGCTGTTGTACGTATATGTATTTACCCTTTTACAGCTCCAGGATTATTCCCTACTGCTTGGTAGCATTGGCTTATTTATTACCCTGGCCCTTATCATGCACTTTTCACGTAAAATCCAATGGTAGCCATTTTACTCAAATTCCTGATGCCAGCGTGCCTGTAAACCAGGCCAAAAGGGAGGTAGGAATGGGTTGGTACCGGGTTCCGGTATAGCTACGCCCATCCTCCTCCCTATTTTCGCCCAGGATACTGCGTGGTGATCACGCAGTATCTATACCGTAGATAGGGCGTTCATAGGGCGAAGCTATGCCTGAGGCCGGGGGAAGGCTACCCGCAATCTTAAAGAAAACCAGGAATACTGCCAGACTGGAACATTTTTAATGTAGGAAGGAACCTTCATTGATTTCAGCCAGGATGTGGGGAAGGGAAGCCTGATTGGGTTATAGAGATCAGACTGTTGATTTTCAATCATGTACAAAAAGCCAGGGGATATAAGCGCTTTATTATATTTAGTAATAATAACCAGGTAGGCCGAAGGTGATGATGATCTATAGTATAAGTTTGTAAGTAAAGAACCTGGATACAAGTGAGGTGGCTGGTAAAATCAATTAATAATGGAAAGGAGAAGATTTTCATGGAAGGAGCGGGGGAATAGTTTCAGCTATGCCTTTGATGGCATTAAGGGTCTTTTGCGCACGGAGCATAACAGCTGGATACACCTGGCATTGACCTTACTGGTGATCGTACTTGCCATCTATTACCGCATTTCCAGGACAGAGTGCATATTCCTGGTTATAGCCGCAGCCATGGTGTGGGCAGCTGAATTATTCAATACGGCCCTGGAAAAATCCATGGATTTTATTTCCAGGGAGCAACATCCACAGATCAAACTTGTTAAGGACCTGGCGGCTGCAGCCGTTCTCATTACCGCTTTGGCAGCATTGGCGGTAGGGGCCCTGGTCTTTGTGCCGAAGGTCTTCGGGTAACCTTCTTATGGAATAGGTTTATTCTTTCTTCTAACTCCTGGCTATGGTGGTGGTAGCCTGTTATATTATTTTAGGTTCATTATGGCGAATGCATCCTAAGCAGGCAGGCAAAATCTTCCATTACCACTTTAAATCCTTCGCATTCCCTTATACAGCTCAAAACAGGCAACAGCAAAAAGAAAAGAGGCTGTTTCGTTTTGCGAAACAGCCTCTTTTATTAGCTTATTGGAAATGTGAATATTAAAAATCCAGGCCTAAGGCAAGATATGTTTGAGGTTTTCCACTGAAGAAACCATTCATCTGCCAGGCTACATCAAACCTTACAAAATATCCCAGCAATGTGCTGCGGGCACCAAACCCATATCCACCGGCAAACGGACCAACACCCCCGGCTTTTAATTTCACCAGTACAGTGGGGTTGGTTTGATCCACATACCTTGACGTGGGTCTTTCAAAATTATCATAGCGTCCGTTCCAGGCTGTTCCCAGGTCAATGAATTGCACCACCTGGAAGTTGCGCAGGAAGGCATTGTTGATTGGCTTATTCAATAAGGAGCTGAATACCGGCACACGAACCTCACTGTTGATCACCACATTATTATTACCATTGGCAATGTTTTGTTTAAAGCCCCTCAGGTTTACTGCCAGTGCCTGGTACGTGTAATTATTATCAGGGTCAGGCATGTTGTTAGGATCAAAATAACGGTAGGAGAGTTCTCCTGTATTGGGGTCCTGCTTGAAGTTATCCCTCAACTTCAGCCATCCATCTACACCACCCAGGTAATAAACCACTTTTTGGTTACCCCAGGAAAAATCACCTGCTGCCCTGAGTGCCCAGATAATATTCCTGTAAATAGGCAGGTAATGCCTGGCATCAAATCCTGCATTGAACAGGAACCGTCCTTCTGTGTTGCCAGGGTTCAGGTGTGTGAACCAGTCCACGTAGGTCTTCCATCTCAATCCCTGCCATATGTTCATAGTTGGGTTAAGTGTGTTGTCATAGACATATTCCACTGTGAATTGTCCATAGGTTTTTTTCCTGTTTGGCTCTTTTAAGTTGGCCACGGTGGCATCAAGGCCAACGGCAGGGAAGATAATATTATCGAAACGGGGTCCTATGGTGAGGCGTACGCTTCTTACCTTATCAAAAGGATAGCGCAGGCGGGCCAGGTAGTAGCTGGAATGTTGCTTTACCAGGGCTATGCCATTGGGGTTCGTTCCACCGGAGGTATCAATGATATTCTGGGCACTGCTCCTGTAATAGGTAAAGCCCCAGTCGAAGCGTTTCCTCAGGTTAGTGAATTCGAACAATATATCATTATCGCGCAGGTTGGGCGCCAAACGAATGCCGCCTGATAGCTTGTAATCCTCAAACAGATCTACCGTACCCATTCTAATCAAACCATTCAGGTCATTACCATTGGCTGGCTCTATGGGGCCCTGTCCGCCCTGGTAAGGCTGGTACTTGCTCACGCCAAACATGGTGTTGTTCAGGCCTGCCACTACGTAATCATTAAAAAACTTAGGTGGCCGGTATTCATACAGCTTTGCTTTTTTCAGAATTGTTTCTGAAGGCAGTTCTTCTGCTTCAAACACCTGTCCTAATTGCGATGCGGTACTATCTCTTTTTTCTCCCTGGAATTCATTTTGGAAGAAATCAGACTGCTTTTTGGTGGTATCACCCACTTGTTGGTTCAGTATGGAATTACGCGAGGCTGCTATCCTTGCTTTGTCAATCTGCTTTTTCATGTACTCTGTGGGCTTGGCAGTGACATTCCTGCGGCGCAAGGTGTTCTCATCTACCCGCAGCCTGTAAAGGAATTTATAATTGCCTTGTCTCACCACTTCACTTACCAGGCTGTTATCCCCGGCAGTTCTTGTTTCCAACAAACTACTTTGATAATTGCTTAACGGGAACACATAGGCCGAGTCGTTAGTAATGGATACAAAACCTACAGAATCTATATCGGCCTTATCCCATTCCTTCAGTACACTATCCACTTCCTTGGGTGGAGGGTTTCTCAGAACTTCATCCCCAATGAATACCAGGGTATCCAGCCCGGCTCTCTCTGACCTGAAAAAGCCTGCATACCGGTTATTGATACCATTTTCATCACTTACAAAAGTGAAATGCGAGGTATTGTATTGTGATGGATAGCGGGCATCACCCAGCTTCACATTGGTCAGTTGTGATATTTGTTTGTATTCCGACTTGTTCCAGTTGTCAATAAGGAATATATTATAATGACTTTGAGTTACTGCTGTATCGCTGGCAGGAGCAGTGGCTGAAGGGCGGTTACTGGAAAAGATGATACCTGTTTTACCCGGGAAGGCCACAAATGAAGGGTCAAGGTCGTCATATACATCATCTGTGATCTGCTCTACGGATTGCTTATCGATCTTATATACGAATATATCCGTGTGGCCGCTTTTTACGGCACTCAATATAAGTGTATTGGCATCCAGCATATACTTCATATCCTGCACCTGGGTGAACATGGGCAGTTCCTGGTTGGTCACCTTCACGCGGTTCATCGCATCATATACAAAAAGCTTGTTCTTGCCTTCGTGGTTATAGACCACTGCCAGCCTGGTACCCTTGCCATCCCAGGCCAATATGGGATAATTAGGATTGATCTCATCTTCCCTGGTGCGCACGCCATATTGCAGGATCACTTTCCTGTCCACAAAATTGGGGTGGAATACCACGCTGTATTTTCCTTGCTTGAACTCCACTACGGCATAAGCAAAGCTTCTTGGCTGCGGATTGGCATTGAACCGGATGAAGTCTTTTTTACCAATTTCTTCGGTTACGGATAACTGTCCTTTAGGCACCAGGCGGCGCGCACGGATGTCCTTGTAATACATTTGCGACATCTCCGTCATGAAGTCTTGCAACACCTCTTTGAACTTTTTCTTGGCTATCCTTTGCGTGGCACTATTCAGGTTGCGGTAAATGCGGGAGAGGTATAACAGGTAAGTGGTCTTAGATCGGCCATACTTGTTGCCGATATAATACCAGAAAGCATGTCCCGCCAGCATGGGCTTTTCAAAGGCGAGTTTATAAAAGTTGCTATAATCGCCACTTAATAAAGCGCTCTTCAACTGGTTGTCAAGCGAAGGGCTCCATTCTTCTGCAGCATATTCAATATAACCATCAGTTAGCCACTTGGGCAGGTCGAGTAAGGTTTGGTTGGCAGCCATTTCACCCAGGTCGTCTCCAAACAGTACGTTTGCGATCAATACACCTGCAATGCCCTGCCTGATCTGCCGGCGGAGATTCTCGTGATTGGCATCGAAATAGATCATCATCTTGTTGTTCACCAACTTGGTGACACCACCTGTGTTCTGCCAGTCAATGCCCAGTCCTATATTGGACTGTTGCATTTCGTCAAAGCTGTTGTACACAACTACATTGGCCCTTCTTTGCAGTCCATATTCAATGAATTCTTCCAGTTGGGGCAACTCCTTTTCCGCTACCTGGGCCACATATTTCCCCAATTCAAGTCCATCCTGGCTAAAGTAGGTGTTGAAGTTTTCGGTCTGATAATATTTCCAATTGAATTTTTGATATTGTACCCTGTTTTTTCCAAACTCCACGGCATTTACCTGTGCTTTTAAATTGGCAGAAACCAGTAAAAAAGCTAAACAAGCCAACCGGCCAATCGTTTTAATCATAAAGTAGATGAAATTTCAGATTTAGTGTATCTCCCGATTTTTGGATAGTAAATTGCAATTAAAAATACAAAAAAGGTACATGTTAACGGTTCAGGCATTTACTTTCAATCCAGTACAGGAGAATACATATATCGTATACAACGATAAAAGGGAGTGTTGTATTATAGACCCGGGATGTTATTTTGCCAGTGAAGAACAGCAATTGAAAGAGTTTATTGACAAGAATAACCTCAGGCCCGTGTATCTGCTGAATACCCATTGTCACCTGGATCATATTTTCGGGAATCGTTTTATACAAAAAACCTACGGCTTGCCGCTTCATTTGCATCAGCTGGAAAAGGCAGTCCTGGATTATGGTCCTACTTCGGGGCAATTATGGCAATTGCCTTTTGACAATTTTGATGGGGAACTCATCTACATTGACGAAGGACAATCTTTACCGCTGGGCGAGGAACACCTGGATATTTTGTTCACTCCGGGGCACTCCCCGGGTAGTGTTAGTTTTTATAGCAAGGATGCCAAGTTTGTGATCAGCGGTGATGTGCTTTTCCAGGGAAGTGTGGGCAGGACTGATCTTCCAGGTGGAGACTTTACCATATTGGAGGAGAGCATCAAGACAAAGTTATTTACACTACCTGCTGATGTCATTGTATACCCGGGACATGGTGAATCCACTACTATAGCTGATGAAATGAAGACAAACCCCTTTGTCAAAATGATTTGAGGTATATCAACTTATCGCAGAGAAACAGAAAGAAGTTTGCCAGATTCTTGATTAAAGTAGTGGGTGTTATACAAACCTTCCTATATAGGGCATTTTCTGAAACTCTTTTCTTTCAATATTCAGGATCAAGAGTCCAAAAGCAGCTATAAGCACCAGGGCAAAGCCACGGTTGACCCATATGCCAATATTCAACAGTGAGAAGAGTACATACACGCCATAAAGTGCCACACTGATCACCAGGTAGGCCACCAGCTTTTTCCAGGCATAAGGCACCCTGTATTCTTTTTGCCCCCAGGTATAAGAAACCACCATCATGCTGCCATAGCAAAAGAATGTGGCCCATGCGCAAGCCATATAACCAAACCTTGGAATAAACAGGAAATTAATAACAAGTGTAATGGCTGCACCGATCAATGTGATCCAGGCACCTGCCATTGTTTTATTGGAAAGTTTATACCAGATGGAAAGGTTGTAATAAATACCCAGGAATATATTGGCCAGTAACAGGATAGGGACCACTTTCAATCCCTGCCAGAACACCTTATTTTGAATAAAGTATTTCCATACATCGAGGAAAAGCACCACGGCAAGGAACATGAAGCAAACCGTGATCACAAAGAACTTCATGACCCTGGCATAGATCCGTTGCGGTTGCTGGCCATGGGCTGCTGAAAAGAAAAAAGGTTCTGCAGCCATACGAAAAGCCTGTACGGAAAGGGTGATGAGGATCGACAACTTGTAGCAGGCGCTGTAAGTACCTACTTCAATTTTTGCCGCTTCAGCTGAAGAAACAGGCGCCCACCAGTTCAGCATGATGCGGTCGAAGGTTTCATTGATCATACCTGCAAAGCCTGCCAGTATCAGGGGTGCTGCATACAGAATAATCTGTCTCCATAGCTGTGGGTTGAATCTCCAACGGAAGGCCATTAATTCTTTTGACAGGAACAGCAAGGTAAATATCGATTGTGCCAGGTTGGCAATGATCACGTAGCCTACACCAATCTTGGGATTGTAAAAGGTGCCAATGAATCCATGAGGTGATTCCTGCTGGATCTTTGGACATACAGATAAAAAGAAAAAGGTGAGGGCAATGTTGATCAATATGCCGGCAATGCGAACCGTAGCGAATTTTACAGGTCTTCCTTCATACCGCAGCTTGGCAAATGCAAGGGTGGTGAGCGCATCAAAAGCAATGATGAATGCGCTCCATGTAAAATATTCAGGATGTTCTTTTATCCCAATCAGGGTGGCAAGGGGCTTATTGAATAAGATCAGTACCGTGGTCAATACCGCTGTGCTCACAATAAGAGAAACCATGGATGTATTGTAAACATCGGCTTCCTGTTCTTTATTTTTCGAGAACCTGAAGTAAGCCGTTTCTAACCCATAGGTAAAAACGATGTTGAGGAAGGGGAGCGTGGCATACACCAGGCTCATTTCTCCATACGCGGCTCCTTTCAGGGCGTAGGTAAGATAGGGTGTCAGTAAATAATTAATAAAGCGTGCGGCAATAGAACTGGCCCCATACCACAATGTCTGTCCCGCTAATTTTTTGATGCCGCTCAAATGGATATAGATTTAAAGAGCCTCAAATTTAATGGCTCGGATTTGAACAATGGGTATAATTTATAAGGATATAACATTCTAATAGGCAGCCGGAAGATAATCTGAAATCTTTAAGGTTCCCTATACCTGGGGTTATTGATGTAGGAGAAATCGCTTAAGGTTCGCAAAAAGGAGATGATATCATTTTCTTCTGAATCAGTCAGGCTGATGCCATTGGTTAACAAGGGATCAAGGGTAGGGCCCGCATTGATGCCGGAACGGTAGTGTTCCAGCATCATTCTCATGGCGCTCAACCGACCGTCATGTAAATAATAAGAAGTCAGGTCAACATTCCGCAGGCTGGGCACCCTGAATTTCAGGGAGTCTTTTGCGTCTCCCGTCACTCTCATCCTGCCAAAATCATTGAGAAAAGGATCCATTTCAAATCCTACATTGCGGAAGCTAAAGTCAGTAAACAATGGTTCCGTATGACAGGTATTGCATTTATTCTGGAATACCGTATAACCATTTTGTTCCTGTGCCGTAAAACTGGCTTCGCCTCTTTTTACCTTGTCATATTTTGAATTGGCAGATACCAGGTTGACTACAAATTGGCTCAATGCTTTTAATATACCATCCTGCGTCACTTGTGGCGACCCATAGGCTGCCTGGAATAAGGGCTGGTAAGCAGTGTCATTTTTTAATTTGGCTATGATACCATTCATGGTCTCCGCCATTTCATCAGGGGCTGTGATATGAGCCAATGAAATGGCTTCTATGGTAGAAGCACTGCCATCCCATTTATACACGGGGTACCAGGCCAGGTTGGCCAACCCGGGCGCATTGCGCAGGGTGTGCGAATGATTGTAACCATGGCTTCTGTCGTGTTCATAGGTGGTAAATGCCGCCACTTGTTGATGACAGGAAGAACAGGGGAAATGACCATCGAGGGATAGCCTTCCATCGTAAAACAATTTCCTTCCCAATAAAAAAGATTCCTCCGTTAGGGGATTGTTCTGAAAATTATAAACAGGATTGGGAAAGCCATTGGGTATAGTAAAATTGATTGGAGTTGGCCTGTATGATGATAGAGGCGTTTTACGGCAGCTGTTTAATACCAAAACACCTGACACTAAAAAAAGGAATAAGCCGGTAATGACGATCCAGGTCTTCACTTGCTGCCAATTATTCTCCTAATCTATTATATTTTGGAAAAGTAGGTTGTTAAAAGAATTGACGGGGATTGAATTTTTTCCTGCCTTCTTTTATTTCACTGGAACGCTTTTTTGATTCCAGCCTTTTTTCTTTTGCTTTCCGGGAAGGGCGTGTAGCAAGTCGAAGCTTTTTCTTTTTCAGGGCCTCTGCCACCATTTCCTGGATCTTATTGATGACCTCCTGCTTATTATCCAATTGGGTGCGAAAGGTTTGGGATTTCACTACCAATACCTGTTCCGAATTGATCCTGTTGGCCAGCTTGTGCAACAAGATCTCTTTTTGTGCTGACGTCAATAAGCCGGAAGCGCCTATGTCAAAATAGCCAATCACCGCTGTTTCAACCTTATTGACATTCTGGCCTCCTTTGCCACCGCTGCGTGTGGTTTGAAATTTCAACTCTTGCGAAATATCGATCATAATTTACTTCTCCCTGCAAAAATCGTGTTTCATGCTTTTAACTTCGCAATTTTTATGCGTGCTGTTATTCAAAGAGTATCTTATGCCAGGGTTACTGTTAATAACCAGGTCACAGGTAACATCGCTGCCGGGTTGCTGATTTTATTAGGTATAGAAGATGCAGATACCACGGAAGATATTATTTGGTTAAGTAACAAGATCGTGAACCTGCGGATATTTAACGATGAGAATGGTGTGATGAACCGTTCGGTCTTAGAAACCGGTGGCGGCATTTTACTCGTTAGCCAGTTTACCCTGCATGCCTCCACCAAAAAAGGAAATAGGCCCAGTTATATCAAGGCTAGTAAACCTGAACTGGCCATTCCATTGTATGAGCAAATGGGGTTTCAACTGGAAAAAGACCTGGGTAAAACCATTGAAAAAGGCATATTTGGTGCTGATATGAACGTGGAATTACTAAACAGTGGCCCGGTGACCATATTAATTGATTCAAAGAATAAAGAGTAAAAATGCCAATGGACCATAAAAGGGATATTGAAAACCGTGAGGACCTGGTGCAGCTACTGGAGGCTTTTTACAGTAAGGCATTCAAAGACGATTTGATTGGACGGTTCTTTACTGAAGTGGTCCCGCTTGACCTGGTCACCCATATACCCATTATAGCAGATTTCTGGGAGTCGGTCATACTAGGAGCCCATGCTTACCGGAAAAATGTGATGGAAGTTCACCAGCATATTCATGCCTTGTCAGCCATTAAGAAAGAACATCTTGACAGGTGGGTATCATTATTCCAGCAAAATATCGATGATCACTTTGCAGGACCTAAGGCTACCCTTATGAAACAAAGGGCGGCTTCGATAGCAACTTTAATGGATATAAAGCTTAACCACAAGGGCATTCATAAAAAGTAAAAGCTTTTTTCATTGTATTTTACTGTACAGGCCTTAACAATAAAATGATATGGATACCAACCTTTCAATAAGAGAAGCGCAACAAAAAGTAGATGACTGGATCAAAACCACGGGCGTCCGTTACTTCAGCGAATTGACTAATATGGCCATTCTTACAGAAGAGGTAGGAGAGGTAGCGCGCCTGATGAGCCGGTTATATGGAGACCAGTCTTTCAAGGATTCCGACAGGCAGAAAGAATTGCCGGATGAACTGGCTGATGTATTGTGGGTAGTGATCTGTATTGCCAACCAAACAGGCATAGACCTTACCGACGCCCTGCAAAAGAACTTTGAAAAGAAAAATAACAGGGATGCACAACGTCATAATCAAAATGATAAGCTCCGGGGATGAACTAAAAGAATGTTGGTCATAGCTCCACAAAAATTGTTTTAGGGCATCTAAAGCCTATCCACATTTGCCTTGGCGACTTTTTTGCAGCATAACCGGCAAAAGAGGCAATATGAAGAAATTTTCTTTTGGATTGGTTTGGTCTTCCTTAAAGCATTCTTTCAAAGGTTTTTCAGAGGATAAGATTACCAAGCTCAGCGCTTCACTGGCTTATTATACAGTGTTTTCGTTGGGGCCTTTAATGATAGTCATCATTTTTTTATGTAGTATCTTCTTAGGCAGGGAAGCGGTGGAAGGTTCTATCAATTCCCAACTTCAAAGCTTTATAGGTTCAGATGCTGCTAAGCAAATACAGGAGATCATTAAAAATGCATCTATTAGTGGTAAAGGGGGAGTAGCCGCTGTTATTGGTGTGATAACATTATTGGTAGGTGCCACCACGGTTTTTGGAGAGATACAGGATTCCATTAATGGCATCTGGGGTTTAAAAGCTTCTCCTAAAGCAGGCATGTTGAAGTTGATTCTAAGCCGTGTGCTTTCTTTTGGATTGATAGCTACCCTTGGTTTTCTGCTGCTGGTTTCATTGGCAGTAACTGCTATTGTGGAAGGACTTGGAGACCGGTTAAAAGCAGCTTTTCCTGATATTGCTGTTATAGTTTTCTATGTCATCAACCTCTTATTAACATTGGGCGTTACTACAGTTCTATTTGCTATTATATTTAAAATACTACCCGATGTCAAGATCCGGTGGAAGGCTATCTGGCCTGGAGCTATTGCCACTTCATTGCTTTTTATGATTGGTAAATTTGCCATCTCTTTTTATGTGAGTAAAAGCAATATCGGCAGCACATACGGGGCAGCTGGTTCATTGGTAATCTTACTGGTTTGGATCTATTATTCTGCTATCATCCTGTACTTCGGGGCAGAGTTTACCAAGAGTTACGCATTGCAAAAAGGGGTACCTGTGAAGCCTACCGAATATGCCAAATGGGATAAGGAACCTGTAGTCCCAGGGTCAAAAGTGAAAGACAAACCCCAGGCACCGGCTGAACGTGGTAGTCGAAAACCATTGCCCAATAAAGCGCCACACCTGGCCTATGCTACCGCTCATTCAGCATCCAGGTCAAAAGAAAATAGTCCTGGTGTGGGCACCATGCTGCTAGGACTAGCATTGTATTTCTTTAATTCATCATCCAAAAAATAGTGGTTAACATCTGCACCACTGGATGGATAAGCAT
>JAEZLJ010000015.1 GCA_023415275.1 Bacteroidota bacterium
ATTTTCTTTGGCAGTTTTTTCAGCAAATGCAACTATGGAAGCACCAATATGTTTTCCCTGTTGGTCAGGTCGAACGGCCATTTGTCTTAATTGTACCTGTTCCTTCCCGGTAGCAGTTAAAATGCAACATCCTATCATTTCAGTTCCTTCCATGGCCCCGATCAAAATGTCATCTTTTTCTTTTTCCGGGACTATATAGTGAGCCGGCACTCCGATGGGATCCAGCAATGCAGTGATCCGAAGGTCTATCATTTGTTTGTATTCTTCAGTATCCGGTTTAATTATTTTGATGGTCATTGATAATGTTTCAACGTGCAAATCTATAGCTTTGCAATGGCTGTCAGGAAGTCCTGGTCTCATCTTTTTTGTTTCATTCAAACCTTAACTTATGTCTTCTTTAACTGCATTTGCAGGCACGGTACCTGCCAATTACGATAAGTACCTGGGGCCATTGCTATTTGAACCTTACGCACTGGACCTGGTGGAAAGGCTTAAAAATGACAACATGAAAAAAGTGCTGGAAATAGCATGTGGCACCGGCAGGGTGACAAGACACCTGTTGGCGTTAGTAGCAGATGGAGGAAGTCTGGTATCTACGGATCTGAACCCGGATATGATAGCTGAAGCAATGACACACGTTAAGAATGAAAAGCTACAATGGCAACAGGCGGATGCACTTCAATTGCCTTTTGAGGCGGGCAGCTTTGATCATGTGATCTGCCAGTTTGGGGTCATGTTCTTCCCCGATAAAGCAGCTGCTTTCAGAGAAGCCTACAGGGTACTAATGCCTGGTGGTAAATACGTTTTTAGTGTGTGGGATGATATGATATATAACCCACGGGTTTTCATCCTGAATAAGGTTATGGATGAGCTGCTGAAGGATGACGCTCCTGATTTTCTGAAAAAAGGCCCTTATTCTTATTTTGATAAAGATGAGATCAGGGCTACTCTTAAGCAGGCAGGTTTCAATGAAATTTCTATTGATACCGTTTATAAGACCACTGAATTGAAAAATGTAGATGATGTGATCATTGGTTTTGTAGATGGATCTCCACTAAGTTCTTTCCTGGCCAATCAACCAACGGACCTGAAGAATAAAGTCCGTCAAAAGCTGCGGGAAGCTCTTCACACCCAGATGGAACAATATGGTTCGGCTATGCCATTAAAAGCCCTGGTCATTGAAGCCCACAAAGCTTAAGATAGAAAAAGGGCTTCATTTTCCACAAGCAGGGACAGGCATTATTTTGGTAACTGTTACAGCATCAAAACCCATTTTTATGCGAATAGCAGAGCAAGATCAATTGGATTCTACAAATGCAAAAGAAACCAGGAGTGAAAAATATACGGAGGCCAATGACAGGACCACGGAAATGACTGATATGGAAGTCTGTTTGAAACGCCTGGAAGCCAAAGGCTATACAGATCAGTTTAGGGTGGAAAAGGGAAAGTTGCTGTCTTTAAAGGACAACAAGAAAAAGTATAAGGCAAAAGATGTTATGGCTGCCAATTTCTTCCGTTTTGAAGGAATTTCAAATCCTGATGATATGTCCGTGTTATATGCCATTGAAACATCTGACGGGAATAAGGGCACTTTAGTGGACGCCTATGGTTTATATGCGGATGATGACACAGGAGAGTTTATGAAAGAAGTAGAGGTTCATAAAAAAGTAACACAAGGAAGGTTTGACTAAACCTGTATCCCAGCTTTTAGCCATGCATTCGGAAGAAAGCATGGCTATTTTTGTGCTTCGTTTAAATATACCCGTTATTATTTTATGAATATTACTGAACTTTACAGAAACCAGGCAGCGAAACCTGGCCAATCATAAAAAACCAACTGTATGAAAATTATGTTTGCTCTTACATTGGGGCTATCTATTAGTATGTTATCCTGCAATAGTAATACTGGCAATGCGGGAAAGGAGACGGAACAAAGTAAAGACAGTATGCAGTTACAACTTTCCGATTCTGCAAATATTAAAGAGGAGGCTGTAGACTACAACTCGAATGGTACGGCATTAAAAGGTTATGTAGCTTATGATGCTTCCAAACAAGGTAAAAGACCTATCGTGCTTGTAGTTCCGGAATGGTGGGGATTAACTGACTATCCGAGGATGCGGGCCAAACAACTGGCACAGTTGGGGTACCTGGCCATGGCAGTGGATATGTATGGCAATGGAAAAGTGGCAGATAATCCTGAGGAGGCTCAGAAGGAAGCCACGGCATTTTACAAGGACCCTAAAATGGGAAAGGATAGGTTGGAGGCAGCCCTTGCTAAAGCAAAGACCTATCCCCAGGCTGATACATCTCAAACAGCAGCCATTGGATATTGTTTTGGGGGATCCATGGTTTTAAATGCCGCCAAACTGGGATTTGATCTTGATGGAGTAGTTAGCTTTCATGGAGGTTTGGAAGGAGTTCCTGCCCGGAAAGATCTATTAAAAGCAAAAATACTGGTGTGTCATGGTGCTGCTGATAGTTTTGTTCCGCAGTCACAGGTGGATGCATTCCGTAAAAGCCTGGATTCAATTGGGGCTAAGTATACCTTTAAAGCTTATCCTGATGCAACTCATGCCTTTACCAATCCGGAAGCCACACGGAAAGGGGAGCAGTTCAAGATGCCTATCAAATACAATGCTGCTGCAGATAGTGCTTCATGGAATGACATGAAGGCTTTTTTTGCTACAATATTTCATTAATCTATACAAATAATACAAAAGCCTATACAAGGATCGAATGACCCTTGTATAGGCTTAAATTTTTCTTGCTGATTTAATAGCGCCTGCTAAGCGTATAATTAATATTATACGTTCGGCCATTTACATAGACCTGGTCGTAACCCTTTAGCGTATTTCCATCAAATTGCGTAATAGCCAGGTTGATATCTCCAGAAGGTATAAAAAGGTCAAGACGATTATTATAAAGTTGCCAGGACATATTTTCAATGGGGGCATCACATCCCTGCCTGGCTTGTCCAAAACCATTCTGTTGAAAGTTCAAAGAAATATCCCTTTGACAATAACTGTAGGTATTGAAGATATCAGTTTCGGTGTATCCATCGTTGTCCCAATCATAGGGATAGTCAGAGTAAATATCCGTGACAATCCACGTTCCCTGGATCTGGTTATTGTTGTTCACCGTATCCTGCTTGGTACAGTTAGTAAATATTAAAATGGTACTAAGTAAGAAAAAGCTGAGTAAAAGATTATTTTTCCGCATACGATGTCTTTTATTCTGATTAGGAAATAAGACTTGCTTTACCTCTTGTAGATTAATCAATACTGGTTTATGCGATCTTTTTAACAATCCATTCAATACCATGCCAAAACATAGCTCATAAGATTTTACAGAGTAGGGTATTTAGAAGAATAAACGAGCATATTTCAATATAAAAGCCCCAGTCATTGACCAGGGCCTTAGGTTATATGCGGAGGTATATTATTTGGCAGAAGACTGAAGTACATCCCACGTGCTGGTAGTGGTTTTCAAAATGATCTTCTTTGATGCATTTTCTACTACAGCAAAATATTTTACGTCATCATTGTCTGTTAACTTATATACATCAATCACTGAATAATCGCCATAATTTTTACGAAGATTGGATTGTTGCTTTTTAGTCAGTTGGTTTACTGTTAATGGTTCTGCTACCACAGTAAGTTCGCCAGCAGGATTGAAGTAGGCATATTGTTTTTTATCTTCTGAAGTGAATTCTGCTACATAGAATCCATTGGTAACAGACCATGATACATTCTCTGCATCAGCGAACCTGGCTTTGAATGATTGCATAATAGTACTGGAAACTTTTACGTCGCTGGCAAAGCTATATGTGGCGGCCAGGGTAAAAACAATTGTCAGGGTGATAATAATCCGTTTCATAAATTTTGAGTTTAGGTTGTTATTGGTTTTGTTTGTTTAAATCTGAGACGTTTTGTTCTCATTTGTGGTTACAAAGTTTGTGTAGAAAAATGCCGAAGTAAATAGAAGAATGGACGAAGTGTAGTTTTTTACGTATGAAGCATGTTAAATATATTAACATGTAAAAACTGCCACCGTTTATCTATAAACAAGACCATTTATAAGCCTCATCCTGACTTGTTAAAATCTTCTGTAACTTTAAAATAAGCCCGAAATTGCAACTAATCCCTGCCAGGGAAGGAGGCATTTGACCATGAAGTTTTTGTTAGGCATATTATTCCTGATGTTAGCTACTTCAGCTAACACCCAACCTACTTATAATTATAACCAAATAGATTACCGTGCTGGCACTATAGATGCACCATCGCTTGATTCTTTATCAAAGGTTCTAACAGAGCCCTATTCGAGGGAGATTGAAAAAGTTCGTGCTATTTTCAGTTGGGTAGCCCAGCATATAAGTTACAATACTTTTGTTTTAAGCAGCCAACGTAAATCAGGAGCTTTAAAATATACCCCAGAGCCGGAAGATACTTCCATGGAGTGGAAATCAGCCATCGAGATGACGGCGATAAAAGTATTTAAAAAAAGAACCGCTGTTTGTGATGGATATGCCAAGCTATTCAAAACCCTTTGTGATCATGCCGGACTGCGCTCAGAAATAGTTTCGGGTTATGCACGGGGATATTTACAAAACGACAGGAGGTTCAGATCCAATCATTCATGGAATGCTGTAATGATAGATAGTGCCTGGCACTTGCTTGATGTAACCTGGGCAAGCGGGTACTTTACTTATTCTGATCAATATGTGCAAAGGATGGACGAAACCTATTTTCTTACCTCGCCGGATCAGTTTATCCATGACCACTACCCTGAAGATCTTTATTGGACATTAATGAACAATCCACCATCCATTCCTGAATTTCGCAAGATGCCATTTCACTGTAAGTCATTTGTAAAGTACAGTATTGGTGCTTTCACACCTTCTAATGGTATCGTGGAAACTTATGTAGGGGATACGGTGCATATAGAGATTAACGTTACAAACAAGGACAGGGATAAGCATATTTCGCCTGATCCGTTTTTTGATTCAACTCTCATGGGTCGTGCTGCCAATGAAATTTATTTAACTGCATCCGACAGCACTCCTCATTCATTAAAATATTCCTTCCGGGTGGATAATCCCTATGTGCAATGGATCAATATCATGTACAACCATGATGTGATCATGCGTTACAGGCTGCAGTTGAAAAGTACACTCGCACTTCGGTTAAAAGAGCAGGAATTACATTAAAAAATACCTTGCCATTGCTGCAGCATACGTTCATAGTGTGAACCCTTCCAATAGACCTTCTGACAATATTGGCATTGATAGATTTCCTTAAAGAAAAGCCGGGACCTTGGTGGTAATAAGTTTTCTACCTGTTTTTTTTCAACCCTTTGCAACAAACCATTACAAAGCGGACATCGTGTAAACGGATGTATATGGTCATTTAAATGGAATCTTTCCATGACCTCTGCTAATTGTTTCTTGGGTTCCTGGGAACGGAGCCAGTATCCCATTACTACTGATTTGATTTTCAAAAGACCTATATCCCTGGTCAATACTATCCTTTGCTCTTTTTGTATGAGGTTTATAATATCCTTATCTGAATAATGATTTTCATAATATACATCAAAACCAAGTAACCGTAACCAGCGTGCCAGTTTGCCTAAATGAACATCAAGTATAAATTTCAGTGGCACATTTTCTATTTTGGTAAAGGGGTAAACCTGTATAAAAGCGCCTTCTTCCAGGGTATCTGCCAAAGAAAGCCTGCTGCCATACGAGGTTATATCTTGTATCTCCGGATGTGGAACACCAATTGCCTCGATGGCATCTTTTATAGATGGATTTCCTGTAAACTTGTAAGAAACAATGGACTGCCCAGTTGGTAGCTTAATGAAATCAGTGAGGTTTCCATGAAATTGAAATTTACTTATGCTCATTGGAGTAGATAATGACTCTTATAAGGAATATATATAACTGCAATTTGTTTGCCTTTTATTTGGACATGTTTCATTAATACCATGAGTAACCATTTATGGTGTTATAGCTGTACAGAGTATAGGCTTATCTTTGCTGCCGTTAGAACAATAAAGTATGAGTGAAGAAAAGCATTTAAATTTTATAGAAGAGATCGTAAAAGAGGACCTGGAAAGCGGTAAGTATCAATCCATAGTAACGAGGTTTCCACCTGAGCCCAATGGATATCTCCATATGGGCCATGCCACCAGCATCTGCCTGAATTTTGGTCTTACTAAAAAGTTCCCGGGATATACTAACCTAAGGTTTGATGACACTAATCCTGTTACAGAAGATACCGAGTATGTGGATAGCATCAAGGAGGATATTAAATGGCTTGGATTTGAATGGCAAAATGAGCATTATGCATCTGATTATTTTGACGAACTATATGAATATGCTGTAAAGCTTATCAACAAGGGTTTGGCGTACGTCGATGATTCCACTTCTGATGAAATAGCATCTTTGAAAGGTACCCCCACTGAGCCGGGCAAAAATAGTCAGTACCGCAGCCGGAGCATTGAGGAAAACCTGGATCTTTTTCAACGGATGAAGAGTGGAGAATTTCCTGATGGGAGCAAGACACTGAGAGCCAAAATTGACATGGCCCATCCCAATATGCTGATGAGAGATCCGGTGCTTTACAGGATCAAACATGCTCACCACCACAGGACTGGTGATAAATGGTGTATCTACCCTATGTATGATTTTGCCCATGGCCAGAGCGACAGCATCGAAAAGGTGACTCATTCCATTTGCACTCTTGAATTTGTGCCCCACCGGGAACTATATGATTGGTTAATTGAAAAGCTGGAGATATACCCTTCACATCAATACGAATTTGCCAGGCGCAATCTGACCTATACTGTTATGAGTAAAAGGAAATTGCTTCAACTGGTCAATGAAAAGTATGTGGATGGCTGGGATGACCCGAGGATGCCAACCATTAGCGGCATGCGCAGAAGAGGATACACACCAGAGGCAATCCGGGATTTTTGCGACAGGGTTGGAATTGCCAAAAGAGAGAATGTAAGTGATGTGGGTTTACTTGAATTTTGTGTACGCGAACATTTAAATAAAATAGCACTCAGGAGAATGGTAGTCTTTGATCCTTTGAAGGTCATTATTACCAACTTCTCCGAGGAAACCCAATGGCTGGAAGGGGAGGATAATCCTGAGGATGAAAAAAGCGGTTCAAGAAAAATTCCATTTGGAAAAGAATTATATATAGAAAGGGAAGATTTCATGGAGAATCCACCTAAGAAATACTTCCGTTTATTTCCGGGAGGTATGGTGAGGCTGAAATATGCTTATATCATTCGTTGTGATGAAGTAATTAAAGATGAATCAGGGAATGTGACTGAAGTACATTGCACGTACATACCGAAAAGCCGCAGCGGACATGATACTTCAGGAATTAATGTAAAGGGCACATTGCATTGGGTGGAAGTGAAAAATGCAGTTACCGCAGAAGTGCGCCTTTACGACCGTTTGTTCAAGGTGGAGGACCCATCCAGCGAAGAGGGCGACTTTAAAGAATATATTAATGAAGATTCTTTACATACCGTTGCTACTGCTTTTGCTGAACCTGCATTAAAGAATGCGAGGATTAATGAACGGTACCAGTTTTTACGTAAGGGATATTTTGCCCTGGATAACAAAGATACCTACAGCAGGTTGGTATTCAACAGGACTGTGAATCTGAAAGATTCCTGGAAACCCCGGCGCATCTAAAGCCTGATTAATTTGGATATACTTAATAAAAGAAATAGCACCTGGAAAACAGGTGCTATTTCTTTTATCATCAAAGATTTAGGCGATAATATTAACTCTCTAATCTCTAGGATTCAGTGCTTCAGTGATCCTGTCCTGAACATCCATTAAATGTGCCCTTGTGTTGGCATCCTTATAGGTAGGTAAGGCTGCCTTGATCTCGGCGGAAAGTGTTCTTAATTGTGCTTTGGCTATTGAAATAGCATCTGAGGTCTTGCTGCTGGATGATGGAGCAGAAAAACCTATTGGCGTTAAAATTATAGAGCTGCCGGCTTTATCAGGGTTAATGATCCTGTTCAGGCTTTCCACAAAAGATTTTTGCAGACTTCTGCGATAGATATCCACCGGTTGATGAGCCGCCAGTTCACTCCAAATACCTTTACGAAGATCATTAAGCATTTCACTGGCCGTATAAGCATTCTTGCTTTCTTCTTCAAAGCGGAACAGCTTATTGAAAGTATTGTTGTTGACAAGGCGTCCTAGTATGTTATTTTGAACATTGCTGATTGTAGTCAGCCTGTTGCTGCCTGTGTAATCAGAAATAGTATTGTCAACAATCCATTTTGGAGTCTGGAATAATTGAGACTGCAAAAACTGCATAGCCTCTTTCTGCCTGCTGCGTGATACATATTCCACAACAGTTCCCTGCTCTTCTACCATTTTCGGTGTAGTTTGGATACCACCTATATTTTTAGCCACATGTCCCATGTACCTGTTAAATTGTGTAACAACCTGTCCGTATAATTCATTCAGGCCAGAGTAATCCTTGTTTGGTTCTTTTGTCCATACTGGTAATTGAACAACGATTCGTTTCAGATTCTTGATGCCATAGGAACTGGCGGTAATAGCGTTGTCGCCCAGATCTTCATTTTGTGCACGCGGATCATCGGGGTCAGTTTCAGTTCCAAACCAATAGCGCTTATCCTTCAGCTTATCTATTGTTTTTTGGTTCATGAGAGCAACTTCCTGTTCAGGGGTAACAGAAGGCGGTGTCCACCTGTACCCCCATTCAATGGCCCATTTATCATAATCGCCTATTCGTGGGAATAAGCCTACCTCGGTGATATTGTCTTCAGGTTGTGCCACATAATTAAAACGTGCATAATCCATTATAGATGGCGTATGTCCATTGGCTTCCACCCATGCCTTGTTACGCAGGTTTTCAACAGGTACTGTAGAAGAGGACCCATAGTTATGGCGTAATCCCAGTGTGTGACCAACTTCATGAGAAGAAACAAAGCGAATGAGCTGCCCCATTAAAGAATCAGGAAATCTTAAAGAACGGGCCCTGGGATCTACAGCTGCCGTTTGAACGAAATACCAATCGCGCACTAGGTTCATCACATTATGGTACCAGTTGATGTGTGATTCCAATATCTCGCCGCTTCTTGGGTCGTGAACGTGGGGTCCGCTGGCATTGGCTACATCAGAAGGTTTATACACAATGGCTGAATAACCTGCACCTTCGAGGCTCCAGGAAGAATCATCAGTCGGAGCTAACTTAGCCACTATGGCATTCTTCCAACCTGCCTTTTCAAAAGCCGCATTCCAGTCATTGACCCCTGCTATCAGGTAGGGTACCCATTTTTTAGGAGTGGCAGGGTCAATATAGTAGACGATCTGTTTTTGAGGCTCTACCAGCTCACCTCTTAAATATTTATCTACGTCCTGTGGTTTGGGTTCCAGCCTCCAGCGGGTGACCATTTTAATCTCTTCCACGCCTTGTGGGTTAGCATCAAAATCAGTGTACCCTGTGGCAAAGAAACCCACCCTCGGATCAAAATAGCGTGGTTTCATAGCTGTGGCAGGCAATAATACCATAGAACTATTGAGTTCAAAAGTGGTGGGTGTGCCTGATGAGGGTCCAAAAGCGGCAGTAGGAGCGCTTCCAAAAGCTTGTGTCGGAGTGCGGTTGTAAGTTTTTACTGTTTTGATCTCGATATTTTTGGGAAAAGATCTTACATCATTGATGTATGAGTTTTCCTTTTGATAACCATTAAGACCCAAAGCTCTTTTTGTACGCGAATCAAAGAACAATACATCATTATCACCCATTATATAGTCTGTCATCTCTATGACAGAGCCTTTGGTCTTTGTAAGGGAATCCTGGGAAAAAGCTTTAATATCAAAAGAAGCAGTGATAGGCTGCAGGTTGGAATTGCGAACCGATTGAAACATTCCGGCTGAATCTCTACCCACTTCCTGGTAAGAAATGTTCCTGAGGAAGATCTTATTGTTTGGACCTTTTTCAAAGGAGATCACATTGTCGGATATTTGGTCACCGGCATAGCCCAGGAAACCCGCCCGGGCGCCTGCAGGAGCTTTGGAAATACGGTTTACTACAAGTATTTCTCTATTAAGCAGTGAATCGGGGATATCAAAATAATATTTGTCTTCCACACGATGCGTGGTAAACAAACCACGATCAGTTTTAGCTTTGGAAGTAATTACCTCGGAATAAGGTTTAGGACCAGTATTATTGGTGTTATTTCTTCCAGAACCTGGAAAGTTGCCGGGAGTAACCGTTCCCGAACCTGGACGGACAGGGGTTTCCTGCGCCATAGATACGGCAGATGAAAACAATAAGCTGGTTGCAAAAGCAACAGCAATGCGACGATTCATGTTCTATTTTTAATTGTTAGGTAAATGAGGCAGTCAATGAAGGCGGTAATTTACAAAGTAATGGCAGTTAAGGCTTCTCTGAATCGGTACTCTTTAACTATTATTAACAATAGTTTTCACATATATAAATAGCTAAAAGGCGGTAAGCTGTGCATTTTATTCAATGAAATAATGCTTAACTCTAAATGCTTTGGGAACAAATTTTAAAGTCTAAATCATCCCTGAGTATAATAACTCCAGGGCAAAGATTCAAGATTATATTATTCCCGGGTTCCTTTAGATTTGCAGCCCTTTAAATAATATCCTATAAACAATGAGCTATGGAGCTTAAGTACATACAACAAATTGCAGGAAAGTTGAACCTGGCAATAAAACAGGTGAGTAGTATTGACCAATTGCAAAGTGAAGGAGCTACCATTCCCTTTATGGCGCGCTACCGGAAAGAAGTTACCGGAAACCTGGATGAAGTGGTTATTGGTAATGTGGTCGAAGAGATCAGTTATTATAAAGAGCTTGACAAAAGAAAAGATACTGTATTAAAAACTATAGAGGAACTGGGTAAGCTTACTCCTGAATTAAAGAAGAGGATAGAAGATTGTTTTAGTGCTACAGAGCTTGAAGATATTTATCTTCCTTATAAGCCAAAACGAAAAACCCGTGCAACCCAGGCCATTGAAAAAGGGCTTGAACCTTTGGCTACGCTGATTTTTCAACAAACATCAATTGATTTAGAATCTGAAGCTGCCAAATTTATTAAGGAAGATGTAAAGGATACTAAGGAAGCGTTGCAGGGAGCCAGGGATATCATTGCAGAGTGGATCAGCGAAAATGAGCAGGCCAGGTCAAGAATCAGGCAATTGTACGCAGAATCAGCTACTTTAAGCTCCAAAGTAGTATCCACAAAAAAGGAAGAAGAAGAGGCACAGAAATACCGGGACTACTTTGAGTTCAGCGAGCCATTATCCCAATCCCCTTCACACAGGCTATTGGCGATCAGGCGTGGAGAAAAGGAAGGGTTCCTGATGATGGATATCAGTGTAGAAAAACAAATGGCGGTGGAAGCACTTGATCAACTCTTTATAAAAGCTTCTAACACCGCATCACTGGAAGTAAAAAAAGCTATTGAAGACTCTTATAATCGCTTGCTAAAGTCATCAAAAGAAAATGAGTTTCGTTTATTGAGCAAGAACAAGGCAGACGAAGAAGCTATACATGTGTTTACAGAAAACCTGAGGCAACTATTATTGGCTTCTCCATTAGGATCCAAAAAAGTGCTGGCGCTGGATCCAGGCTATCGTACTGGTTGTAAGCTGGTGTGCCTGGATGCACAGGGAAACCTTGTTTACAATTCAGCCATTTACCCTCATCCACCACAAAATCAATGGCAGGAAAGCATAGCAGAACTGAAACGCCTGGTGGAAAAATATGGCATTGAAGCTATTGGGATAGGTAATGGTACTGCGGGGCGCGAAACTGAACAATTGGTGCGTAGTATAGATTTTGGTAAACATGTGATGGTTTTCCAGGTCAATGAAAGCGGTGCCTCCATCTATTCAGCCTCAGAGGTGGCCAGGGAGGAATTTCCTGACCAGGATGTCACTGTTAGGGGTGCTGTTAGCATTGGAAGAAGGTTATTGGATCCTTTGAGTGAATTGGTAAAGATCGACCCTAAATCCATTGGGGTAGGCCAATACCAACATGATGTGAACCAGGTGAAACTAAAACAGGCACTGGACAGGGTAGTGGAAAGCGCGGTGAACTTTGTAGGGGTAGACGTAAATACAGCTTCTAAACACTTGTTGCAATACGTTTCAGGTATCACATCCACCCTTGCCAGCAATATTGTGCAATATCGTTTGCAGAACGGACCATTCAGGAGCAGGGAGGAGCTTAAAAAAGTTCCTTTGATGGGTCCTAAATCATATGAACAATGCGCCGGCTTCTTACGTATCCCGGGCGCGGAAAATCCACTGGATAATTCTTCCGTACATCCCGAAAGCTACGTGGTGGTAGCACAGATGGCGAAAGATCTACAGTCCACATTGGAAGACCTTATAAAAAGATCAGAATTAAGAAAGCAGATCAATCGTAAGCAATACATTTCAGAAACAGTAGGGGAATTTACCATTGAGGATATATTGAAGGAATTGGAAAAACCAGGAAGAGATCCACGTGCACAAATAGAAGAGTTCAGATTTGAAGAAAGCATCAAGACCATATCAGACCTTAAGGTAGGTATGCAAGTGCCAGGAATTGTAACAAACATAACCAATTTCGGAGCGTTCGTAGATATAGGTGTAAAGCAGGATGGATTGGTTCACGTTTCTCAATTAAGCAACCGGTTTATTACAGATCCCAACGAAGTGGTAAAACTGAATCAAAAGGTAACAGTGACCATTACGGAAGTTGATGTAAACCGTAAGCGTATTGCTTTGACAATGAAAGATGGTAGCAGACCTGATACTGGAGGAAATAAAACAGGCGGTGAAAGAAAGTCACCTGGAATTACCAGGGCTACAGCAAAAAAGCTTGAAACGTTAAATCCGTTTCAAAGCCAACTGATGGAATTAAAGAAAAAATTCAATAATTAAATAAATACAGTTTAATAAAAATAATGGCTCCCCGGGGGGAGCCATTATTGGTAATGACTATTTGCATAAAGAATATTAATTGATGACCTGTACAATAGTGAATGTTTTTTTACCGGAAGGCACTTCCCAGGCTACCTTTTCTCCCTGTTTGAAACCCAGGAGAGCGGTTCCGATAGGCGCCATAACAGAAATCTTTTTTTCTTTGATATTAGCCTGTTCCGGAATAACAACCATCAATTCCATTTGTTTTCCATCTTCTTCTTTGATGATGACCCTGGAATTAAGACCTACCACATTCACCGGAAATTGATCTTTAGTCACCACTTTCGCTTTTTTTATTTCAGATTCCAGCTCCTGGATATTTTGATTGTCGAAAACCGTTTTGCCACGGCCATTCCTAATACAGCTCATTAAAATGTCATAATCATCTTTTTTGAGCAATAATTGTGATTTTACTCTTGGCATAGTAGTTAATTTAATTAAGAAAATAAATGGAAAGCTTTTAAGCTTTATTGTAAGTGATGTTGGGTAAAACTTTGTTAAGCTCTTTCCCTGGTTTCAGCACTTAATAGCTTGGTAAGCATTTTTTCCCAATCCCTTGCTTTATATTCCAATTCTGAAATTTCATAGATATGATTGGAGATATTATCATAGAAAGAAATTTCAAAAGAGTCCCTGTTTTTCCAAAAAGAAAGTTCGAGGGTTATTGACTGGAGATATGATTCACCTTTACTTCCTCCAGTGGTAATAGAAAGCTGGTTTAAATTCTTTTTCACCAGGCATTTTTTGACATCCTCCAGGTGTATTAATGTATGCATCAGTTCCTCGCCTTTGTATTCCACTAAGAGGAGTTTCCTGGAAATGCCATCTACACCAATGACCCGGGTAGTGGAAACCTCCTGGCTTGAGAAATTCAGGTTATGCTCTAAAGCAATATGGTTGCAAGTAGATAGCAGTTTTGCCGTTTTCTTTTTTTGATGCTTTTTACTTGTATAAATTAAAAAAAAGCTGATTCCAGCTATTATGGCAATGATGATCAAAGCCACCAATAATGTTGACATATGGAATATTTAAAAGTTAATAAATAATGGACCTTTGCAGATTACATTTAGGTAACTGCAATCAACTTTTAATTACCAGAAATAATGATGGGGAAAGATGAGCAGTAAGCCAATAGGTTTATTGAATCCAGGGGCTTCCTGGAATTCAAGCTTTAGACCAGGCATCTTATAGGCACCTAATTGAACCTCCTGCATGAAAAACTTCTCGAAGGGATGATGCCTATAGGATGAATAATTAAGCCCAGTTTGGGGTAAAGCAGTAAGAGTAGCGAACTGCTTTTGGCTGAACTTATCTTTTTTAACCGAAGATTGCTCTTGTATATTGACAGATACTATTTTCCCCTTGGAAATAGGGATCATTCCTGCATTAACCTGCGTGGGGCTAATAATATAAAAGGAAGTTAATAGTATATAGAGCAAGAATTGCATTGTGGCAAATGTAACAATTTAAACAGGAGAGTATCATTTACCTATTTATTGTTAACACATCGTTTTTTAATAAAAGATTTTAGAGTAATTAAGTATGTTAAACCAAAATTTTTGAATGGGCCTACTTTAAATTTACAATTATTTGATTTGCGTGGAAGAGGCACCAAAAAATATAAGGAAGATCATTCATATAGATATGGATGCTTTTTATGCCTCTGTGGAGCAAAGAGATCACCCTGAACTAAAAGGAAAACCTATTGCGGTTGGTGGATCTCCGGAAGGGAGAGGAGGTGTGGTGGCCACAGCAAGCTATGAAGCCCGTAAGTTTGGTGTCAGGTCGGCCATGTCCTCTAAAAAGGCATTGCAATTATGTCCTGGGATCATTTTCATTAAGCCCAGGTTTGATGCATATAAAGAAGTTTCTAAAAAGGTTCGGGCCATATTTGAGCGATATACAGATATCATTGAACCATTGTCATTAGACGAAGCCTACCTGGATGTATCTGAAGACAAACAAGGAATAGGATCTGCTATCGAAATTGCCACGGCTATCAAGGCCGCCATCAGGCAGGAATTGGTTTTGACCGCATCAGCCGGGATCTCTATTAATAAGTTCGTTGCTAAAATAGCTTCTGATATGCAAAAACCTGATGGACTTACCTTTATTGGGCCATCAAGGATAGAAAGATTCGTATCTGAATTGCCGGTTGAAAAATTTTATGGAGTTGGGAAGGTGACTGCTGAAAAAATGAAAACTCTGGGGCTTCACACCGGGGCAGATATAAAAAAACTAAGCGAAGAAGAACTACGGCGTTATTTTGGAAAGGCAGGAAGTTTCTATTATAAAATTGTAAGAGGTATCGATGATCGACCTGTGGAACCGGAACAAGAGACCAAATCAATAGGAGCCGAGGATACTTTTCCATACGATCTAACTAAACTGGAAGAAATGGAAGAAGCTTTAGAGAAAATAGCTGAAACTGTTTGGAAGCGGTTGGAAAAGCATAACCTGCATGGAAAAACTGTAACGGTAAAAATAAAGTATAGCGATTTTAAGATCATTACCCGAAGCAAATCCTTTAGTGAGTGTTTGGAAGATCTTCAATCTATAGTAATGGCAGCCAGGGAACTACTGGAAAAAACAGAGCCTGAGGGGTCCAAAGTGAGACTTTTAGGGATCACGGTCTCTAATTTTCCTTCTCTCATAGCCAGGAGAAACAGCAATGATAAGCCGGGACAACTTTTGCTTTTTAATGGAATTTAAGAAGGGCCATTCACCTAAATGAGTCAGGTATGATTTTTTATGTATATTCAAAATAGGGATAAGCCTTTTAGCGAAAGGATATTCTTTGAGATTATAATCATGCGACCCGATTTTCCCTTCAAATATTTTAATGATGAACGTACTTCGTACGTTTACCTCATTATGTCTCTCGCCGGCGACCTTTCTTCATAAACAAACAAGTTACTTCATTACTGCTTTTAGTTTGCTGTCCACCTACAGCCTTTACCTATTTAAACGATTGCTATGCTAACAAAAAACGTTGTCCAATTGGACCAGGTTGGTATGAAGGATATTGACCTGGTGGGAGGCAAGAACGCTTCCCTTGGAGAAATGCTCCAAAATCTTACACGCCTGGGAGTCAATATTCCCGGAGGCTTTGTCATTACGGTGAATGCTTACCAGGAATTTATTCATCACAATAACCTTGATGAGAAGATCAGGGAATTGGTGAAACAGATAGATTATACATCTGTAGAGTCTTTAAGAAGGGCCGGATTGCAGATACGGAATGTGATTCGAAACGGGCGCTTCCCGGCTAATCTTAGCCAGGAGATCATTGACTCTTATTATGAACTTTCCAAAAAGTATGACCAGGAAGGAACCGATGTGGCAGTACGTTCTTCAGCAACTGCGGAGGATCTGCCAGACGCTTCGTTTGCGGGACAGCAGGAAACCTATTTAAATGTAAGAGGGCCTGCTGCTTTGATGGATGCGGTTAGAAACTGTTTTGCCTCCTTATTTACTGATCGTGCCATCTCTTATCGCGAAACTTTTCGGTATGATCATTTTGAAATTGGCTTATCCGTATGTATTCAAAAAATGGTAAGAAGTGACCTGGGTGCAAGCGGGGTGGCTTTTTCGCTGGACACTGAAAGCGGATTCAAAGATGTAATTGTTATCAATGGCTCTTATGGCCTAGGGGAAATGGTTGTGCAGGGAAGTGTGTCACCTGATGAATTCATAGTTTTCAAACCAACACTTAAAACAGGTTATGCTTCCATCATTGAAAAAAAATTGGGAGTGAAAGACCAAATGATGGTATATGGTGATGATCCGGATGAAAGAGTGAAGATCATTCCAGTTGATAAAGGGGCTCGGAAACAGTTTTGCCTGAATGAGGAAAAAATTCTCCAGCTGTCTCGCTGGGTGCTGCACATTGAAGGGTATTATTCCCAATTAAAAGGACATTGGTGCCCCATGGATATTGAGTGGGCATTGGATGGATTGTCTGGTGATTTATTTATCGTGCAGGCAAGGCCCGAAACCATTCACTCCCGAAAAAATCATGACACGCTCACTGAATTTGTAATGCAGGCTCATTCGGCACCAGTATTAATTAAAGGCATTGCAGTTGGAGACAAGATCGCATCCGGCAAGGTTAAAATCATGTATTCATTGGATAAGCGTGTAATGGAAGGAGAGGAGTTCAAAGAAGGGGACGTGCTTGTTACTGATATGACAGATCCTGATTGGGAACCTATTATGAAAAAAGCGTCCGCAATAGTAACCAATAAAGGAGGTAGGACCTGTCATGCTGCAATAGTGGCCCGGGAGATGGGAGTGCCGGCTATTGTTGGTTGCGGTAATGCTACAGGTTTATTGAATGACGAAGATGAGGTTACTATTTCATGCGCAGAAGGTGATGTAGGCATAGTTTACCAAGGCAAACTTTCTTATGATGTAATAGAGACCAAACTAGTGGATCTACCACCTGTACATACAAGCCTGATGCTCAATGTGGCTTCTCCATCGCTTGCATTCCGTTTCTCGCATATTCCTAACAAAGGAGTGGGATTGGCTAGGGAAGAATTTATTATTAATAATTACATTGGAATTCACCCATTGGCACTATTGAAACACCAGGAATTAGGTGATAAAGAGCTAAGTGAGATTATAAGAACAAGTACCCGGGGTTTTAAAGATGAAGAGGATTTTTTTGTTTCTAAATTGTCTTATGGCATTGCCAAAATTGCCGGTGCATTTTATCCTAATAAGGTGATAGTCCGGTTTTCAGATTTTAAATCGAACGAATACTATAATCTTTTAGGGGGTAAATATTTTGAGCCTCAGGAAGAAAACCCAATGATAGGCTGGAGAGGCGCAAGTCGCTATTATTCCGATCAATATAAGCCGGCTTTTGGATTGGAGTGCAAGGCAATCAAAAAGGCAAGGGAGGAAATGGGTTTGTCTAATATCGTTGTTATGATACCTTTTTGCCGCACTGTAAAGGAATTGATTAAAGTAAAGGAAGTTATGGCAGAATACGATCTTATTCCAGGTAATGATGGTCTTGAATTATATCTTATGGCTGAAATACCTTCCAATATTATTTTGGCTAAAGATTTTGCAGCACATATTGATGGATTCTCAATAGGTTCCAATGACCTTACGCAATTAACATTAGGTCTTGACCGGGATTCTTCTTTAGTGGCACATTTATATGATGAAAGAAATGAGGCTGTCAAAGCCATGCTTTCTCAATTGATTACTACGGCCAGGCAATGTGGTGTAAAGGTTGGCATCTGTGGACAAGGTCCCTCGGATCATCCTGACTTTGCCCAATTCCTGGTGGAAATGGGAATTGATTCTATTTCAGTAACTCCTGATTCAGTGATAAAAACCATGAAAGCTATTCATTACATTGAACAACAACAGGATATTCAGAAAAAGGATAGGCAAACTTCGGAGTCACTATTGATAAAATAAGCATCAAATTTAATTATGGGCTGTTTACTATTATAAGTAAACAGCCCTTTGCATTATCTAAGCATGCAAAAGGTAGATGGATTTAATTTATTATCAATATTTACTACATAGTTTATTAAAAACGGATTAGAATGAAATGCAAACGCATTAATGACATATGGTTAAGGTAACTTTATGAATAAATATTTCATTCGATACTGGATAAAGGACATACATTATGAGATGGACGTATATATTTCTGTTTATTTTAATTGTATTTACCTGTGGCTGTGATATTGAACAAAGAAAAAGGGAACTAAATGAAAAAGAAATTGTATTAAATGAAAAGGAGCAGCGTTTGCTCTTAAAAGAAAGAACCCTTGAAATTAAAGAACAGGAACTCGCAAAGAGGCAGCAAAAACTAGATTCCCTTCAAACTGATTCCATAACCAATTTTAATCCTGCTATAATTGGAAGGTGGACTGTGAAGATGAATTGTACATTGGCTACCTGCCCTGGCTCTGCAGTTGGAGATACAAAAACAGAAGTTTGGAATATATCATATGCAGCAAATAAAGTAATAGTTAATGCATTGGCAGCTGATAAACTGGTAAGGGCCTATTTTGGTACAATGACTAATAATAATATTGAGCTGGAAGAAAATCCTGGTGATCCGGGAGTGGGCAATAATACCAGGATGATAGTTCGTTTGCAAATGACTGACAGTTTGAATATGATAGGAGAAAGAGAAATTACCCGTGATAATGAGTGCCGTGTTGTTTATTCTTTACAATTGGCAAAGCAATAATGATAAAGCCAAAAACTTATGTATTTATTAAGTGATGTGGATTTTACATTGCCTTTGACGAACCCGGTAATTATTTTTTCCCTGGTTCTGTTTATTATATTATTTGCACCTATTTTATTTGATAAGATAAAGATCCCTCATATCATTGGGTTGATAGCCGCTGGGATTATCATCGGGCCTTATGGCCTTAATTTATTATTGCGCGACAGCAGTATAGTGCTTTTTGGAACAGTTGGATTGATATACATCATGTTTACTGCTGGCCTGGAAATAGACCTGGAAGAGTTTCGGAAAAACAGGTTTAAAAGCCTGGTATTTGGATTGTTCACTTTTATTCTTCCGATGACGCTCGGCACATTGTCTGCTTATTACATTTTAAATTACAACCTTTCCTCCTCTCTATTGCTTGCTACTATGTTTGCTTCACATACATTGTTGGCATATCCTATTGCCAGCAGGTATGGAATTTCAAGAATCAGGTCAGTGACTTTAACCATTGGAGGTACAATAATTACAGATATTTTAGCCTTACTGGTATTGGCAGGTGTTACGGGAATGACCAGGGGCGATATAACTGCCGGGTTCTGGATTCACCTGGCTATCGCAACCATAATATTTGGCTGCATTGTTTTTTTCTTATTTCCCATAGTTGCCATGTGGTTTTTCAAAAGATTTGACGACTCGGTTTCTCAATATATTTTTGTTTTAGCCATGGTTTTCCTCGGTTCTTTTATAGCAGAACTGGCAGGTCTCGAACCAATTATTGGAGCGTTTCTTTCGGGGTTAGCCCTAAATAGATTTATTCCCCACTCTTCAGCATTAATGAACCGGATAGAATTTGTGGGAAATGCTTTCTTTATTCCGTTTTTCCTGATCAGTGTTGGAATGTTAGTGGATTTCAGAGTATTATTTAAAGGTGTAGGGGCATTGGAAGTTGCTGCTTTGATGATTGTATTAGGCATAATCTCCAAATTTTTGGCTGCCCTTTTAACTCAAAAAACATTCGGTCTTTCCATATTGGAAAGACAAATGATCTTTGGATTAAGTACTGCAAGAGTGGGCGCTACACTGGCCATAGTCTTAGTGGGTTATAATATTATAATAGGTGAAACCAGTGCAGGTGAACCTATCCGCCTTATCAATGAAGATGTGCTTAATGGTACTATCTTAATGATACTGGTCACCTGCACTGTTAGCTCTTTTATAGTTGAAAAAACATCACAGAAACTTGCATTAAAAGAAGAACACTCCCAGGATGGGGAAGAAAGCATACCTGAGAAAATTTTAATCTCACTGGCGTATCCTGAAACCGTAACAGAGTTGATAGATTTTGGCTTGATGCTAAAACCGCGAAAAAGCACAATCCCGGTGTATGCTTTAAACATTATTACTGATGAAGCAGAAAATAATAAAACGGCTTCTCTTGGTAAGAAAATGATGGAAAAAGCTGTAAGGCATGCAGCAGCCACTGAACAAACACTAATTCCAATTACAAGGTTTGATGTTAACATCAGTAATGGTATTATATATACCCTAAAAGAACAAAATATTACTGACCTCTTAATTGGACTTCATCAACAGGCCAACCAACATAATTTTTTAGGACCCACTGCTGAACAAATTTTAAAGCACACTGCAGAAACAGTTTTTATTTATAAGTCTGTTCAGCCGCTGAATACCATAAAAAGAATGGTTGTAGTAGTAACCGCCAGGGCAGAATTGGAACCAGGATTTTTACACTGGTTCAAAAAACTAACTACGATAGCAAAGGAAGCGGGATTAAGTATTGATTTTTTCGCCCGGAAAGATACTTTACTGGAATTGCAAGACCTGCAAAAGGTTCAAACATCGGAAGGGAAAATGACTTTTAATGAATTCTGGAACTGGGATGATTTCCTGATCTTTACCAGGGAAGTAAAAAAGAATGATTTACTTGTTATAGTTTCTTCCCGTAAAGGGCAGACATCCTATCAATCCCAATTAGAAAAGCTTCCTTATTACCTGTCCAATTATTTTACCGCTAATAGTTTTATTATGCTGTATCCCCAACAGGTGGAAAAAGGAATTAAAATGGACGATGTACAATATTTTGATAGTACCCTGGTAGAAAGAATAGCGGAAGCAAAAGTGGTAAATAAGGCGGGAAACTATTTAACCAGGTGGTTTAGAAAAAACAAGAACAATACCGGGGAGTAAAAAGGAATTCAAACATATAATTATTGTCTAAATAAATATAAGTCTTACACCTACTAGCAATAATGCAATTGCTAAAGACCTGACAATCCACACGGCTTTAATTCTATGGGAATAATAAGCGCCAATTTGCGCTCCTGCTATAATGCCTGGTGCTATGGCCAGAGCCGTTTTCCAACCTCCCTCTTTAAAATTTCCTTGAATTATATGGACAATAGTTCCCGCTAATGCCATTATAGCCAATATCAGGTGCGAGGTAGCAGTGGCTATGTGAATTGGAAAATTAAGTAAAGAGGTAAGTGCTGGTACATGAATAATGCCACCACCAATTCCCAGCAGGCTGGAAAGAAACCCAACGAAAAAGCTTAGAATGATGCCTGTCCAGAGATTGAATGAATAGGAATAACGTAGCCCACTGCTATCAGTAAGCTCCCTTTGTACATAATTGCCTGATTTTTTCTTACCTGAAAAAGCACCTTGTTCAGGTTTAACTAAAAGAAAAACAGAAATCACAATTAACAGGATACCTAAAATCAGATCAAAAATATTTCTCGGAATTGCGCTGGTCAGGAGGGCACCGATTATGGAGCCCGGAAGGGTAGCCATAGCAAATACAAACGCTGATCTGTAATCTATACGTTTCATTTTTGCATAAGCAATTGAGCCCGAACAGGCATTTAAAAACACCACAGCCAAGGATATACTGGTGATCACTTCCGGTTTTAAATCAGGATAAAGAACCAATAAAATAGGTACCAGGATGAACCCCCCACCTGCACCAATCAATGTTCCAATAAAGCCTATCAATAATCCTAATCCAGCCATCAATGCCAGGTATGCTCCATCCATGTGATCAATCTATTCGGCCAAAAATAAGTAGTTTGATTTTCAATCGATAAGAGTTATTCGGATGCGAACATAAATACACCTGCTAAAGCAATTTTTTATTTACTGCTGCAGAATGTTTAAGTCTCTTTTAGAATTTATTTCCCAATGCAATAGGGTATAGTTACCTAATGATTGTAAATAAATTAATGGGTGCGAAGAAGTATATGTCCATATGGCGGCCCCTTGATTTTATGCTCATTTGTCGTCAATATCAATTTATATCCATCAGCATATGTTACCCTCAAAGAAAAGGAGAGTTGTATACTTGAATATATGGAATAGGAGAATTAATCATCGGTTGTTAATAAATACTTTATAAAAAAATTTATAAGTTTTTAAAAAAATAATAAAAGTTCCATTATCTTAACATAAAATTCGACCTTCCTTATTAAAATAAATTCTTTTAGTGTCTAAACAAGAATCTTATAAAAGAAACATAATCAAGCATTTATATTTTTCTGGACAATTATCATGTGCAGAATTAAGTCAACTAACTGATAAGAGTTTGCCATTAACGACTAAAATTTTAAATGAGCTGATTGAAGAAGGAAGTGTAAAAGAGTTAGGCTTTGCACTTTCTACAGGTGGACGGAGACCGCAGATGTATTCTTTGAAATCTGATTTGATGTACGTGGTGGCCGTGGCTATGGATCAACTGATTACACGTATAGCTATAGTAGATATGCGGAACAATTTAATTGGACAGGTAGAGAAGTTTGAATTAAAACTCCCGAATAATGAAAATGCGGCGGAACAATTACAAAAGAATATTTCTCAATTCATAATTCAATCCGGCATACCCAAATCGAAAATTGCAGGAATTGGAATAGGAATGCCCGGATTTGTGGATGTAATCAAAGGTGTCAATCATTCATTTTTAAAAACTTCAGGGAGTTTGGTTACTTATATAGAATCCCAAATAGGGCTTCCGGTATTGATCGATAATGACTCCAGTTTAATAGCCTTGGCTGAATTAAGGTTGGGTGAAGCAAAAAACAGGCAGAATGTGATGGTGATCAATATCAATTGGGGAGTTGGTCTGGGAATGATTCTCAAAGGTGAATTATTCCGTGGCTATAATGGTTTTGCAGGTGAGTTTAGCCACATACCCTTATTTACCAATAATAAAATGTGCAGTTGTGGAAAGAGTGGTTGCCTGGAAACGGAAACCTCTTTATTGGTGGTGGCTGAAAAAGCAATTGAAGGCCTGAAAAAGGGAAAGGTATCCAGGCTTAAGAACCTTGATATTGAAAACATAGAAGCAACAGCGGAAGCTATCATGGATGCCGCAGACAAGGGAGATAAGTTTGCTGTTGAACTTTTTTCAGAAGCAGGGTACAATATCGGAAGAGGAGTGGCTATTTTAATACACCTATTAAATCCGGAATTGATTGTTTTAAGCGGACGTGGAGCAGCAGTAGGGAAGTTGTGGTTAGCACCTATTCAACAGGCAATCAATGAACATTGTATTCCCAAAATCGCTGAGAATACAGAGATAAAGATTTCATCCTTGGGAGTAAAGGCTGAGTTAATAGGAGCAGCAGCACTGGTTATGGAAAATTTCGATCAGCTTGATACTTCCATTAAAAAGTTTCCAAACGAGCTGATAGCTTAATATATATTATAACACCTTGTTCAAACTATTTAAATTTTAAATTCAACTGCAATGAAAAGAACGACCCCAAAGCTTCTGCTTTGCCTGTTATTGAACCTGTTTTTTGTTGTGGCTATGGGCCAGCAGAAAAGGGTTTCAGGAACAGTGAAAGACGACAAGGGCAATCCGGTTGCCGGTGCAACCTATCATGTAAAAGGAACCACTATTAGTGGGGCAACTGATGAAAATGGACATTTTAGTGTGGATGTAAAAGATGCCAATGCTGTATTGGAATTTACTTCTGTTAGTTTTAAACCCAGGGAAATAACTGTGGGAAATGAAACGACACTTAATGTTGTATTAGAGGGTGGCACAGGTAGTTTGAATGAAGTAGTAGTTACCGCCCTTGGTATTCAAAAGGCAAAAAAATCTTTAGGCTATGCTGTACAGGAAATCAAAGGTCAGACCTTAGTTGAAGCCAGGGAGACCAACCTGGTTAATGATCTTACCGGCAAGGTTGCTGGATTACAGGTGGTTCGCTCTGGTAATGGACCAGGTGGATCATCTCAAATTGTTTTGCGTGGTAATAATTCATTGACAGGAACCTCTCAACCGCTGATTGTTGTGGATGGGGTACCTATGGATAACTCAACAGGACGTGTAGGTATTGGCGCTACTAATGATTTCTGGAATCCATCAATCGACATGGGTAATGGATTAAGTGATATTAACCCTGATGATATTGCCTCTGTCAGTGTGTTGAAAGGACCGGCAGCTGCCTCTTTATATGGATCATTGGGTGGAAACGGAGTGATCTTAATCACCACAAAATCAGGTAAAAAACAACCTGGTTTGGGAATCACAGTATCGTCTTCTTTAGGATTTGAAAGCATCTTCACAAGGCCAGAAATGCAAGATCTGTATGCCCAGGGAAGTAATGGAAAATATGATTCTACTTCTACTTCCAGCTGGGGGCCAAGAATTGCTGGTCAATCAGTGATTGATTGGTCTGGCAAACCGGTCACATTACAACCCTATGATAACGCCAGTAATTTCTTTAATAGTGGAACCGTTTCAAATCAGAACATTTCTCTTCAGCAGCAAATAAATTCTACCTCTGTTTACGCGTCTTATAACAGGTTTGATAATAAGAGCATTATACCAGGGGCCAAACTATCAAGGAACAATGTTACTGCCAGGGCATTGACCAAATTTGGTAATAATGAAAACTGGACATTAGATACCAAATTCCAGTTCATCAATGCTACAGCTAATAACAGGTCTCTGGAGGGGCAAAATGGAAGCATATTCGCCACTATTTTTGGATTGCCTCGCACGCTGAATATTTTGAATTTTGAAAATCCATTGGATTCCAGTGGCAATATGTTTTGGTGGCAAAAGGGAAGCGGTATGAACCCTTATTGGTCGGCCAAATACAATCTTAATAATGATACCCGTAACCGTTACATCATGTATGCTTCTGTGAAACACAATTTCACCAATTGGTTAATGGGTGAAATTACAGGCGGTGCAGACATGTATAATACAAACTCTGAAGCAAAATTGTATGCGGGTAGTCCAGGTAATCAAAGCGGAAGATATGGCTTGAGCAAACAAACCTATCAACAGACGAATTATAGTGGTATGCTTACTGCTAAAAAAGACAATTTGTTTGGAAGATTTGGAGGTTCCTTAATGGTTGGTGGCAACCTGATGGAATGGAAAAATTCACAGTTAAATGGAAGTGCAGGTGAATTAAGGGTTCCTAACTTATTCTCAGTAAACAATTCAGCAGGTAATCCCTTAGTTGAGCAATCTTTCAGCCAAAAGAAAATTAATTCACTTTACGGGGCTGTGGAATTAAATTATGACGGATACCTGTACCTAAACAGTACTTTTCGTAATGACTGGTCATCAGCTCTAAGCCCTAGAAATAACTCATATTTTTATCCTTCTGTAAGCTTTTCTTTTATACCAACAGAAATGATCAACCAAAGAGGTGGCTCATTGCCTTCTTGGCTTAGTTATACAAAACTAAGAGCATCATATGCTGCGGCAGGTAGCGATTTGGATCCCTATAGCCTGTATAACACTTACTTTATTGGTACAGATCCTAATGGAAATACCACAGCAGGAAGAGGTACTACCTTATTTAACGATAGTGTAAAAAGCCAGTTGATAAAATCATATGAAGCTGGAGTTGAAATGCGGTTTTTCCAAAACAGGGTGGGAATAGATGTTTCAGTTTATAAATCAAATGCAGTTAATCAGTTGATTAGACTTCCTATGGACCCATTAAGTGGTTATAGCAATAGGATCATTAATGCAGGTGATATTCAAAATAAAGGAATAGAGGTAACTGCCGATGCGCGCATTTTGTCAAATCCACGGTCATTGAACTGGACACTTGGTTTAAACTTCTCTCATAATAAGAATACAGTGCCTTCTATTTATCCAGGTGTAGAAAGATACGGATTAGCTGGATTTGATAATATTCAAATATTAGCAGTAGCAGGTCAGCCTTATGGAGAAATTTACGGTACTAAACTTTTACGTGTCGAGGATGCAAAAGATCCTAATAATGGCCAATTGATTTTAACCAGCAATGGTTTGCCAAAGGCAACAACAGATATTACAAGATTGGGCAATCAGCAGGCAGATGCCTTATTAGGATTGACAAATTCATTTTCTTACAAGGGTTTTGGTTTGTCTGTATTACTGGATGCAAGAATAGGTGGAAAGATTTTTTCACAGTCCCTGGACAATATGGAAAGGAGTGGAACTGCGGCAGTGACTGTCATGAATGGTTCAAGAGATTCAATGATCGTACAAGGTGTTGTAATGGATCCTAATACCAATCAATATGTGGCCAATACCAATAAGATCTCTGCACAGCAATATTGGGCAGCAATTGCTGGTTCAGGAAATACAGGTATCACTGAAACCAATCTTTATGACGCAACAAATGTAAGATTGAGAAACGTTCAACTAAGCTATAATCTTCCAAAGCGCATTTTAAATGGAAGCTTTATACAGAAAGCTTTAGTATCAGTTTCTTGCAATAATGTATGGCTAATTAAGAGCCATATGCATGGATTGGATCCGGAATCTGTATATGCCACAGGAACACCTGCCGTAGGATTTGAAAATGGAAGTGCGCCTACTTCCCGTACATTCTATATAAATCTTTCATTAGGGTTCTAATTAATAACCAAATAACTTCAAATCGATGAACCATATAATTAGAAAAGCAGCTTTATTCATTACACCTGTTTTGATATTGTCTGCCTGTAAAAAAATCACAGATATCAACACGAATCCTGTTGCGGCCAGTGCTGACCAGGTGCAGGTAGAATATTTTATTGATAATTCAATTGTGAAAGCACAACAAAATCCTGACGTATCTGAGCGTGCCTTTGTACTATATTGGGTGGCAGCAGGCCGCCAGATTGCAGATGCTGATGGTGCCACTTTTTCCTGGGCTGATTACAATGATGGTTGGATATCCGCCTATTACAATAATCAGTCTAGCGCACTGAATTTTATAAATAGTGCAATAGATGTTGCCAACCAGCAAATATCAGCTGGTACTAATAAGTCTTATACTAATAATCTGATGCAGATCGCCCGTATTTGGCGTGCTTATTTGCTCAGTGAGATGAGTGATAATTTTGGACCTATGCCCATCACAGCTTTCCAGGGCAAGAATCCTGAATTTACAGATGTAAAATCAGTGTATTACTTTATTCTGGATGAATTGAAAGATGCTACTACTAAATTGGATGTTTCAGTGGCTGCTGTACCATCTCTGGTTAGCAAAGATGACCCTGCATATAGTTTTAATTTCAGCAAATGGCAGGCTTATGGAAATTCTCTTCGCTTGAGACTGGCTATGCGTTTATCAGAGGTAGATCCATCTAAAGCTAAAACTGAATTTGAAGCGGCAGCTGCTGGCAATCTGCTTACCGAAAGTGCACAAATCTTCCAGGTGCAGGAAAAACCAGGATGGGATGATCTTTCTGGTATGTATTCCCGTTGCTGGTATCAATTGCCCGAAGCAGTTACATTCAATAACCTGGTTGTAAACCTGGGAAGTGTGAAATCTCAGGATCAAATCCCAACAGTGATCAGCGATCCGGCAGGCAGAACGGCAGCCATTGCCAATATTAAACCTGCAGATTATGCAGGACAATACTATCCAACACAGTTAACCACTAAAACCAACAATCCATTCTCTGCTTATTGGTTGGATGGTTTACCCAATTCAATTGACCCGCGTGCCTACCAGATCTTTTATATGCCTGGCAACAGCAGTGATCCTTCTTTTCCAAGCGGAACCTGTGGAGCTGTTACTGCTAACACCACTGGAAAGATCAAGGATATGAGTGGTGCTACCATAAAGACCATTGACGCCAAATACACATGGAATCCAACTCCTGATGGTAACTGGGGTGTAAAAGGAGACTGGCATAATACCTTATTCCAGGCAGTAGATATAGGTAGTTCTACGGGTATGTCTCCTTCGTTAAAGAATCAATTCAGAACTCAATCTGCTAAGCGTGTATTCTTTGGCCCTTGGGAAACTTATTTTCTTTTAGCTGAAGGGGCAGTAAGAGGTTGGTCAACACCTACCGATGCCAAAACAGCCTATGAAACGGGTATTGCCAAAAGCTTTGAATATTGGGGAGTTTCTAATTATTTAAATACCTACCTGGTATCAACTGATTATAATAATAATGGCACCTCAGTTAGCTGGGACAATACTACAGAGCCAGGTAATACACACACGATGAATTTTGTAGATGGTCTTACAGGAACGCCAGGAACTGTAGCTATCAACTATCCTGTAAATAATTTATACAAGAATGGTACAGTGAGAAACGATCATCTGACAAAGATCATCACACAGAAATTTATTGCCCAAACTCCATGGTTACCTTTAGAAACCTGGAGTGACCATAGAAGGCTCGGATTGCCTTTCTTTGAAAATGTTGTACTGGAAGGACCCATTCAAACCCTTCCTGCACTTACCAATGCTACATTAATGACCAGTAGCCAATCTCACTTCCCTCAACGGATGAAGTATCCTTCTGGTTTGAAGAATAGCAATGCAAATGGATACCAGCAGGCTACCAGCTTTTTAGGTGGTGACGATGCAGTATTGACATCTTTATGGTGGGCTCAAAAATAGCAGTCATTATTCTCATATAGCAGTGCTTAGACAATTAGCCCTTATTTTTATAAGGGCTAACTTTTTTAATTTTTTATTATGTAAATGAAACTCTTTCATGTAATTCTTACAAGTTTGCTGTTTGTTGCTTTCCAGGCAGCGACACAGCCTTTAAGTCAGAATATTTTAAAATGTTGGAAGTTTTCAAAACAAGGAGCACACCAATGGCATGATGCCATTGTACCGGGAACCATTCATACAGATCTATTGCATAATAAACTGATTCCCGATCCTTATTACCGTGATAATGAGAGCAGGTTACAATGGATCGGAAATGAAGATTGGGAATATAAAACCACCTTTACGGTAGATGCTCCCTTATTGCACAAAAAAAATATTGAGCTTGTATTTGACGGGTTAGATACCTATGCAGATATTTACCTGAATGGAAAATTGATCCTTTCCGCTGATAATATGTTTCGTCAGTGGCGGATCGATGTAAAAAAAATATTGAAATCGGGCAATCAACTTCTAGTTCGATTTTATTCTGCGAAGCGCAAAGTAGACTCGATTGCGAGTTCAAAGCTTCCATTTGTAGTACCCGACAATCCAAGAGTCTTTGCCCGTAAGGCTCAATATCATTTTGGATGGGATTGGGGACCAGTATATATTACCTGCGGTATATGGAAAAATGTTTACCTGGAGGCATTTGATCAGCTACAAGCTGAAAAGCCATTTGTGAATCCCAGAAAAGTTGAATTGGTTCAAGAAGCTGATAGCATAGGTAAAACATTTTATTTTAAAATTGATGGGAAGCCGGTGTATATGAAGGGAGCTAATTATATCCCTTCCGAGATGTTTTTACCCAGGCTTACAAAAGCTGATTACCGGAAAATAATCAAGGCTGCTAAGGATGCCAATATGAACATGTTAAGGGTCTGGGGTGGAGGAATTTATGAAGATGATGCTTTTTATGATCTCTGTGATGAGTATGGTATTAATGTTTGGCAGGATTTTATGTTTGCCGGGGGAATGGTGCCGGGTGATGCTCATTTCTTTGAAAATGTAAGGGAAGAAATTAAATACCAGGTAAAAAGGTTACGCCATCATCCTTGTATCGTGGTTTGGTGCGGCAACAATGAGGTAGATGAAGCATGGAATAATTGGGGATGGCAAACCCAGTTTAATATTCATGGTGATGATTCCGTGAAAATTTGGAATGACTATAAGCGGTTATTCCGCGATAGTATGGCGGCCTGGGTGCAGGAATTTGATGGTACCAGGCCTTATACCAGCACTTCGCCGCTTAATGGTTGGGGTAGAGCAAAAAGCTTCACAGAAGGCGACAGTCATTACTGGGGTGTTTGGTGGGGTTTGCAGGATATTGAAGTGTTTAAAACCAAAACAGGGCGTTTTGTCAGCGAGTATGGCATGGAAGCCATGCCTAATTTATTAACTATGAATAGCTTTACTGCCCCAAAGGACAGGTATCTATTTTCACCTGTTTTAAAAGCACACCAAAAGCATCCTACGGGTTATCAAAACATTCAATCTTACTTACACCGTTATTTCCTGGATTCCAATAAGGTGAAAGATTTGTCCTTAGAAGACTATACCTACCTTTCCCAATGCCTTCAATACTATTCTCTGAAGAATATCATTGCCATCCATCGGGGTAAGTATCCGGTTAATATGGGAACATTGTTATGGCAGCTTAACGATTGCTGGCCGGTTTGCAGTTGGAGCATCACAGATTTTAGCCGCCAACCAAAAGCCGCATGGTATGCAGTAAAAGAATCTTATAGAGATGACATCATGCCCCAGGTAGATGGTATGAGACCAAAAGACCTGTCATTGTTAAAGCCCACCATAAACATTAAAGCTTTGCGGAACAATACTTTCACTATTCAGTCCAATGTGGATGCGAAATATGTTTATCTGTTTAATGAGACATATGATTTTGAGCTCAATGATAACTACTTCGATCTGAAGGCAAACCAACCCAGAATAATATCCGTAAAAAATAAAAAACTCACTACCAAAGAGGTAAGCAAGATAAAAATCAAATCATTGTATGATGTATTACACCAATAATGGAAAACGCCAATGTCAATTAAAAAAGAACAGCCATAAAGTAATTAAACTGATGGCTTTCTTAATTGTAATTTGTCTGCAAAGCTTATTAAGCGATGCACAGACCAATTATGCATCTCTTGTCAATCCGTTTATTGGAACGGGTGGTCATGGGCATACCTACCCAGGGGCCAGTATGCCGTTTGGGATGATGCAGTTAAGTCCTGATACTCGCCTGGAAGGGTGGGACGGTTGTGGCGGTTATCATTATTCTGACTCCATTATCTATGGTTTTTCTCATACCCATTTAAGCGGAACCGGGATTGCCGATTATTGTGATATTCTGTTAATGCCATTCACTGGTGCAGTAAAATGGAAGAATAGTGAATACGCATCAGGCTTCTCTCATAAAAATGAAAAAGCCCATGCCGGCTATTATGAAGTTTTATTAGATAAAGATAATATCAAAGCCGCCCTGACTACTTCTACACGCTCAGGTATGCATGAATATACTTATGCACCTCAAAGTTCAGAAGGTAAAGTATTGCTTGATCTGCAACACAGGGACCAGGTGTTGGAGTCTTCAATGGAAGTGGTCAATGATCATGAAGTGAGGGGAATGAGAAGAAGCAGGTCCTGGGCGACAGATCAATCGGTTTTCTTTTATATTAAATTTGAAAGGCCTATTAAAGAATATGGAATTGCCTTAAATGATACACTTCAAAAAGGAATAAAAGTTGCCTCCGGAAAAAACATCAAATCTTATTTCAGCTTTGATCTTGCTGCAGACAAAAAGCTTCATGTGAAAGTGGGCATTTCTGGAGTGAGTATGGAAAACGCAAAGCTTAACCTTGATTCAGAGATTGTTGATTATGATTTTGCACGGTTGAAGTCGGACGCAGAAAATGCATGGAATAAAGAATTAGGTAAAATAGATGTAAAGACTACTAATAAGGATCAGCAGATCACATTTTATACGGCATTGTATCATGCCAGTTTGGCTCCTAATATTTATACAGATGTAAATGGACAATATAGGGGTACAGACCTGAAAGTTCACCAGGCCAATCAATTTACGAACTATAGTGTCTTTTCTCTTTGGGATACTCACAGGGCCTTGCATCCTTTGATGACAATCATTAACCGAAAACGGACAAGCGATTGGATCAAAACATTTTTGGCGCAGTACCAGGCAGGGGGTATGCTGCCTGTGTGGGAATTGAGCGGTAATGAAACTTTTTGTATGATAGGATATCATTCCGTACCAGTAATTGTTGACGCTTACCAAAAAGGTATTCGGGATTTCGATGCCCAACTGGCCTTAAAAGCAATGAGAAGCTATGCAGAAAGCGATCGATTTGGTTTAAATGAGTATGGCAAAATAGGATTTGTAAGTAATGATATTGACCACGAAAGCGCTTCAAAGACTGTGGAATATGCATATGATGATTGGTGCATTTCTCAATTTGCCAAATGGTTAGGAGATGATAGTGTGTATCGCAGGTATTCATTGCGTGCACAGAATTATAAAAATCTTTTCGACCCTTCTAGAGGCCATATCCGTGGCAAGGTGCAGGGCTTTTGGTATTCGCCCTTTAATGCTACAGAGGTCAATAACTTTTTTACAGAAGGGAACTCCTGGCATTATTCCTTTACGGCTCAGCAGGATATTGACGGGTTGATCAAATTGCATGGGGGAAGAGCCGCATTTGCCAAAAAGCTCAATGAACTTTTTACAACCAGTGAAAACCTCAGTGGTCGCGACCAGGCCGACGTCACAGGGCTGATCGGACAATATGCGCAAGGCAATGAGCCAAGCCATCATATGGCCTACCTGTTTAATTATGCAGGCATGCCATGGCGCACACAAGAACTCATACATAAGATATGTACGGAATTTTATACCAACAACCCTGATGGATTGATAGGCAATGAAGATTGTGGACAGATGAGCGCCTGGTATGTTCTTAGTGCCATGGGATTTTATGAAGTAACTCCTGGAAGCGGAACCTATGCTTTAGGCACACCTTTATTCGACGAAGTGAATATTCACCTGGAAAATGGAAAGACTTTTTCCATTAAGGCGCATAATAAGACGTCCGATAATTATTATGTTACAAAAGTTGAATTAAATGGTAAGGCACACCCGGCTGGATTTATCAGGCATACAGATCTTGAAAATGGGGGAGAAATGGTATATACAATGAGCCGTACTCCTAATTATGCCCGGGCAATAAAGGAAAATGAAATTCCTCATTCCTCTGTGGAGGATGGACGGTTTTTGGCTGTCCCGTTTTTTGAAATGGAAAGCAATAAATTCAAAGAAACATTGCCTGTAAAAATAAACGCATTGGACAAGCAGGCGGCTATCTATTATCGTATCGAGTCAAAGGACAAAATCACGCCAGGCTTTAAACGATATTCCAGGCCTTTCATTATAAATAACACATGCAATGTGTCATTCTATGCACAAAAGAAGGTGACCAAAAGTGCTGTTGTTACTCAAACTTTTTATAAAGTGCCTTCCGATAGAACAATAACTGTAAAAAGTGAAGTAAACCCTATGTACACTGCTGGTGGTCCACAAGCCTTAATTGATGGGATTACAGGTACAAAAAATTGGAAGACAGGTGAATGGCAAAGCTATTTCAATAAGGATTTTGTAGCGGTTATTGACTTGCAGTATGTTCGCCCCATCAATCATGTAGGCATCCATGTTTTGCAGGATGTCAGTCCCTGGATTGTGTATCCTGGGGAAGTGTTATTTGAGACAAGTAATGATGGAAAGAGTTTTCAGGCATTAACTACAGTTCAGAACAAGATATCAAATGACGAAAGAGGCCCTGTGGTGCAGGAATTAGGCACTGATGTGAATGTAAAAGCCCGCTATGTAAAAATTACTGCAAAGAACGGCGGTGTATTACCAGCATGGCATGAAAGTGCCGGGCAACCTACACACATCTTTATTGATGAAGTAATAATCAGGTAATAATTTGGAAACCAGGTGCCGGAAAACGGTTGAATTTCTTATATACAAAATCATTTGATTGATACTTTAATAGTTTAGAATGAAGAAATGTTTTTTAGCAATCGGATTATTAATATCATACGGTGCCACCTTTTCACAAGCGAAGATTAACCAGGATTCTATTGCCAGTAAGATGCAATGGTTCGCTGACGCCAAGCTGGGCATCTTTATTCATTGGGGTATTTATTCAGTGAATGGAATTGATGAAAGCTGGAGCTTTTATAATAAGAAGATCAGCCATGCTGATTATATGAAACAATTAAATGGCTTTACGGCAAATAAATATGATCCTGAAGCCTGGGCTTCATTAATCAAGGCTTCGGGCGCCCGCTATGCTGTTATCACAACCAAGCATCATGATGGGGTGGCATTATGGCCAACCAAACAAAACCATTACAGCCTGGTAAAAAATACTCCTGTAAAAAAGGATGTGTTAGCCTCTTTTTACAAGGCCTTGGATAAGCAAGGTATCAAACGGGGCGCCTATTTTTCGCTGATAGATTGGAGTCATGCTGACTATCCTGGATTTTTGAAAGACAGCAATCGCTACAAGATCGCAGATGATCCACAACGCTGGCAGCGTTTCCGTAATTTCTTTCAGTCGCAGATCCATGAAGTGAACACCGCATTTAAGCCAGCTCTCTGGTGGTTTGATGGAGATTGGGAGCATAATTCCGAAGAATGGGAGAGTGAGAAGGTGCGAAATGAAATATTACAGCAAAACCCATCGGCTATTATCAATGGAAGGTTGCAAGGATATGGCGATTATGAAACTCCTGAACAAAACTTTCCTGTAAGCCGGCCCAAATTTAAATGGTGGGAACTATGCATGACCATCAATAATAGTTGGGGATATCAACCCAGGGACACTGCCTGGAAAACACCATATGAGATTATTACCATTTTTGCTGATGTAGTAAGCAATGGCGGCAATCTTTTATTGGACATAGGCCCCAGGGCCGATGGCTCTATCCCAGAACCGGAAGTCTCTGTATTGAAAGAATTAGGTAAGTGGAATAAGAAACATGAAGAAGCCATTTTTGGTTCACTTCCGGGATTGCCCCAGGGCCATTTTTATGGCCCTACCACCTTATCCAAAGATTCAAATTCATTATACCTCTTTTTGCCTGGTGGCACTGTGGGCGATGTTATGGTAAAAGGCCTGGTCAATTCCATCCGGAACGTTCAAGTACTTGGTACTAACGACAGTCTTCCGCATAAAGTAGTGGGAAAGATCTCATGGAGCCCTGTGCCAGGCCTGGTATTTATCAAGGTGCCTGAAAAATTGAAAGATCCATATATGACAGTATTGAAGCTTCAATTAGATGGTCCTGTAAAGCTATACCGTGGTCAAGGTGGTCTTAACTAATACTATATAGGCATAAATCATTGGACGTATTCCATCAATGTATTCTTATATGCTGAGAGGCATGTATTGATTTTGTAAGCTATTTACAAAGTCTAAAAACCCCTTAATTCATGCTTATTCAGTTCATATATCTTTCCAGTATTTAAAGGTTTACGTTCAATTGCGTTCCATTCCTGATAGTTTTGTGGAGAACAGTATTCCCCGCATTGGTTACTGTAACCAATATTCCTTTGTCCACCTTCCTTACAACAATATCAATATCACTATTGAAAGCATGTAGGTGCTTTAAAGCCATATGATCCCATGTGGAAGGCAACCGGGGAGTAAAATTAAAACTATGCAGCCCTGTTGGACGAATGGCAAATAACCCTTCAGTAAATATCCTGCAATACAATCCGCTCTCTGCAGACAAATGCCTTTGGTCCCCTTCAGGGTATGCTTCCACAGGATAAGGAACATGTTCTCCTAACAAACGCCTTTCTGAGTATTCATGTAAGAATCTTATGGCGGTATCAGTGGCCCCGGCTGCTAGCACACCTCTCAAGGCATAAAGGGTAGAACGGTCCCAAAAGGTTTTTTCTCCCGCAATACTTGCCAGGCCATCTGCTGTCCATAACCTATCCGAAAAAAGTGCATCGATAGTTCCTTCTTTTCGTTCATAAATGCCCATAGTAAGAGGATTACATATCCAGGCACGCAGTGTATCATTCTCCTTATAGTACCTGTAGGTTTTGAAGCCATTAATGGTGGCGCCGAAATACTTCTCAATAGCAGCTCTTAGGTTGGCTGCTTCATTGAGATATACAGAGGCTTGTTTGGTATTTTCACCAATATTCTTCACGAGGTAGGAGGCGGAGATCAACGCATCATAATAAAGTGATGACGTGCTCAGGTTGGCATCCCCTGAGGGCAGGCGGCCCTCCAGTTCATCCGAATTTGATGTCACTACACCTTCTTTATTCAATTTTCTGCGGCAATATTCCAGGCACCATTGAATCAATGGCCATAATTTTTTGGCTTGCGTTACGTCACCCGATGCCAGGGCATAACGGGCCGCACCATAGGCAATCATAGCCGCATCACCACGATCACCTGCACCGTCCCATATGTCTGTGCCTTCCGCAATGATAGAGCTTGGAACAGGCTTAAAATCCTTATTTATAAATCTTGCAAAGTGCATGTATGCATTCATGGAAGCCTCGTTGCCATAATCATATCCAAGAAAGGGGAAAAAGGGGCCTATATATTCTGCCTGGTCATTGGCCCATATGGCGGCATAATATGCCTCTCCTCCGGGGCCGTGTAACGGGCCACCCTTGGTTGCATAAATACTTTCTGCACCTCTTATCTTGGCGAATGCGAATTCCCTGTTTAGAACCGTATCGGGTGTTTCCAAAATCAGCTTGCTCCATATTTCCTGAATGAACTGAAGCCGCCTGGCTCTTTCCTCTTCAATGATCACCTGTTGTGCAGCATCATTTTTCTTACTCCCTGAATAAAGAATGGAAAAGCTGAGAGATTCATTATTTGTTAAATGATGACTGCCACTATTGGATACCTGCATGTGTATGGCATAGCTTCCTTCCGTGCCTTTTGAAGAATCAGTCACATACATTTCGCGCAACTGCGGTATTTCAATAATGCAATCTTTGCCGGAATTATTTTTAATGGTATACAGTTCACAATATCCCGGAAGCTCGGTGGAAGGGAAAAACTGTCTTTGCAATTCCATTCCTGAAGTGGTTATGCTTTTCACTAATAAAGTCCCATCGAGAGTAATGGAATTTACTTTTTCCTTTTCTACCGGTTTGTAATTTATAGTTATAAGATCAAATCCATCTTGCTTAAAACGTCGGGTTAAACTTGCATGTGTATTATTAGGTATAGTGCGAAGCATGGGCCATACCAGGCTGCGAGTGGCATAAAATGAACTATCGGCATGAACACCATATCGTAATACGCAGGCAATTCGTTTGCAGCTCATTTCAATGTGGTCGGAATGTGGGAGTTGTTGCCTTATATTCCATGTGATGGAGCCATCTGTATTTATTTCCCATCTGCGATTGGTCTGGGCTGTAGTTGGTATCGGAACAATTACAATTAAAGCACTGATCAAAAACAAATATATCCAGCTCTGTAAATGAAATGGGTTCATAATGTTGCACCGGTTGTTTGTAAACTTTCTTATAATGCTTCTATATAAATCACAAATAAAAGAAGATAGAATTCCCTATACGGGTTCTGGCTTAATGAATTACAATATATAGAGAGGTTGGGAATAATTAAATAACCTGCTGAATGTATTTCATGCATATGTAAATAGAAATTTTTCTAACGTTCATTTTATATTAAGGATTTGTTGTGTCTCAGGGTATTATAACATGATTAAGGATTTCCGTTATATGTGGGCCATTTTTAAAGATCCGAGTAACATAAAGATTAAAATACGAAGCGTTTTGGCAGCTATTTAGCCCGGTAATTATAGATTTATTTTAGTAAATTAGGATAGATTATTCGCCCTCCTCAAAGCTCATCCTGTCCTTTTTGATCACTTGATCATTTTATTCATCACCAAATAATTCTTATTATGAAATGTCATGCAAAACTGTGCATTGCTTTATGCACTTTGGTAGTTGCTCATTACAGTTATTCACAGGCCAACCAATCCATGAAGGGCGCTTACAGGCTTACCAGGCAATTGGTAAATGATGGCTCAAAGGATAGTGTAATGCAAATTCAGCAATTAAAGATTTATACGGATAGATACATGATCTACGCGCATCCTTTACCTAATGATTCACTGGCTGATTATGGAATTGGCACTTATGAAACAAAAGGTAACAATGTGTATGAAAATGTTTTTTATACAAGTGCAGGAGGTGCGCATAACGATACCATCAAATTGGATATCACTAAAAAAGGGAATGGTTATTCTCAGGTAATTAAATTTCCAACAGATTCGGGCCAAACCTTTATTCTTGTCGAGGATTATGATAATGTAAGCAAAAAAATAAAGACGCCCCTTGATGGGGCATGGAAGCAAACCCAGTCAATATATATATCTAAAGATGGCAAAGCAGATAGTAGTAAAACCACACAATTTAAGGTATATGAATCGGGGCATTTTATCTGGGCCAATACAATTCAGGATTCGGCCACCAATAAGCCCAGGTCTGCATATGGCTATGGTACGTTTGAAATGAAAAATAAAAACCAGGCAGTCGAATTAAATATAAATTCTACCTATAAAACAGACCTCGTACAAAAACCGGTAACATTACAAATTGATTTGATGGGGAAGGATAATTTTAAGCAAATTATTGAATGGCCCAGCGGCGAAAAATTAATTGAATACTACGAACGCCTGAAATAGATTATCAAAAATCTTTCAATAACAACTTTTATCTAACAAAGATTAAGAAGATGAAATAAGCTTCAAATCAAAAAGCCTCCGTGAGGAGGCTTTTTGTGATCCCGCTGGGACTCGAACCCAGGGCCCATACATTAAAAGTGTATTGCTCTACCAACTGAGCTACGAGATCATTTCGTAATTGGGAGTGCAAAAATAAGGGCGTTCACTATTGCTGCCAAAAAATCTTCCTTTTAATTTTTAATTAATTAACTCAGTATGCAATTTCTCCATCACATCTTTCTCTATCATCTTCTGCGCCACCACTATCATGTTTTTAAAAGCCTTACTCTTACTGATGCCATGACCAATGATCACAGGCTTAGAAATTCCAAGAACAGGTGTACCACCATAATTCTCGAAATTAAACCGGTCAAAATATTCATGGTGAATTTCCTTCCGTCCTGTTATCTCAAACAAACTTTCAGCCAGCTTCAAAATAATATTACCAGAAAATCCATCACATACAATAATGTCAGCCTTATCTATCAGCACATCTCGTCCTTCCACATTGCCAATAAAATTGATGTGCTTGTTTTCTTTCAGCAGGGGATAGGTAGCCTGCGCCAACAAGTTACCCTTGCCTTCCTCTTCACCTATATTCAATAAGGCCACACGTGGATTTTCGATACCTAATATTTGCTGTGCATATACAGTGCCCATTACGGCAAACTGGTTCAACTGCTCAGGTTTGCAATCTGAATTCAATCCTACATCAAGCAGGATGCCTGTACCGCCATTTTCTTTGGGAATGATGGTAGATATAGTAGGTCTTAAAACGCCTTCGATAGGTTTTAACGAGTATAAGGACCCTACCAGCATGGCACCTGTATTACCGGCACTGATGAAGGCATCCATCTTGCCAGATGCCAGCAGGTGAAAACCCACGGCTATGGATGACTGTTGCTTTTCTTTTAGTGCCTTAGTAGGATGTTCATGCATGCCTATCACTTGTGGTGCATGCACTACATGGTATCTATCCCCGGGAATATTATATTCAGTTAGCAGGGGATTGATCTTCTCCTCATCGCCAACCAAAACCAGGTGTGCATTTCCTTCCGCTACATAGTGTTGAATTCCCTTAATTGCTTCAAGGGGGGCAAAATCGCCACCCATCATGTCAATGCCTATCTTCATTCGTATCCAAAAATAAAAAATCCATGCTCCCGCCAATCAGCGGAAGATGGATTCTGTAAAAAAAGATTTCGATTACTTCTTAATAGGGGAAGTCTCAGCAACTACCTGTCCTTTGTAGTACAATTTACCCTCACTTACGTGTGCACGGTGGCGAACATGTGTTTCGCCTGTGGCTTTATCTGTAGTAAGAGTAGCTGCTACAGCTTTATAATGTGTTCTACGCTTGGCACTTCTCTGCTGCGAATGTCTGCGTTTGGGATTTGGCATAACTAATAATTAAAAGCGTTCTATAATTTTTTTGTTACCAGCTTTTGATCTTTCCTCACCGTTCCTTGTGTCACTCACTTGTACTGCAACAAGTCTATTCAGCTATTTTGCTCTGAAGTTTCCGTCAGAACATATAGTCTTCATTTTACTTTACTCAACACCCTTCACTTCCTCAGTTCTCACTTCCAGTCTCTTCACCTGTTGGTGGTGTCTTGAATTTTTCCAATCCTTTCCATAAAGGATTTTCTTTGGGGGCTTCCTTGGGCCTTAACCCATTTAGCAATTCCCTGGCAGCCGGATTGCAATAGGGACCGTCCATATTTTCATACTCGCAGGTTTTTTGCATCGGGATGCTAAGGTTGACGAATTCATAGATCCAGTCCTTTACATATATATGGCTTTCACCACGTGATATATAATACACATCAGGATCTTCTTCCTGTTCATTCATCACTTCAGGTTCTTCCACCATTTTCACGGTTACCGTAAATTCATCAAACAACTGCAGTGGCAGTTCGTTGTTGCAACGGTCGCAGGTTACATCGGCCTTTCCGCCAATCTCAAAGCGGAGTATCAAAAAGCTGTTATTCTTTTCCAGCTTTAATTTTACATGGGCCTGCACCTGTTGGAAATCCTGAACCCCATAATCTTCAAAGAACCTGTCTGAAATCTCATAACTGAATTCATGAATACCTGGCTTTAAACCCACAAAAGCAATCTCGTATTCCCTCCTGTTACTCATGATCCAGATTTTAAGAACCTCCCGCCAAAGAACGGGATTTATTTCAGGGTCGCAAAGGTAAAGGAAATAGGCTGAAAAGCAGTATTTTGAGCAAAGATTTTAACGAATCTGCCTATAAAAACATGTTCAAAAGTCTTTTGCGTGACAAAAAATTACTGATACTTCTCTTTCTGGCCATCGCCATCAGGCTTTTCTCTTTAAATGAAGCAGCGGTAGAACAATATTACACTTTTGGTTTTTATCCATGGATTTCCAGGGCTTTGAGGCTCTTGTTAGGCTGGATACCTTTCAGTGTAGGAGACCTTCTTTACCTGGGGGCTTTTATCTGGCTGGTCTGGAAGGCATGGAAACTTATCAGTCTGCTGGCGCGCAGGCAATTAAAGGAATACCTGTCCAGGGTGCTTTTTCGCAAATATATAAGGCTGGTGTTGTGGATCTATGTCATATTCAACTTGTTCTGGGGAATGAACTATAACCGCCTGGGCATTGCCCACCAATTAAGTCTCCAGGTAGCGCCTTATACAGCCAATGATGTATATGACCTGGCCAATGCCTTGCAAAAACGGCTTAATTTCTATGCTGCTCATGTTGATTCAGTAAAAAGATTATCCCTGGATCATAATGCTTTCCTTTTTGAAGAAGGAGAGAAGGTGTATGCCAAGATCAGGAACCAGTATCCCTATTTATCCTATTCGCCATACTCTATAAAACCCTCTCTTTTCTCCAATATTGGACAGTTCTTTGGATTTACCGGTTATTACAATCCTTTTTCCGGCGAAGCACAGATAAAGACTACAGTGCCTGTGTTTGTGAAGCCATTCATTATCTGTCACGAAATTGCCCACCAGGTAGGATATGCCAAGGAAAATGAAGCCAATATGGTGGCTTTCCTTTCAGGAAGGGAATCTGACAATGTGGAGTTTCGTTACTCGGCCTATTACGATGTATATACCTATGCCACCAGGGAATTAGTGCGTTTTGATACTGCACGCTTCAAGGAACTCCGGTTGACCGTACATCCCCAGTTTAAAAAGGATTACAGAACCTACCTGGAATATATCTATAACAGCCGGAATGTGGTAGAACCTTTCATGTCAGATTTTTATGATAGCTACCTCAAAATGAATAACCAGCCTAAAGGCAAAGCCACCTATAATGAAGTGGTGGCCTGGCTGATCGCCTATATGAAAAAATATGGCCCCCAGTCGCTATGATTTAGTACATAAAGAAAAATATTCATCATTAATATGCTCTTGCATTCATGGCTTTTTCTTACAGGGCAATAGGATAACCTTATATTTCAAAAACCTTCACTCATCTAATTGGCTTCTTTAAAGCCGCAGTATAGCAACTACCTAACAACTCCCTACTTGCGCCCTATTTGCGCTATAGATACTGCGTGGTCATCACGCACTAAGTATACCGTAGATAGGCAGTTGATAGCCTGTTGACTCCCCTTTGCCTACAAGGTACATCTATGTCCCCTGGCTGTTGACTCCCGACTTCCGACTTCAGACTCCCGACTCACCCCACCGGCCAAAACCGGTCATTTCCGGCCAAATCGGCCATAATCGGCCATGGCATTTGATTGAGCGAATAGATTAAATCATCTTGCAATTAATAAAATCCAATATCATATGGCAAAGCAAATAGGACACGTAAAGGCAGTAGGCACTGTGGATGACAATGTGAACTTTTAATATAGTGAACTGGATGGGTATTTAGCCAGGCTATTGCCTGGAGTGGATACTAAACGCTTCTGGAATGATCCTGCCTTTGAAGGCAGCAGGAGAAGTGCTGAAAGATTCAAACAGGGTAATATCATGTCTTCCATTATCTACCGCTTTGTACCTGTAAAGAGAAGGTACACCCATTTATTCAAGCAGGTAAGGACACTATCACTTGTATGTTTGAAGCAGGGCATGGAAAAGAAAGATGTATTGACTGCTTTATTCAACTTCCTGGAAGAGCAGCAGCGCATATCCCTTTCCCGCGAGCAGCTTGATTTATTGCTGGACTCTTTTGATCAAGAACTATCTACCAGGCTCAGTGAGCCAAGGCCAGAGAAGGTAAAGAAAGTTAAGAACAGGATTGATATTAAGGTATCTAAACCACTTAATGAAGAAGAACTAGAGTTCTTAGAACTTTATATGGATGATTATGATTGGACCATCAGGTTTGAAGGAGAATTTCCGCCTAATTACCAGGTGCCATTGTTTTTGCTCAAGCATGCAGCATAGGCTTGTTCCTGGTTTATTGTTTTTTGTTTCTGGTTCTTTAGTTCGAAGAGTAATATTTATTGCAGACATTCCTATACCACTTTGGAAGGTTTAGGAGGGTTTCTCCTTGTCAACTTTTCAACTTGTCAACCCGTCAACTATTTTTCCATTTTCCATTTTTCATTTTACATTTTTCCCCAACTCTTCTAGCCTTCTACTCAAAACTTATTCTTCCACATCATACTTTCCACCGGTGTATTGGGCTGTCCACTGTATTTAGCATTTGCTTTCTGGTTGTATCGCACCAGTATATCACCATCAACCGGGAAGTAGATTAACTGGCCCACGGGCATGCCACGGTACACCTTTACCGGCTGCTTTACTGAGATCTCCAGGGTCCAGTGGCCACAAAATCCCACGTCGCCCTTACCTGCAGTGGCGTGTATATCTATCCCCAGGCGGCCGGTAGAGGATTTGCCTTCCAGGAAAGGTACATGCGCGTGGGTCTCGGTATATTCTTCTGTTACACCCAGGTAAAAAATATGGGGATACAATACAAAACCTTCTTCAGGGATCTCAAAATGTTCGATCTCATTGTGTTTTTTAGCATCCAGTATATGCTCCCTATAAGTAGCCAGGTAGCGACCGAGATGCACATCATAGCTATTGCTACCAAGGCATTCACGACGATAAGGTTCAAGTTTGATAGTGCCTTTTTCTATCTCTTCCAGGATACGTGAGTCAGAAAGGATCATGAATATTTTGAATTTTGGCTATTAATGTTTGAAATTTGGCTGAGGCAAAATACTTGCGATTTTTGAAACGATGCCCATTTTTTTTCAACAGGATATTGGTAAATACACAAAGCTGGGGATTTGGAAAATAGAGGAGCCGGAAGCATTCTTTTTAAATGCCGTACCCCTGCAGCGTGACATTACCCATCCTCATAAGCGTTTGCAGCATCTTGCAGGCAGGTGGTTGTTGAAGTATTTATTCCCCGCTTTTCCCATAGAGTTGATCAGGATTGCAGATACCCGTAAACCCTTCCTGGAAAATGAAGCATACCATTTTTCTATATCTCACTGTGGTGACTTTGCAGCAGTTATTGTCAGCGAAAGATACAGGGTAGGAGTGGATATTGAATTGCCTTCTCAAAAGGTGGAGCGCATCAAGCATAAGTTCCTGCACCAGGAGGAACTGAAACTTATGCAGCAAAAACAATTGGATGAAGTAATGCCTTTAACGCTGATGTGGTCGTGCAAGGAAGCGGTTTTTAAATGGTGGTCCTATGGCAATGTTGATTTCAGCGACCAGATAAGATTATCACCAGATTCTGTCCAAAGGCATGGATCTATTAATGCCCAATTCATTGAACAGCAGGCTTACGATCTTGAACTGCACTACAACCTGTTTGACAACATGTGCCTGGCATGGGTATGCAGTGAGTTTTGATACAATTACTGTATGCAGCATAGATATAGAATTATTCCATCTTACTAAAGAAATCTATTTGTAAATACAGCAACAGCAGTTCTTAAATCCCTGGGCAAATAATCATTTAAGAAGGAATTTACTTTCTGTTTCTTCTTCTTCATCTATTCCATCTTCCAGCAATGGAATATTGCCTATGGAAGCCCCTGCAATACCTTTTATAGAGCCATACATGCCAGATGTGCTAAGTAGTACCCTTTCCAATTGTTTCTCTCTTTCCTTCCATATCTTTTCCATTTGTATCCTTTCTTTGGAAATGGAGTTCTTCATGGATAGAAAACCTTCTACAATGGTTTCTATCTGCTGACGAAATTCGATGCCTGTCAGGTAGCCATACAGCATCTGCATTTTCTCGCCTTTATTTTCTTCTGCCTTCTTTGTTTCTGCAATGCGGATGATGGTGTGCCGCAAGGCATTGGTCAATGCCAGTACTTCACTGAATGAACAGATCCACACACCGTCCTTTTCACCAAAGCAGGTCATTTCTTTAGGATATGCCTGGGTTACCAGAATGGCTACATCGGCCTGCTTATTACGCATATCAGCTTTGAGCTTTTCTATCCAGCCATTATTGAAAGCCTTTGTCCGCTTGCTTTCAAAAATAATCTTTCCGCAATCATTGCCTACATGATTACGAACTACCTGTATGCAATCGGCTCCTTCCACACCTTTACCTACTTCGCCAATAGTATCGAAAGGAAAGTGATCTTTCAATATTTCTTCCAGGAGCAGTTCCTGTGCTTCTCCCTGAAGTTGCATGGATCCCTGCTCTGCTTTTCGCTTCATTTCTTCAGCCAATTTGCGCTGATCATCCAGTTGTTTTTCCAGCTCCTTTAGTTTGAGTTGGTATTCGTATTCCCTGGCTTCTGTTTTTTGGACCTCCATCTTGCGTATCTCTTCAGCAAGGCGCTCTCTTTCTTTCTGCATGGCGCGTTTGGCCTGCAGCTCTATTTCTTCTTCTTTCACTTTCAGGGCTTCTTCTTTTTGCAGGTATTCCATTTCTTTCTGCCTGGCCATTTTCAATTTCTCTTCATTATCCCTGGCATTTTGCTGTAAAAGGGTCAGCTTATGTTCAAAATCTGCGGTTATGCTTTTGCGTAACTCCTGTTGAATGCCTGCTTCCATTTTTTGTTTCTCCACCTGTAGCTTTTGCTGGAACAATTCGTTCTCCTTTTTACGTTTCTCCTCAAAAACCCGCTGCTCTTCTTCCAGCTTGCGCTTTTCATTATTGATTTGCGCTAATGATTGCTGCAGCTGCTTTTCATATTGTTGTTTGATCTTTTGTTCTGCATCTGCAGACAGCACATCCTGCACGTCAAATTCGTTTCCGCAACTAGGACATTTTATATGGTTGGCTGACATTCCTTTATTTTTTTACAAATTAACGTTACTTCCTAAAACATTTAGCATTATGGGGAAAAATCTATAGTACACTTTCTTTCTAAAAGGCTTTATTTCAGGGCATTACCCTTTAAAATGGATCAATATTCAGACATTTCTGGTTCGGGGAAAGAAAAAAAATTTTTGCCTGTTAGAAAATAACACCATTATCTTTGCGCCAGTTCTTTATTCACTTGCTTATCAAGAAAGGCTGAGGGATATGGCCCTTTGAAGCCTTGACAACCTGTTCTGATCTTTATTCAAGAAATTGAAAAGAAGATAGAATAAGGTGCCAACTCCATCACGCAGGATGATTGCGTGACAGATAAGTCAGATACTAGCTTCAAGATTTTTACAGAATCAAAATATTGCAAGCTCTTCTGATTTATCGGGAGAGCTTTTTTTGTGCCCTTTAGGCACCTCGAAGCTTTCCCGATAAAACATACTCTCTCTTTCCTGGTAAGCCTGTTTAAACAAAATCATTAACCTCCTTCCGTGGAGTTAAAACCAAAGAGATGAGCAATATCACAGACATCATTCACAGCATTCCGGTAGATCCGTTAACAGGGGCTATTTCTGTTCCCATTTATCAAACCTCAACCTTTATCCAGGATGCACCTGGGGTGAATAAGGGGTATGACTATGCACGCAGCGGTAATCCCACGCGCACGGCTTTGGAAGATTTGATTGCCCACCTGGAAGAAGGACAGGTAGGGGCCGCATTTGGAAGTGGCCTGGCAGCAATAGATGCGGTGGTAAAACTATTGCAAAGTGGCGATGAGATACTGGCAGTAGATGATATCTATGGTGGTGCCTTCAGGTTATTTACCCAGGTATATGAAAAGTTTGGTGTCAAAGTAAATTATGTTGATGCCACCAGTGCTGAAAACGTATTTAATGCCATCACACCCAGCACTAAGCTGATCTGGATAGAAACGCCCACCAATCCCACGTTAAAGATTGCAGATATCGCAGCCATAGCTAAGATAGCAAGGGCCGCTGGGTGTTGGCTTTGCGTGGATAACACTTTTGCTTCACCCGCCTTACAAAAACCTCTTGCGTTGGGAGCTGATATTGTAGTGCATTCGGCTACCAAATACCTGGGTGGACATAGCGACCTGATAGCAGGCCTGGTGGTTACCCGGGAAAAGGAACTGGGCGAAAAGATCCGCTTTATTCAAAATGCCAGTGGGGCCATACTTTCTCCTTTTGATAGTTGGCTGGTGATCCGTGGCATTGAAACACTGCCTTTAAGGTTGAAACAGCATTGTCAAAATGCACAGCAAATAGCAGAATACCTGGAACAGCATCCTGCAGTAGATAAAGTTTTTTATCCGGGTTTGCCTTCCCATGTTAATCATGATATTGCCAGGAAACAGGCAAAAGGATTTGGCGGTATTGTTTCTTTCACCTTAAAAACTGATACAGAGCAGGCGGCAGTAAAGCTGGTGACATCCACCAAATTATTCAAACTTGCCGAAAGCCTGGGAGGAGTGAAAAGCCTATTGTGTCATCCGGCTAATATGACGCATAAATCCATTCCTGCTGAGAAAAGAAAAGCCGCAGGTGTATCTGATAGCCTGGTACGTTTGTCTGTTGGATTGGAAGAAGCAGAGGATCTTATTGCTGACCTTCAACAGGCTTTAGCCCAGGTGACAGCTACGGAAGAGATTCATTCTTTAACACAAAAAAAGCAATTGGCTATTTAATTATCCAAAAACGATTCGTATAAATTTGTAGTGTCCACATGATAACGATCACACATACTTTGGTAAATGAGAACAAGCCTGGCCTGGCTTGTTGTATGTGTTGTATGCCGCAAGGCATACTATAATCTTTGACCCTCTGGGGCCTTACCTGACACTATTTATTATTTCTTCGACTTCTTCACTCAAAAAAAATTAAGTTATGAGCAACTTACGCTTCGAAACACTTCAACTGCATGCCGGCCAGGAGATCGATCCCACAACACTTTCCAGGGCTGTGCCTATTTACCAAACCACTTCTTATGGATTTAAGAACGCTGAACACGCTGCCAACCTTTTTGGACTAAAAGAATTTGGCAATATCTATACGCGTATCATGAACCCAACCACTGATGTATTTGAAAAACGCATTGCGGCTCTTGAAGGTGGTGTGGCTGCGCTGGCAACCAGCTCGGGTCAGGCGGCGCAATTCCTGGCACTGACCAATATTCTCCAGGCAGGTGATAACTTCATTACCACTTCCTATCTATATGGCGGCACTTACAACCAATTCAAGGTTTCGTTTAAACGTTTGGGCATAGAGGCTCGCTTTGCCAATGGCGATGATGTGGAGAGTTTTGTTCCATTGATAGACAAAAACACCAAGGCCATTTACCTGGAAACTATCGGTAACCCACGTTTGAATATTCCTGACTTTCAGAAATTTGCCGACCTGGCTAAAGAATATGATCTTCCACTCGTTGTTGACAACACTTTTGGAGCTGCCGGTTATCTATTCAGGCCTTTCGAATGGGGCGCCAATATAGTAGTAGAGAGTGCTACCAAATGGATAGGCGGACATGGTACCACCATTGGCGGTGTGATAGTGGATGGTGGTAATTATAACTGGGGTAATGGAAAATTCCCTCAATTCACTGAACCTTCAGAAGGTTATCATGGCTTGAAATTCTGGGAGATCTTCGGTGAAGGCAACCCATTAGGCCTGCCAAACATTGCTTTTGCTATCAGGGCCAGGGTAGAAGGATTGCGTGATTTTGGAACCAGCCAGAGTCCTTTCAATTCCTTCCTGTTATTACAAGGCCTCGAGACTCTTTCCCTTCGCCTGGAAAGACATGTACAGAATGCCCAGGCATTGGCTGAGTGGCTGGAACAGCATCCGCTGGTAGAATTTGTTGAGTACCCGGGTCTGAAAAGCAGTCGCTATCACGACCTCGCTAAAAAATATCTTCCCAACGGTTATGGAGGCATATTAAATTTTGGAGTAAAAGGCGAAAAGGGAAAGGCCAGCCAGTTAATAGACAACCTGAAACTGGTAAGCCACCTGGCCAACCTGGGTGATGCCAAGACCCTGGCCATTCACCCCGCTTCCACTACACATGAACAGTTAAGTGAGGAAGAGCAGAAAGCCGCAGGCGTGGCTCCTAACCAGGTTCGTATCAGTGTAGGCCTGGAGCATATTGAAGATATCAAGGCAGACCTTGAGCAAGCCTTTCAAAAGGTGTTTGCCAAACAACTGGCCTGAGCATTCTATAATTACCAAGAGCAAGATGCGTAAAGGCATCTTGCTTTTCAACTATGACAAAAACTTTTTACTATAAGGAACCATTTGTTTTAGAATCAGGCCAAGTGTTGCCTGGGTTTCACCTGGCCTATACTGCTCTTGGGCAGCTGAATGAAAAGAAGGACAATGTGATCTGGATCTTTCATGCGCTTACTGCCAATAGCGATCCCTCAGAGTGGTGGCACGGGTTGGTAGGTGACCAGTGTTTGTTTGATCCTGCACAATACTTTATTGTTTGTGTAAACATGCCGGGTAGCTGTTATGGAAGTATCTCTCCGCTGGATTATGATGCACAGCATCAAAGACCCTACTACCACGAATTTCCTCTCTTCACCACCAGAGATATGGTAAGAGCTTACAGGCATCTGAAAGAAGCATTGGGCATTGATACCATCAAGGCGGGGCTGGGCGGCTCCATGGGCGGCCAGCAATTGTTGGAATGGGCTATAGAAGAACCATGGTTGTTCGAGCACATTATTCCCATTGCCACCAATGCCCGCCATTCGCCCTGGGGCATTGCCTTTAATGCCACCCAGCGTTTTTGTATAGAAGCAGATCCTACATGGGCTAATAAACATGAAACGGCCGGCATCAATGGTATGAAAGTCGCAAGGGCGGTGGCCTTGTTGTCTTACCGGAATTACCATACTTATGGACTTTCCCAGCAGGGCACACACCAGGTGCCAGGCTTGCAAGTCAGTAAAGAAATATTTAAAGCAGAAACCTACCAGCAACACCAGGGAGAAAAGCTGGCTAAAAGGTTCAATGCATTCAGCTATTTTTTCCTGAGTCGGTCAATGGACGCTCATGACGTGGGCAGGGGAAGGCACTCTATAGAAGATGCCTTGCAACATATCAGGTCAAAGGCGCTAGTAATAAGCATTGATTCGGACCTGTTGTTTCCACGTGAAGAGCAGGAATACCTGGCCCGCCATATTAAGGGAGCTCAACTTGCAGTCATTGATTCGCATTATGGGCACGATGGCTTCTTGCTGGAATTTGAAAAGATCACTGAACTCGTTATTCCATTCCTGGGAATAGAAAATATAAAATCAAAAGCATTAACAGCAATAAACGATTAAATGAAAAGTATGAAACACGATAAAGTATTACAGATTGGATTATTTGGTTTTGGTGTAGTAGGAGAAGGTATCTATAAGGTTTTACATCAAACACCTTCATTAAATGCGTTGATCAAAAAGGTTTGTATCAAGCATGCCGAAAAGGAAAGGAATGCACCCGCTAGTTTGTTTACCACCAGCTATGATGATATATTGAATGACCCGGGAATAGACCTGGTAGTGGAGTTGATTGACGATGCTAAAGAGGCATACACTATTGTGAGCACAGCCCTGAGGAATAAAAAATCCGTGGTCAGCGCCAATAAGAAAATGATTGCCGAGCACTTGCCAGAGCTGTTGCGCCTCCAGGAAGATAATGGTGTTTCATTTTTGTATGAAGCTGCTGTTTGTGGAAGCATCCCCATCATCCGCAACCTGGAGGAATATTATGATAATGACCTCTTGCAAAGTGTTTGCGGCATTGTTAATGGTTCTACTAACTATATACTTACCAAGATCATTGATGAAGGACTTACCTACAATGATGCGCTTCAAAAGGCGCAGCAACTGGGCTTTGCTGAAAGTAATCCCTCGCTTGATGTGGAAGGTATAGATGCTACCAATAAGCTGACCATTCTTTTGGCCCATGCTTATGGTATCATTACAAAACCTGAAGAATTATTACACCTTGGCATTACCAGGCTTCATACCACCGATACCCGCTATGCCGAAGAAAAAGCTTACCAGGTAAAATTGACTGCACAGGCATATAAATTGTCCAATGGAAAAGTGGCAGCCTTTGTATTGCCCCAGTTTGTCAAATCAGAAAGCCAATTGTATGGAGTGAAGAATGAATTTAATGGAGTGATCATAGAAAGTAAGCTGGCGGACAAACAGTTCTTGTATGGTAAAGGTGCGGGCAGGTATCCTACTTCCTCGGCTGTGATAAGTGATATCTCTGCATTGAGCTATGATTATAAATACGAGTATAAGAAATTAAACCGCAAAGAGAAATATTCCCTCACAACGAGCTACTATTTAAAGGTGTTTGTAAGCTTTAATGATTGGTCTGAAGTAAACAAATGGGATTTTGAACAGGTGTCAGAATTCCATAGCACAGAAGACAGACAATATTTACTGGGTTTGATCCACGTGGAGAAATTGAAGAATGCATCCTGGTTTAACGACCGCTCTGTTTCTGTCATATTGTTACCAGACAGCATTACAGAAAAGGAAGCTATTATATCTACCTCATTGAAAAAGGTCAGCCTTCAATTGGCCGGTGTCAATTAAGGTTGAAAGGGTAGCTGTGCAGCATGGCTAGGAGTTAAAGAAATTCGTCATGTTTAGACTATCCTTTAATTCCGTTTCACAAAGTGCCAGTACAATGGTGCTGATGCTATTGGCGTGATAAGCCAGTTGTGTTTTTTTGATCTCAAAGGCAGCTACCTCCAATGCCTTTTCATGATAATTCCGGATAGTGCTTTTGCCAGCCAGTATGGAAGCAAAAGATTGCAGGTAAGTATTATTGGATAGGGCTATCTGGTCTGATTTCATCTCCTGGAGTTCATAAGCTGCTGCATCCCTGACCCTGCTATTTGAACTGAGAAGGTTCTCCTGTGCCAGGGTATGGAACTGGTCGCCAATGCGCAGGGCGAAAATGGATAATATCAGGCTATCAAGGAATTCATAATTGATGGCATTCAGCTGAACATCTTTAAACGTGTAAAGACCTTCAATGCCGGATAGAAGCAGGAGTGGATTAATATTCAGCTGCCTGGCTTTCGTGGTTACATTATGAAGGAAAAGCTGCTCATTCATGAACAATAGTATTATAAGTTTTCAAGGGTTTCTGCCAAATCAGACACAAGATATCCGATTTGTTTTGCTGTGCATCTGCTGTCAAAAATCATTATATCCAAAAGGTTCAGGATCAGTTTCTTAAGAAAAATATAAACCTTTATTGATAACGTTTTTCCCTGTGTTTTATTGGATGATCCGTTGTATCTTCATGGCTCATCAAAGAAAAGGAGGTATTCATGACATCTACAGATTATTCATGGGAACCTTCGGTTAGTATCGCCTAACCGGGTTGCGCCATCCAAATATTCTGAATGACGCATAAGCGTTAAAAAGCCATTCTGTATACAGGATGGCTTTCTTGTTATAACATATTTCTATTTACACATCAGTATCCCGCTCAACGGTTTTGGTCACTGTTACGCGGTCTGTGC
>JAEZLJ010000110.1 GCA_023415275.1 Bacteroidota bacterium
TGAATGGTGTTACTCAAAGTAGCTTTACATTCAGTAATCTTCCAGCCGGAACATACAGCATCGTTGCCCGCAGCACTGCTGGTTGTACTTCCTCTGGTAGTGCCACTGTAGGCGGTTCTCAGCCATGTCTCACTTATTGCTCTTATACGCAAGGTTTCTGGGGTAATAAGAATGGCCTGAAAATGTTGCCTGCATTGTTGACTTCGCCGATCGTAATAGGCAAAGAAGGATATCTCACATTCACTATTCCTAAAGGCAGTGCTACAATGTTGAATAATGCAATGCCAGGTGGTAACACTCCAACAAAGCTTACCGTCACTTGTACTATGTCTATTGACAAAGATGGTTGCTTCATGCAGAAATATGCTACCAAGCAGGGTAGGTTCAATAATGTATTGTTGTCACAAACAATCACATTAACATTGAACACCCGGTTGGCAGGTAATCCATTATTGACATTGCCTATTCAATCAGGTTGCCTCATGACAGGTATGGGCTCATTCCCAATGAACCAAAGTGTTGTAAATTATCTTACATACAATGGTGCCTCTGCAACTGTAAATGAGCTGTTGATTCTTGCTAACGACCTGTTAAGCGGCTACTTAACACCTGGTGCTAATGTGGGTACTCCATCCAAACCACGCATTGTTCCATCCTATAGCGCTGTAAACGACGCTGTAGATGCTATCAACAATGCCTTTGACGGATGCACAAGGTTTAATGGATACCAGGCTTGTGTCACCAGTTCAATGGTGGTGCTGGCAAGAGTGGCTCCTGAAGCCAATACCATTTCCGATCATGTGAAAGTGAGTGCTTATCCAAATCCATACACCGATAAAGTAAGATTTACTATTAAGTCTTCTGTATCCGGCCAGGGATCACTGGATGTATTTAACATGGTAGGTCAGAAAGTCAAAACCGTTTACCAGGGATATGTTCATGCTAACACAGAACAGGTAGTTGAATACCGTGTTCCTGATGTAAGCAGGCAAAACCTGATATTCGTGATGACGGTAAATGGCGAAAGAGTAACCGGTAAATTGCTCAACGCAAAAGAATAACCGACAGAAAAGCCGACATTTCAAGGATGCCCCCAGGGGCATCCTTTTTTTTACTTTGAATCCTTATTCAGAAGGCTCCTATCCTTAAAGCCGACTTGATAATATGAGTAATAAGTAAAAATTAATATGTAGATGGAAATATAAAATCAGGCTTTACTATATAGTTATAACTCTCAAAGTTCTCCCTGGTTCCCCTACTTGATAATATTAAAGTGCCAATATTTAGATCTGGAAACTCAAATAGATAACAAGCCTTTATCCGCTAAGGTTTTATCTGATAGAAATTGAGTCTCTCTACTGTGCCTTTTATTTACTTTTCGAGTTATTAAGTGTCAAAAAAATCCCGGTTAATGATTGTAACCGGGATTTTTTATTGAGTTGTTTAAAATCAAATTAGTAATTCATTACAAATGTGTAAGTACCTGCTTTGGTTGGGAAAAAGTCATAGTCAATCCAGGAATAACCAGCATCACCCCAGGCGGTTCCCCACGAGCTCATTACTTTATAAGCATTTTTTGCATCATCATAACCACAGATAATTAAAGCGTGACCAGCAGCGCCTGATCCGGAATAAACCTTCCATATAAATCCGGCTTTAGCATTAAGGAAACTGTTATCTGCCACAATAGTTGCAATAACTGGATGGTTAGCTGAAATCATTGCTTTAATAGCAGCTTTATCAGTATTCAGGATTTTAGAATATCCACCTATTTTGTACAAGGCAGCATCGGCATCTTGCGCAGAAGTTGGCAATAATGAACAGCCATTTGCATCACTATATGGCATAGTGTTCCAGGTAGCTACTCCTTTATTCTTCATTAAATCCAGAGTTGCAGTAATGGAAGTACCTGAGCCACAATCAGAAAATTTTGTTTGATTATAAATGTACTCAGGGCTAAAAATATTTGTAGACATGCTATAGGAAGTTGCCTTAGTTCTATAGTATGCCTCTATTGAACGAGCAGCATATCCACTTGCAAATGCCGCACAAGTCCATTCATTACCCTGGTTGCCAACTGGTGGGGTTACCAGGCTATAAGCGGAAGGAGTGGGCGTTGGAGATGTAGGAATAACAACAACAGTAGAATTCACTCCCACAATGGAGGTGGCAGACCCAACATTGCCTGCTGCATCTTTTGCATCTACCCTAATTGTGTGGTTGCCGGAAAGAGAAGAGGCATTCCAGGAATAAGATATACTACCTGAAGTATTGCTTGCAACTTGTGCTCCATCGATAAATAATGAGATTAACGTTACCCCTACATTATCTGTGGCTGATGCTGAAATGCTAACTGTTCCGCTTACGGTACTACCATTAGCAGGGGATATAGGGTTTACAGTTGGCTTCGTCAAATCAGAACTACTGATTGGTGGTTTAACAGGTTTTCCTTTTGCAGACGCCATTGCAGAAGAGGAAGCTTCTATCTGGGCATTTGAAAAACCGGTTGATATAACCAGAGGTACTTTAGCCAGGATGTTTGGATCATCTGGTGCTAATCCAAAAGTTTTGGCGGTTTGCGATTCCTGGGCTGGAGCTTTTACCTCGTTAGTGTTTTTTTGACAACCAACCCATAAGAGGGATAGACCCATCATAGCGGTTAGGAATTGGACTTTTCTGTTTTTCATTGCGAAAATTTTAGGTTATAAAAAGGTTATGGCTTAAGCAATTTTTGACTCATCTGTTCATCATAGCGTAGAGCTTTTAAATGATTACACCTTTGCTCATTGCATACAATGTATGTTTGGCTACACGTAGCTCGAAAGTCTTATTCTTGATCTATATGTGTTTGGGAAAAGCCCGGCTTATTGGTGAATGGTTTTTCTGAGATCAGGATATTGTTCTTTAGTTCAAAGTTCGTCTTATACAAAATTAGAGGGCACTGATAGGTCTTCAAAGTCAAAAGTACTCGATTAAAATAGACAAATCACACTGGTAAAATTACTGCTCACACTGCGCGCAAGTTTAGCCAAAACTGTGCCGTAATTACTAATAATAAATATGATTTCAAATGATAGGGTAATCGTCTGAAAATCAATACCAACATTGCTTTTGAGGAAAATATTGTGAACAATTGGTTGACAATAACTGAACTGTTAATTCTTGTTGCTACACCAATGTATTGATCAGGATCAACTCTAAAACCATTGATAAATTTCGCATACAGGTAATTCTACTGTTGCTTCTTTTTAATTTCTATCTATTCACCATGCTTTTGGCTTAAATTTTTTATCCCTTTCGCTGATGGGAGATTATGCATTTTCTACAATATCATTTGAAAACTGGCAGGAATTCAAAGATTACATCAGCATATTCAATGAGAACTGGGCTTTCAGGGGCCAGGGCCATTCCGACTGGATATTAAACAATGCCATCGAAAGAACCTATTTTATCAATTTCTACCCCGGTATTGAGGCAGAGTTTGTGGCAGAGTTTCAAAGAGGTGCCCGTAACTATCTAAGCAAGGACGACACACCTCATCATCTGATAGAATGGCTGGCCCTGATGCAACACCACGGTGCTCCCACCAGGCTGTTGGACCTTACTAAATCCCCGTTCATTGCAGCCTATTTTGCCTTTGAATTCAGTCCTGTGATTGAAGAACATTCGGTTGGTATTTGGGGTATCAATGTCAACTACCTGAAGCAAAGAGCCGTTGAATTTCTTTCTGAAGAATTTGGTGAAGCGCTCAACCAAAATAGGAACCTCATCAATGAACAGATCTTCGAAAAACTGTTCTATGAAAATGATAAGAACCTGGTATTCCCGGTAGAGCCTTTTAGCATGAACCGGCGGTATTCTATTCAGCAATCCATTTTCCTGAGCACAGGAACCTCCCGCGATACGTTTATGAACCAACTGCAATTCCTGGGGGCAGACCTGGAGAAAGCAGTAGTAAAAATGATCATTCCCGGTTATCATCGCCGGGAGGTGATGAGAGATCTGCAACAAATGAATCTTCACCGGGCCAGCCTGTTCCCCGACCTGGACGGTTATGCGCTTTCTCTTCGCCTGCGCTATGATAATATGAAATCCCCCAATGAAAGAAAAGAAGATGAAGCACAGAAGCTGAAAGACGAGGAATATCCCTTCATTCCATGATGAGCAAAATCCTGCGGACATAAATGATCAAAGCTGGGATTTGGATAGCTTCCCTTGATTTCTTATAGTGCTACTTGCTATTAAAAGTATAGCTGCGCCCTATTAACTTCCTACCTGCGGCATAGTTACTGCGTGGTCATCACGCACTAAGTATAGCGTAGATAGGCAGTTGATAGCTAGTTGACAGCTAGTTGACTGCTCTTTGCCTACAAGGTACATCTATGTTCTCAAGCTCCCGACTCCCGACTTCTCCCTCCCGACTCTCGACTCTCTCCCCCGGCCAAAAGCGGTCATTTCCGGCCAAATCGGCCAAAACCGGCCATGGCATTTGGACTAGCAAATAGGTTGAGCCATCTTGCAGTCTATAAAATCTAATATCATATGGCAAAGCAAATAGGACATGTAAAGGCAGTAGGCACAGTGGATGACAATGTCAACTTTTACTATAGTGAACTGGACGGGTATTTAGCCAGGCTATTGCCTGGAGTGGATACTAAACGCTTCTGGAATGATCCTGCCTTTGAGGGAAGCAGGAGAAGTGCTGAAAGGTTTAAGCAGGGTAATATTATGTCTTCCATTATTTACCGTTTTGTGCCTGTAAAAAGAAGATACAGGCATTTATTTAAACAGGTAAGGACATTATCGCTGATATGCTTAAAGCAGGGCTTGGGAAAGAAAGATGTATTGACTGCCTTATTCAACTTCCTTACAGAGCAAAAGCGTATTACTTTAACCCTTGAGCAGTTTGACTTGTTGCTTGATTCCTTTTTAATGGAGTTGGAGACCAGGCTCAATGAGCCAAAGAAAGAGAAGGTAAAGAAGGAAAAGAACAAGCTCGATATTAAAGTATCTGCACCTTTAAATGAGGAAGAACTCGAGTTCTTAGAACTTTATATGGATGATTATAACTGGACCATCAAATTCGAAGGAGAGTTTCCAAAGAATTATATGGTACCACTATTTCTACTCAAGCACGTGGCTTAATTTGTTTCTCGTTTTTGGTTCTTTAGGTGGAAGGGTATTATTTATTGCAATGGCCCTAAATAACGTGGATTGTCAATAGTTAATGGTAAGTTTATGGTTGACCCTGGTCACTATAATTTTTACTTTTTACCTGGCCTTCTTGACCATGCTCAATTTGAGTCTTAAATTACTGTGAACGGGTCTAAGTAATTTTACTGATTGCCTGAATTTTTAGCGATTAATTTCCCCCTCTTCATCGATAAAGGGTTGCGTTTTTACCAGTTCTTGTCTAAGTTTGTTGGGATAGTTTATTAACAGAGCCTTGTAAAACCCTGAATAGAAATTGAAGTCCAATAATCCTAAATATCTGACTAAAATGAACATTTGTTTACGCAACCTATTTATCTATTTTGAATCTGTTTTGCATCCAGCCGGTGGGTCATCGGAGAAGCAGCCGGAAAAGAAAAAGAGAGTAACCGCAGAAGCGACATCCTATATGAACCAACCATCTCCTGATGGGTTTAATATGCGTGCAGTTGCTAAGAAGCAGGATAAAGTGCGCCGTAATCCTGCGCCTTAAGATGTTATAAATGAACTCTTTTTATACTAAACTGTATCTTTATGATACAGTTTTTTTATGGGCATACTAAAGCAAATGGCCGAATACCTCTACCTCCGGAAACCAGATCCAAACCGGCCTAAATCAGATTTTGTAAAATACATGCATGGTATCAATCGCCTGAGCCTGTTATTATTCATTATGGCCCTGATCATTCTGGTCATTAAGCTGGTGGTCAAACACTAGCTCTTACAAACTCAACTATTTCAATGGCAGCTCTTTGCGAGGCATCACCTCCCTGCATTAATAGGTCTTTCAATGCTGCATAATCTTCCTTTAGCCGGCTGATGCGTTCCTGGTTGTGTAAAATAGCGTCCAGCTCCCTTTTCACATTTTCCACGGTCAGTTCGTCCTGGATCAGTTCAGTGACTACCTGTTTATCCATGATCAGATTTACGAGCGAGATGTATTTTATTTTTAATAGCCTGCGGGCAATCTGGTAGGAGATAGGGGATCCTTTGTAGCAAACTACCTGTGGCACTCCAAATAGGGCTGTTTCCAGGGTGGCTGTACCTGAGGTGACCAGGGCAGCTTTTGCATTGGCCAGCAAAGTATAAGTTTGGCCGGGAAAAGCTACTTCCACATTGGGATAGCTGGCTATAAGATCTTTATATAGCTCAAAGGGTTGTCCCGGGGCCTGGGCAATAATAAACCGGTAATTAGGAAAATGGGTGGTAACTCCCAGCATGATGGGCAATTTTACCAGTATTTCCTGCTTGCGGCTACCAGGCAGTAAAATGATCCTTTCGCGGTTATCCTGTGTGATGTTGCGCGTGGCCGGATCTTCTGCTGAGGACTGGCTTTGTGTGATGAAGGTATAGTTAGTCCTGTCAAAACGGTCTATCAGGTGTGCCAGCGGATGGCCCACGTATTCCACTTTGTAATCCCATTTGGCGAAAAACTCTTTCTCAAAAGGAAGGATAACCAGCATTTTATCCACCACTTTTTTGATCATTTTGGTACGGCTTTCTTTCCATGCCCACACCTGTGGTGAGATGTAATAAATGACTTTGAAGCCATTTTCTTTGGCCCATTTTGCTATGCGCAGGTTAAAACCTGGATAGTCAATCAGTACTACTGCATCTGGTTTGAAAGAGAGTATATCCTGCTTGCAGAACCTGAGGTTTTGTAAAATGGTAGGCAGGTTTTTGATGACCTCTATGAATCCCATAAAGGCAAGGTCGCGGTAGTGCTTTACCAAATGAGCACCCGCGGCCTCCATCAGATCCCCGCCCCAACAGCGGATGTTAGCCTGCTCATCAAGCTGGTGAATCTCCTTAATAAGGTTGCTGCCGTGAAGGTCTCCTGAAGCTTCTCCTGCTATTATATAATATTTCATAAAGCACTTGATGGCTTAAGGAAATTGGTAAATCGTATTTCAACACAGCCCTCGACAAACAGGCATTACTCTTAATTAAAAAGCTTGATCAGCAACACCCCTATACCATAGATCAGGGTAATGGCAAAAATGCCTTTAGCTGTCTGGTCCCGGGAGGTGTTGATGTAATAGGTAAAAAGCGCAATATTGCCTACCAGGCACCAGACACCAAAAAAGGTGATCAGCCGGTTTTCCCTGAAAAACACCCTGATGAACTCTGGGAACGTGTAACCGGAAAAACGGGCGAAATAAATGATGATGAAAACAATCAATGGGGTAATGAGGCCAAGAATCAATCCCATTTGCAGGTTATCCTTCTTTAGAAAGAATGTTCCAGTTTTTTTCAAGGTGTTCCTTTTGTTTGTAGTGGGTTAAGTCAAATTGCACGGGTACAATACTAATATATTTATTGGCTAATGCCCAGACATCCGTATCGGTGCCCTCATCAAAATTAACAAACTCACCAGTAAGCCAGTAATATTTACGTCCATGGGGATCATTGCGTTCTATAAAATCTTCCTCATACTTAGCGTAGGCCTGCCTGCATACTTTTACACCTTTTATTTCATTAATACCTGCAATAGGTATGTTCACATTCAATACACAGTGCTTATTGGGTGTAGAGGCAAGCATTTGTTCAACGATCATTCTTGCGTATTTGCGGGAGGCAGCAAAATCGGCTTCAAGGCTATAATCCAGCAATGAAAAACCAATGGAAGGAATGCTTTCAATAGCTGCTTCCACTGCTGCAGACATAGTGCCTGAATAGATCACATTGATACTGTGATTGGCGCCATGGTTGATGCCACTAAGACAGATATCTGGCTTATGGTGCAGTACTTTATCCACTGCCAGCTTCACGCAATCCACTGGTGTGCCTGAACACTGGTAGGCTTCAATACCTTCGAACAAATTCACTTTATGTAAGCGAAGGGGAACACCAATGGTAATGGCGTGTCCCATTCCGGATTGAGGCTTATCAGGGGCTACCACCACCACCTTTCCAAGATCTTTTACGGCTTCGATCAGGTTTTTTATTCCGGGGGCTGTAATTCCATCATCATTCGTAATCAGGATAACGGGCTTCTTCTTTTCCTTTTCCATTCCACAGATTTTGTTAGTGCACAAATTTGATCACTTTTTATGGATAACCAAAATTTGCACCATTTCATGACCTAAAATGGAGGCAGACAGGATTGGATGGCAATTATTGACATAAAATATACAGTATTTGCAAAAAGATTAAGGCAGGGGTTTTGTCAATCTAAATAAATTAGTATTTTGCGGCTAAATAAATTAGTGTTATGTCAATAGCTAACAAAAATCTGAAGTACCTAAGAAAGCTTCGCGGTTGGACACAGGAGGAGTTTGCACAAAAGCTGCGCATCAAAAGATCCTTGCTTGGTGCCTACGAGGAAGAAAGGGCTGAGCCACGCATTGAGATACTTGAGGTAGTGGCAGATATGTTCAAGCTTACTTTGGATGACCTGTTGCGTAAAGATGTTAGCGACTCCAAGACTAATTATTTAGCCAGGCGGCGTGCACAGAAAATGGCCAATGGCCGCACGGATATTCCTTTTGTGCCTCAAAAGGCAGCGGCAGGCTACCTGAATGGATATGCTGATCCTGAATTCGTAGATGAACTGAACACCTTTACACTGCCCATGTTGGCAGGAGGGGATTACCGGGCATTTGAAATAGTGGGTGACTCCATGATGCCAACACCCAGCGGATCGGTGATTGTAGGAGAAAGAGTGCAGAACCTGGATGAAGTAAAGACCAATCAAACCTATATAGTGGTATCCAGGTCGGAAGGCATTGTGTATAAGCGCATGATGAAGAATAACCGGCAAAAAAACAAATACACCCTGGTAAGTGACAACCCTACTTATCAACCCTATATCATCAATGCCGATGATATCCTGGAGGTGTGGCAGGCACAGATGATCATATCTAAAGCCAATACACAACAACGCTGGGATGTAGGCCAACTGGCCAGTCTGGTGAACAACCTGCAACAACAGGTGACTGTATTAAAAAAGCGCATGAATTAATTTGCGTTTTTAAGAATAAGAATTCTCTATTATATTTACGCTCAGCCTAAACTAGTTGCATGCTGAGAATGATGCTGTTATGCGTACCCTTGTGTTGTAGTATCTTACTATTTGGACAAAAGGCGCTTATTTCAATTAAAACTTCCCAAGCTCCCCATATAGACGGGATGCTGGATGATGCCTGTTGGAACCAGGCACCAGTAGCTACTGGCTTCATACAGAATTTTCCTTCTTATGGTTCACAAGCCCTGGTAAAGTCAGAGGTCAGGGTTTTATATGATAATGCGGCAGTCTATATCGGGGCCCACCTTTATGATGATCCTTCACTGATCCGTAAGCAATTGACCTCAAGAGATGGAGAACAAAGACAGGATGTGGATTATTTTTCTGTTTTCTTCGACACATACAATGACCACCAGAATGGTTTCCAGTTCCTGGTAACTCCCAATAATGTGCAAAGCGACGCCAAGGTCAATGCTAATGCAAGTGCAAGCTTCGGCGATTTTGGAGACAAGACCTGGGATGCTGTATGGGAGAGTAAAACAAAACTGGTGAACGATGGTTGGCTGGTGGAAATGCGCATACCTTATATCTCGCTGAGGTTTGCCAAGAAAGAAAAGCAAACCTGGGGCCTGCAGTTCCTGCGCTTTACACGTAGAAACAATGAAAGCTCCTATTGGAATGCTGTGGATCCCAATCAAAGCGGCTTCATAGATCAATTCGGGCAATTAAAAGACCTGGAAAATATACAACCACCCCTCCGGTTGAGTTTTTCGCCCTATGTTTCGGGCGGTGTAAGAGTGAATCCCGAAGGAAGTAAAAAGGATAAAGAATGGCTGCGCAATGGAGGTATGGATGTAAAGTACGGCATCAACGAAAGCTTTACACTGGACGCTACTTTGATACCGGATTTTGGACAGGTGGTATCAGACAACGTGGTGAACAATCTTTCGCCTTTTGAAGTACAGTTCCAGGAGAACAGGCCGTTCTTTACAGAAGGAACTGAATTGTTCAATAAATCAGGGTTGTTCTATTCGCGAAGAATAGGTTCCACCCCATCGGGATATTATGGGGTAGAAGCCCTGGTAGAAAACAGTGTTGATTACGAGATAGTGAAAAATCCTACACTCACACAGTTGTATAACGGTATCAAATTCTCGGGTCGTAATAAAAAGAAATTGGGTATTGGCATATTCAATGCCGTAACAGCACCCATGCGGGCAGAGCTCAGGAATACGGTGTCTAAATCAGATACCATTATTGAAACGGAGCCTTTAAGTAATTATAATATTATAGTGCTGGACCAGGCACTGAAAGGCAGATCTTCTGTAACGTTCACAAATACCAATGTGATGAGGAACGGGCCTGCAAGAGATGCCAATGTGAGCGCATTGGATTGGTCGTTATTTACGGCTGACAACCAATTCAGGCTGCAGGGTACGGCACGCTACAGCAAGATATTTGGATATAGTTTGTATCCCTCCGGCAACATCAACCTGGTGTATGATACCATTACCAGGCAGGGAAGGATGTATGTGAAGCCTTATGACGGGTATAATACCAGCCTGCGGTTGAGTAAGGCCAATGGCCAGCTTCGTTATTATGCAGGCGCCAACATCACCTCTAATTCCTACGATCCTAATGACCTGGGTTACCTGCAATCGCCCAACCTGGTAAATTATACTGGAGGCATCAGCTACAACCAGTTCAAGCCAACAGAAAGATTCATTACTTACCGTTACAGTTTTGATGTGACCACCAAGTACCTGTACAAGCCTTACCGGTATAATGAAGTTTTGGTGAGCGCCTCAGGGTTCTGGATCTTCAAAAATTTCTGGGATATTACTTTCACGGCCAGTACTTATCCCGGCGACCAAAATGATTATTTTGAGTTGAGAACACCCGGAAAGTTCTTGAAAAAGCCTGCAGAGGCCACATTTGAACTGGAGGGAAGTACTGATAGCCGTAAACGCCTGTTTATAAACTATGAACTGGCATACGCACCGAGAGCCAAGGCAGATAATAATTATAACCGCACAGAATTTGGAGTAAGGTACCGCTTTAGTGACAGGCTTACGTTAAGTGCCGATGTGTTCAGGCAGTTTGAGAATAACCAGATAGGATATGCCTTTCGTAGAGAATCAAACAAAGAGCCTATTGTGGGTTACCGGGATTTCACAGAGATCCAGTCCATCCTTTCCGGAACTTATAGTTTCAGCTCCAGGCTCAATATGGTAGTCAGGGGCAGGCATTACTGGAATAAGGTAAAATATAATAGCTTTTATAATGTGGATATGAATGGTAATACCGTTCCCAGGAGCTTTATTCCGGGGTCGGATGAAAATTATAATGCTTTTAATGTGGATGCCTTTTTTACCTGGGATTTTCGATTGGGCAGCAGGTTGATACTTGGATGGAAAAACTGGTTGGGCGATGAATATGGAGTAAATGGATGGAACAATCCTAATTACCTGAAAAACCTGGGCAGTTCATTGCAGGTCTCGCATGGCAATGAGGTCACTTTAAGGTTTATTTATTTTTTAGACTATAACCAGTTAAGAAAAGTTCATTAGTCCAATTCGTATATATCTTTTGCCAGGCGGAATGTATTGCAATGTGCTTCCACGATGGTTTTGACCTCTGGAGAATATCCACCACCCATAGCCACTGTGCAAGGTATGTTTTGTTGTTTTAAATAATTAAATACCATCGCATCCCGCTGCTTGCATCCTTCGTGCGACAATTTTAATTTTCCAAACTTATCTGTTGAAAGTACATCCACGCCTGAGAGGTAAAAGGCAAAATCTGGTTGTACTTGCTGCAGCAACTCGCTTAAATGATTATCGAGCAGCGACAGGTATTCCTGGTCCCGGATACCATCCTGTAGTTCAACATCGAGATGACTTTTTTCTTTATGAAAAGGATAGTTGTTTTTCCCATGCATGCTGAAGGTAAATACCTGGGTATGGTCCTGGAAAATGCTTGCCGTGCCATTGCCCTGGTGCACGTCAAGGTCAATGATCAAAATCTTTTTGGACAGACTGCCATTCAACAGGTAGTTGGCTGCCACTGCAAAATCATTAAGCAGGCAAAATCCTTCGCCCTTGTCCCGGAATGCATGATGTGTGCCACCTGCCACATTTATGGCCACTCCATTTTGAAGGGCATACAGACAGCAATCAATTGTGCCCTGGGTAATTATTAATTCCCTGTAGGTTAATGCCGGGGATTGAGGAAAACCGATACGTCTTTGTTCCCCCGGAGAAAGTGTTTGGTCCTTTAGCTTTTGCAGGTAGTCAAAGGAATGTGTTAACAGGATGTCATGGTCAGAACAGGGCTGGGGCTTAAAAAGGTTGTCAGCATGTATGGTGCCCTCATAGATCAATTGGCCAGGTATCAAATCATATTTAGCCATAGGGAATCTGTGTCCTTCAGGAAGAGGATGCGCATAAATAGGATCAAAGGCTATATGAAGTTTCCGCTGAATGCTCATTGCATTTGAACCAGGCTGTTTTCAACAATAGCATATACATTTTCCTTAGGCGCTGGTTCAATCAAAGCCGTGCCTGTGAATTTGCTGAAAGCGGGGAGTATGCAGTGGTTATTGCCGAAATAAAAGCAGGGAAGCCTGAGTGCCTGCTTTCCCAGGCCCTGCAAATAAATGCCAGGGTGTATATGACCGCAAAATGTATAGAGTTCTTCATGATCTTCGCAGCGTTCGTGTGTGAACAAAAAAGGCTGAAGCATTAATTCTGGCTCTATCACTTCTATACCTGCCTGCTGGTACCAGGAAGCTTTTAAGATATCGTGATTGCCTCGCACCAGGATAATCCTGAGGGATGAGAAGTCTTCCCGCCACTTCTGAAACCAATCCAATTCCATATTGGCATGGCTGTGAAAAAAGTCTCCCACCACTATAAGCTGTTGAGGCTTGAAATAATGAAGCAGGCTTACCAGCCTTTGAAGATCTTCTTTATATACGTTTTGAGGAACAGGGATGCCCGATTTGCGAAAGTGTCCTGTTTTGCCAAAATGAAGATCAGACACTATGAGTGCTTTTTGCTCTTCCCAAAAAATAGAACGCAGTGCGGATAACCACAGGTTTTGTTCACGGAGCTTATGAAGGATAGGAGCTTGCATAAAAGGAGTGCTGCAAAAGTAAGGTCATGGAAGGGGCGCTGATGCTATATTTTGTTAATAGTGTCACAGTTCACAGTCGATAGTTTTTACCTGGGGATTAATAAACAACAGGGCAGTTCCATCACAATGCATTCAATTGATTTTGCATTCTTTTTACCCTGTCGGCCAGTTTTTCGGAAGTAAGGTTCTCCCGCATGCTATCCACCTTTATTGGAAAACAAAAAGGCGTCAGTCTTTGTGGATAGGTGATAATGATGTTGGAATGTTGAATGCGTTGCAGCATTTCCCGCAAGCGTATCTCTTCCATTTGTTGATCAAAGACTTCCTGGAAGGCCTGGCGAATTAATACATTATCAGGATCGTATTCATTGAATACATTGAATAGAAGACCTGCAGAAGCCTGTAGATGCCTGGCTTTTTTATGCTCTCCAGGATAGCCCTGGAATATCAATCCCCCTATAACGGCGATGTCCCGGAATTTTCTTTTAGCCATTTCAGTGGCATTCACACTACGTTGAATATCCTCCATTAAGTTATCAAGCGAGAACAACTCATAGGCATTACTGTCATCAACAGGTATCGGCTGGTCGCTCAACAACTCAAAGCCATAATCGTTCATGGCTATTGAAAAAGTGATAGGGGTGATCTTACTGATGCGATAGGCCAATACTGCAGCCATGGCCTCATGTACCAGCCTTCCTTCAAAAGGATATACAAACAAATGAAAGCCATCGCGGGTTTCTATTTGTTCAATAAGCAATTCAGCCGCTTTTGGCACATGAGATAATTTAGCCTGTAATTGGAGAAGGGGATGTAAAGAGGTGATCTCAATGGCAAAATCATCTTTATTGCCAGAAGATAAACTGGTTCCGGCGATATCGAACTGTTCCCTCAACACTTTACCAAGACTGGCGGAGAGTGGCAGGCGGCCGCCCATCCAGCTGGGAACAATAGACTTCTTTACATTCGATTTCTTAACGATCACGGTCATGTCTTTGATCATGACCAGTTCCAGTTGTTTTCCTGCCAGGGTAAAGCTATCGCCAGGCTCCAGTCTTGAAATGAAAGACTCTTCGATGATGCCCACATAACCACCTGCTAAGAACTTTACCTTTAGCATGGCATCGCTTACAATGGTACCTATATGCAAACGGTGTCGCATGGCGATGCGTCTGCCGGTTATTTTATACAGCCCCTCTATCACCTCTACTTTCTTATATTCATCATATTGCTGCAAGGCATTGCCACCGACGGTGATGAAGTATAACATCTCCTGCCATTCGTCTTCTGTGATCTCACTAAAACAATGAGTGGCCTTAACCTCCTTCCAAATAATGTCGGGAATAAAGCCATCTGAAACAGCCAATGTGCAGAGATATTGCACCAGCACATCATAGCATAACAGAAAAGGCTCTCGGCTTTCAATGAATTGTTCTTCAACAGCCGATTTGAGAGCGGCTGCTTCGATCAGTTCCAGGGAGTGGGTTGGCAAAAAATAGATCTTACTCACCGCATCGGGGCTATGCCCGCTACGGCCGGCCCGTTGCAGAAAACGTGCTACTCCTTTGGGAGAACCTACCTGGATCACTGTTTCCACAGGACGGAAGTCCACACCCAGGTCAAGACTGGCCGTGCATACCACGGCTTTCAGTTTTCCTTCATGCAATGCCTCTTCCACCCATGTTCGCAACTCCATTTCAATGCTGCCATGGTGAAGGGCAATGGCACCTGCCAGTTCCGGAGCAATGTGCAAAAGTGTTTGGTACCACATTTCACTCATGCCCCTGGTATTGATGAATATGAGGGTGGTCTTGCTTTGTTGAAGAATGGGAAGAACCTTATCGGCGAGTTTGATTCCCAGGTGGCCAGCCCATGGATATTTTTCAATTTCATCAGGGAGTATGGATTCGATCTCTATTTGCTTATTCAGCCTGGCTCTCACAATCACACCTTCATGGACTGAAATACCTGTCAGGCTTAATGGATAAAGCAGTACCTCCATGGCCTGGTTCAAGTTGCCAATGGTTGCAGATATACCCCAGATAGTTGTTGGCTCTGATGATTTCAATGAATGCTTACAACCTATGATCCGGCTTAATGCCAGCTCTACCTGCACCCCCCGTTTGCTGCCTATCAATTCATGCCATTCATCTACCACGAACAATCTTAGTGAATGAAATACCTCAGGATAATTCTTTTGGGCTAATAAAAGGTGGAGGCTTTCAGGTGTGATAATGAGCACCTCAGGCATCATTCTTTTTTGTTTCTGACGCTCGGAAAGCGAGGTGTCGCCATTCCGGATGCCGACCCTCCATTGCATGCCCAGGTCAGCGATCACTTCTTCCATGGCCCTGCCAATATCCTTTGCCAGTGCTCTTAAGGGTGTGATCCAAATAAGTTGTAAGCCGTTCTTGTTTTTAGTTCGGAATTGTTCAGGATATTGATTAATGAACTGAATGATGGTGCCCAGGAAGACTGAGAAGGTTTTTCCTGTGCCTGTGGGGGCATTTACCAATCCGCTTTTGCCATCAATGATATGTTGCCAGGTTTCTTCCTGGTAGGCAAAGGGCTTGAAATCCTTTGATGATAACCATTGCCTGACAACTTTATATCCAGGTGTGCTTTGTAATTTCATTTTCCGTAGACCTCCAGCAATTGCTTTAGATCATCAAGCGTATTGATCTCTTCAGGTGACTTATCCTTTCTCCACCTGCTGATGCGCGGAAAACGCAGCGCCACGCCTGATTTATGACGGTTGCTGGCGGCTATTCCCTCAAAGGCGATCTCAAATACCAACTCAGGTTTTACGGTTCTCACAGGGCCAAACTTTTCCAATGAATGGCGCTTAACAAAGGCATCTACCTGTGCAAACTCCTTGTCGGTAAGCCCGGAATACGCCTTGGTGAATGCAATCAGCTTATCACCATCTTTTACAGCAAAGGTATAATCTGTGTAGAGGTTACTTCTTCTTCCTGCCCCTTTTTGTGCATAGATCATCACGGCATCGATGGTCAACGGGTCGATCTTCCATTTCCACCAATCACCTCTTTTGCGTCCCACCTGGTAAGAAGATTCTTTTCTCTTCAGCATGAAGCCTTCTGCACCCAATTCTCTTGATGATCCTCTTAATGTTGCCAGCTCTTCCCAGTTGTCAAAAGGCACAATGGGGGATATGATCAATGATGGATGTTGAGCCGCCAGGATAACTTCCTCCAATTGGGCCCTTCTTTCCTGCAAGGGGCGGCTGCGCCAGTCCTCCCCGTTGTATTCCAGCAGGTCATAGGCGAAAAAGGCGATAGGAGCTTCCTGCAACTGTTTCTTGGTGATATTTTTTCTTCCAATACGTGTTTGAAGCAATGCAAAAGGAAGCGGCTTCTGATCGATGGATGGAATGATCTCCCCATCTATCGCAATCCCTTCAGGCAGCACATCGGCCAAGGAGTGATATTCGGGAAACTTTTCAGTCATTAATTCTTCACCGCGGCTCCATACGAACAATTCCTGGTTTCTTTTGATAACCTGTCCGCGAATGCCATCCCACTTCCATTCTGCCTGCCAGTCTTTAGGATCACCCAATTGACTGATGTCATCTTCGATGGCATAGGCCAGGTAAAAAGGGTAGGGTTTGGAAAAATCTGTTTGGAGGGTATGCTCACTTAAAAGTTCATCGAAAGTTATATGGCCCGGATCCCAGTTGCCACTGATGCGGTGGGCAATGACAGAGGATTCCAGGCTCACTGTTTTGGCCAGTGCATTGACAATGACCTTTTGAGAAACACCAATGCGAAAACCGCCGGTGATCAGTTTATTAAATACAAAACGTTCCGCAAAGTTCATCTCTTGCCAGGCATTGACTATAAATGCTTTCCTGTCTTCTTCAGATTGTTTCTCCAGGTCTTTTAAACATTCAATGTAATAATGCAAGGTTTTGGAAGTGTCTGGTGCCTGCTCATTGCCAGGCAGCAGTAGGGCAATGGTTTCCGCCAGGTCGCCTACAGTATGGTAGCTTTCTTCAAACAGCCAGAATGGAATACCTGCCAGCTCAATGCAATAGCCAGCCAATTGCGTGGTATTTACAGCCCTCTTTGGCCGGCGGCCACTAAAAATAGCAATGACCCAAACTTTATCCTTATTGTCTGCAATAGTGAAATAATGCATCAAGGCTTCCAGTTTGTCATTGGTTTTAGTGCTGCTTCCTAATTTCATTACCAGTTCAGCAAACTGCCTCATATCATTCTTCTTCTATTTTAATTTCGGCGGGTTCCAATTCATCATCACCGTATTCGGTTTTTACTTCCTTTGCCTGGATGCCCTGCTCATTTAAAAAACGTGTAAACACTGCCTGAAAACCATGGGTGGCATAAATGCATTCAGCTTCAGTTTCTTTGCAGGCCTGCAGCAATCCATTCCAATCTGCATGATCGCTGAGGGTAAATCCAGCATCCGCATTTTTTCTGCGCGCATTGCCACGTACCTGCATCCAGCCACTGCAAATGCCGATTTCATAAGGCGCAAACCGGCGAAGCCATGGTGATCCTTCGGCACTGGAAGGAGCTATCACTACTGCACCCTTCAATTCCTCCCTGGGTGTTTCTGGTGTCACTCTTTCAACAGCTGGCAGTTTCCAACCCGCATTCACTAAGGCCATATGAATATTATACACTGCTCCATGAGCAAATATTTTATTGGTGACCTCCGCTATTGGTGCAAGCAATCTTTGAGCCTTACCGAGGCTATAAGCAATCAATACAGATGTTTTGGAAGCTTGCTGGTTCTTCCTGATCCAGTTCTGTATATCACCATAGATCTCCGACTGTGGCTTCCAGTTATAGATAGGCAAACCAAATGTTGATTCAGTAATAAAGCTATGGCATTTGACAGGCTCAAACTGGCCGCTGATACCATCATTTTCCAATTTATAGTCCCCGCTAACCACCCATATTTCACCATTGTATTCAATGCGCACCTGGGAGGAACCAATAATATGTCCGGCGGGAAAAAGAGAGATGCGGACACCGTTCATATACACCGGCTCATTCCAGGCTATTGACTGATAAGTATTAGGTCCAAGCCTTTGCTGTAAGATGGGTTTGGTATCGTGGTGACATAAATAATATTTATTCCCCCACCTGGCATGATCACTATGCGCATGTGTAATAACTGCTTTGTCTACGGGTCGCCAGGGGTCAATATAAAAATCGCCAGCACGGCAATAAAGGCCTTTATCAGTAAATTCGATCAAGGGCATGATTCTAAAGTTACTGAACAAGAATCCATAATCCTGCCAGTAATTACCCGGGATTGTTGAAGCTTATTGTGGAGTGGAAAACTTTTTAATTAACGATATTCCTGACGCCCTCCAATACCTTGATAAAATATAAATGGTGGTTCTCAAAATAATCCAGTGTCATGGCAGCGCTGTCTTTAAACACCGGCTGTATATCAAATTGGGTAAAAACAGTGTTGCCCTTACGGGTAAGATTGGAAGCGATGTCTTTTTTTGTATCCAGTAAAAGCAAAGCAAACCGCATCATGCTTTCATACCCCCGATAAAAAAGATCAGATGGCTTGGTGCTATACTCGTCCTCATATAAGTTGGAAAGCCTGTTTTCGAGAGAAGTTCCCAGGTTGTAATAGAATGGTGTGGTGTAAATTACCTCAAGGTTATCAAACTTATTGAAATTCAATTTATCCCAGGTGGGCATCCCTATAAGTGTTTTCGAATAGGATGGACTAGTATTGGAAAGATTGACAGCCAGCCTTTGCGCAAAGGTTTCATCCATTGACCCACCAATGCAAATATTCCTGCGTGTACTATCAAGATGGGCTGCGAGTATCTGTGGTGTAAAGTTGCTGCCTACCTCTACTACTTTTATTGCTAAAGGCTTACCGGAAGTGTTTTTTGCATAGGAGAGCAAATGTTGTTTAATCATGTCTTCCTGCTGCCCTGGTTTTCTAAACATCACGATGCGGTCCTGGCTATGGTATTTTTGCAGGTATTCAAAAATGCCTTGCACATGGGCCTGCAGCGTAGAGTTTAAAATAACAAAATAAGGATTGTCGGACACGCCCACATCATTGGGAAGAGAGGCCGAGATGAATGGAATCTTCCGGCGAAAGGCTTCCTGGGCCAGTGTCCTGGTTTCTGTAGCATTACTATTGGCAATGAGCATCTCCACGTTGGCCATTTCAGGCCTGGCCAGTTGTTGGGTAATGGATTGTTTGCTTCTTGAATCAAGTATAAATACCTCTAAAGGCGCATTTCTTCTATTTAAAGAATCCAAAGCATATTGCACACCCTGGTAATACTCCAGTCCAGGCAAGGCAAACCGGGGTATGTAATTTTTCTCCAGTTGAACTCCAGAACTGCTCACTACTGAATCAAGGTACAGGGGAGTAAAAATGGCGATCTTATGTCGTTGAATAACCTGTCCATAGGAAACTCCAGTTATTAATACCAGTAAGAGTGCCAAGTACATTCTTTTCATAATCAAGCTTTCAATGATTCAACTGTTATTCTGCCGGACAGTACCAATGGCCTATTCCCATTCGATGGTAGCTGGGGGCTTTGAGCTGATGTCATAAACCACCCGGTTGATGCCCCTGACAGAGTTTATAATATCGTTTGACACTGTTGCCAGGAAATCGTAAGGAAGATGAGCCCAATCGGCCGTCATCCCATCCACACTGGTAACTGCCCGTAAGGCTACTGTAAACTCGTAAGTTCTTTCATCACCCATTACCCCCACACTGCGTACCGGCAATAAGATAGTGCCTGCCTGCCAAACCGTTGCATATAAGTTATGGTCTTTTAACGCTTTAACATATATATCATCTGCTTTCTGGAGCAACTTTACCTTTTCCTCTGTTACCTCACCTAATATGCGGATAGCCAATCCGGGACCGGGAAAAGGATGCCTGCTTATCATGTCCTCAGGGATTCCCAATTCGGTTCCAACTTTCCGGACCTCGTCCTTAAATAAATTGCGTAAAGGCTCTACCAGGGATAAATGCATTTTTTTTGGCAGGCCCCCTACATTATGGTGTGATTTGATGGTGACGGAAGGACCATGTACTGACACACTTTCAATAACATCAGGATAAATAGTTCCCTGCCCTAAGAAAGATACTCCCTTGATCTTTTTGGCTTCCTCCTGGAAAATCTCGATAAATAATTTTCCGATGGCCTTACGCTTTTTTTCAGGGTCGGTCTTGCCTTTTAGCTTTTTATAGAAATCATCCTTAGCATCTATTCCTTTTACATTCAGACCCAGCTTTTTATAAGTTTTTAAAACAGACTCGTATTCATCTTTCCGAAGCACACCATTATCAACAAAGATCCCATGCAGTCTATCGCCAATGGCACGACTGATAAGTGAAGCAGCCACAGTGGAGTCCACCCCACCGCTGATGGCCATGACCACTTTTTTATCGCCAATTTGATTCTTTAGGGCCGCAATGGTATCTGTAATAAAATGTGCGGGTGTCCAATCCTGTGAGCATCCGCAGATATTTACCAAAAAGTTGAAAAGGATCTTTTTGCCTTCAATAGAATGATATACTTCGGGATGGAACTGCAATCCATATAAAGGATGTTTGGAGTGAGCAGCCTGTTTAAAAGCGGCCACAGGGATGCTATCAGTAGTGGCCAATAATTCAAATCCTTCAGGCAATTTTAATATAGAATCACCATGGCTCATCCAAACCTGGGAGGAGGGTAACAAATTATTAAGCAGGTTATCTTCTTTTTGAATGTGAAGTACGGCACGTCCATATTCCCGCTTATTGCTTTTTTCTACTTTGCCACCAAATTGCTTGGCTGTTAATTGTGCTCCATAACAAATACCAAGAACAGGAAGTTGATTCACCAGCGATGAAATGGGAACCTGGGGTGCATTTTCATCATTTACTGAAAAAGGAGAGCCTGATAAAATGATCCCTTTCAAATCAGGACCATATTCTATAGCCTTATTAAAGGGCTGGATCTCGCAGTAAACATTTGCTTCTCTGACAGCTCTTGCTATCAATTGTGTGTATTGGGAACCAAAGTCCAGGATCAAAATCTTTTCCGTCATGATTTGTAAAAATAAGAAACCTCCGGGTAACGGTAATTGATAGCTGCCTGTTCGTAAGTATATTAAAGTGGAAAGAATGCAGAAAACCCATTTTGATTGTAACTTGGCATTAGAAACAGTAGTCTAATACCAAAACTATTCATATGAGGATATCAAATATTATTTTAGCCGGAGTCATTTTTACATTAAGCTCCTGTGGCTATTTCGGTGGGGAACGGGTATATGGGGATGGTCATATTGTAACACAGCAGAGAAATACAGGCAATTTTGAGAAAGTTGACGTAAGCGGGGGAATCAAAGTTCATGTGCGCCAGGAATCTTCGCCATCTGTAAAGCTGGAGCTGGACCAGAACCTTATGGAATATATGGATGTGTATACTGAGGGTAACACACTGGTAATAAAGGAAAAAAGAGGTTATAATGTGCAAGCTACCAAGGACATCGTAGTATATGTGGCAGCACCTGTAATAAAAGATATTGATGTGTCAGGGGCTTGTGACATTATTGGGGATAATACAATAACCGGTAACCAGGAATTGAGCTTGCACGTAAGTGGTTCAGGAGATATTATTATGGATGTGAACCTGCCTAAATTATACGCTGAAATATCAGGGAGTGGTAGCATCAATATCAAAGGACAGGCAACTAATTTTTCAGCTCATGTAAGTGGTTCAGGTGATGTGAAATGTTTAGATCTTTCTACTGAAGTGACAGAACTGGATCTTTCGGGATCTTCAGATGCTGAAGTCACTGCTAATAAACAATTAAACATTGAAGCTTCAGGATCCAGCAGCATAACGTACCGGGGTAATGCCAGTGTGAATCAGAATATATCAGGTTCAGGTAGTGTGAAGAAGGTGGGTTGATTTTCATGATCAGCACTTATTCTGTTCGAAGAAGCTTATTATATTTATAACGAGGTGCCACACCTCGTTTTTTTATGCTTGATACTTCAAAGAACATTGCGCTGATATGTAATCCTACGCATACCAATAAGAAGGCGCTGGCTATTTGCAGGAATGTGGCGACTTTACTCAAGGAAAGAGAGATCAGGCATTCTATATATGTTACGGAGTGGCCAGGAGGGTGGCAGGATATTTCCGAAGCATGGATTATTGGTGGAGATGGTACCGTAAATTATTTCATCAATAAGTATCCAGGTTGTCCTGTTCCTTTAGCGATATTTGCAGGTGGAACTGGTAATGATCTTCATTGGATGTTATACGGTAAAATTGATCTGGCTTCCCAGGTAGATAGATTGCTGCAGGCAAAGCCTCAATTAATAGATGCAGGAAAATGTAACGGGAAATTATTTATAAACGGCGTAGGTATAGGGTTTGATGGCTCTATTGTTAAAGACCTGGCCGGCAAGACTAAATGGCCTGGTAAAACCTCCTATTTTATTTCTATTATAAAACATTTATGGGGTTATAAAGAGCAGCAGGGATTAATCCATGTTGATGGAGAGACCATGCAGGGAAAATATTTTCTAATTAGTGTTGCCAATGGCAAACGTTATGGAGGAGGATTTCATGTGGCTCCAAAAGCATCTTTCTGTGATGGGCTTCTCGATCTCAATATTGTAAAAGAGATCGTCCCATTAAAAAGATTACGCTACTTGCCGGTGATTGAGAAAGGCCATCATCTTGATCTTTCATTTGTGGAATACAGGCATGTAAAAAATGTCAGGTTATCATTTAATACCATTCAGCCGGCGCATATGGATGGGGAATATTTGGAAGCGAAGGACTTCGATATTTCAATATTGTCGAAAAGCTTTTCTTTTATTTACTGAAGCCAACTCTTTGTTTACAAATAATTTGACCAGCAGCAATCCGGCAATAAAACCTCCTATATGGGCGGCATATGCTACACCTCCGGTTTCATCGCCTAGTGCACCCATACTATTGATCAATTGAAACAGGAACCATAAACCTACAGCTATAAAGGCTGGGACAGAAAAAATGCCAAATAGGAACCAAACATGAACACGTCGCCCGGGGTGTTGTAAAATATATCCACCCATGACACCTGATATAGCACCCGAAGCGCCGAGGCTTGGCATCAAAAGGTTGTGTCCAAGGTAAGCAGTTGTAAGTACATGGCTCAAACTGGCAATAATGCCACACAATAAGTAAAATAAGAGATAATTGAAATGCCCCATATCGTTTTCAAGATTGTCTCCAAAGATCCAGAGGAAAAGCATGTTGCCCGCGATATGGGCAATGCTTCCATGCATGAACATAGAAGTAAATAAAGTAAGGTAAACGGGAATGTCAGTAGGTTGAAGTCCTGGCATTTCAAACCTTTGATGTGTGATAGGGTCCATGAATATCCTGGGATCTGTAACAATGTCTCTTCCTGTGAGTATCTCGCCAGGTACCGTGGAATAAGCATAAGTAAAATGTATGTCATTACCCAGGTGTTGGAGAAAAACAAAGACAAGGATATTCAGAATGATCAGTAAATAATTGATCATCGGGGTAATCTGTCTGTCCCTGTTATCATCACCGATGGGTAGTAACATAAATTATTTTTATAAAATTGATAGAAACGGTATTCCCGAAAATAAAAAAGTCCCTTTTGGGGACTTTAAATAAGCTGCATGTATGAGGATTAATAGCTGTCTCTGTAACCACCACCGCCGCCATTGCCGCCGCGATTG
>JAEZLJ010000138.1 GCA_023415275.1 Bacteroidota bacterium
GTATCAGTGGACGCATCAGGAACAGTACTAAGAACAATGTTCCGGCCAAGGATCTTGCAGATATTCTTCTGCAGGATAGCACTGTAAAGGAGTTACTTTCAAGAGAAGATTTCCATTTCAGCATGGATTCAAAATTCAACCTGTCTATCAAAAATCTGCCTAAAGAGGTAGAGGTAGGTTCTGAACTGGCTGAAGTGACAGAGCAGTAACTTTATACTATCCGGTATATTGCGAGGAAGCCCATTGGTCTTCCTTTTTTTATTGCAGTAGATTTCCGCTCCAAATCCAGCCCTTTGCTTTTTCATTCGCTTTTGCTTGCTATGAGATTCGCTATTTGCTTCAATGCTTTATCCAAATTGATCCCTTTACCCAGCACACCTTTAAAGATATCACCCAGATCTTTTAGCCTGGCTACTGCATTTCCTATATGAAAATCAGTATTACGCAGGCCTTTTTTTACTTCATCCCAATGCAACGGCATTGACACAGGAGCCCCTGGTTTGGGCCTTAGTGAATATGGGGCTGCCACCGTGGCCTGTGGCCTGTTTTGCAGGAAATCAAGGTAAATGCACCCTTTTCTATCTGAGGTCTTCCGTTCAATAGAAGTGAATTGGGGTATCTCTGCATGTACAATTTTCATTAAGCTACGCCCAAACTCCTTAGAGCTTTCGTAACTGTATTTTCCACCAAAGGGTATATAAATATGCAGACCTGTAGAACCTGAGGTTTTGGGCCAGGAAGGAACTTTAATATCATCCAACACTGCCTTTACTACCTGGGCTGCCCTGATCACCTGTTCAAAATCATTCTTATCGGGGTCCAGGTCAATAATGCACCAGTCGGGGTTGTCAGGTGTATTCTTTTTGCTATGCCATGGATTGATCTCTATGCATCCTAATGATGCCATGTACAAGAGGCTGGCTTCATTGGTACATACCAGGAACTCCTTCTCACGTTTGTCGGCATAACTATAATAAGGGTAGGTTTCTATCCAATCAGGGGCTTTCCCCTTCACATCCTTTTGATAAAAGCTTTCCCCTTGTATTCCGTGGGGATGGCGGTTAAGAGTATGTGGTTTGTCTTTCAAATATGGCAGCATATAAGGTGCTACCTGGAAGTAATAGTTGATCATATCTCTTTTACTTACTTCCTTTTTATAGCCTTTGGTGGCTTTGGGCCAATATATCTTTCCCAGGTTGGTAAAGCGCAATTCATGCCCTCCAACCATCCGTGTTTGTGACTCTTCCCTTGGGTTGAGCAATGTCTTTCTTTCTCTTTTGGGTGGGGCTGCCAGGATCTTCTGGGTGGCCATCTTTGATTCTTTCACTACTTCCATGGTTTTTGCTGGAATCTCCCGTACCACTTCCGAAGGTTTTTTATCCTCTCTCAAGCCTTTGAAGGAAGGTTGCCTGAAGGCCCCGTCCGGCGTTAGCTCACGATAGGCAATTTCCGCTACTAGCCTTGGTTTCACCCAGGTTACTTCAGCCTTTGGTGGGTTGGGTCGAAAGCGCGAAGGTTTGTTATATTCCGGCTCTGTATCGAATTGTGATTTACTGGTCTCAAAAGGCTTCAGCTTTTTGATGATCAACTCCTGCATCTTCTTATTAAAACCAGTACCTACAGGGGTGACGAAATTGAATTTACCACCTTCGAGTATCCCCATCAGCAAGGCACTGAATAGCTTATTAGTGCCTTCATTCCGTGTGTAGCCACCAATCACCAGTTCCTGTCGCTTCTCAGTTTTAATCTTCAGCCAATCCTTACTGCGGGCACCTGGCACATATACAGATCCTTTTTTCTTCGCCATCACTCCTTCCAGGTGCATCTGGTAGGCTTCCTTAAATGCTTCTTCTCCTGTGGCGGCCAGGCTTTCACTTAGCCTGATAGAAGGCAGGCGCGGCATAATATCTTTCAATAATTGCCTGCGTTCTTCCATAGGTAAATCCATCAGGGATCTTCCTTCCAGCCACAACAAGTCAAAGGCATAAAATACCAGGTGGCCATCCGCTTCACTGCGCCATAGCTGTAGCGCTGAAAAATCAGGAAGGCCATGATCATTCAGCACCAATATCTCCCCATCCACCACAGCGTTAATACCCCAATGACCAAGAGTGTCATAAATAGGATAGAATTTCTCATTGAAGGATTTATTGTTGCGTGAGCGCAACTCCACTTTGCCCTTTCCCAGGTAAGCCACTGTTCTATAACCGTCCCACTTCATTTCATACACCCAACCCTCCTCTTCAACGGGTTGGGTTACAAGCGTTGCCAACATGGGCTCAAGATCCTGTGGCATTGGCGCGGCCTTTCCTTTCTTCCATATCAATTCCGCGGATTTACTAAGTTTCAGGGCTGTTTTTGGCATCTTTTCAACGTGTGATTTACCTGTACTATTCAAAAACTAAACCCGGGAGTAAAGTGAAAAATTGGAGAGGTTGAAAGTTGTTGAGTTGATAAAGAATATTGAGTTTGGGCAATGATAGAGGCAGAAGTGAAACCAATATGTACATGCTTAGGTAAATAGTTTTCGGATATTGGTAGGGGAAAAGGAACAATAGCGGGACTTATTTAATGAAAGGGGATTATTAGAAAATAACAGGCACACATGAGAAAATACTTTTTTGTAATGGGAGGGGTAGTAGGCTTTGTCTTTCTACTTGCATTTTCCAATAGTAGCCGCCCGGGAGCTCCAACCTTAAGCTTTGAAGTAGATACGCTTGCCCGGGGCTTGACGGTACCCTGGGACATTGTGTTCCTGCCAGACGGATCGATCTTATTTACTGAAAGGCCCGGAAGGGTTAGATTGTATAAGAATAATCATTTACAGGATAAACCTTTACTGGAATTGAAAGATGTAGAAGTAAGGGGGAAAATGGGTCTCATGGGAGCCTGTTTGCACCCACAGTTTGCGTCCAACAGCTTTGTTTACCTTGCCTATAACTACCGCATGGAACAAAATACTTACCTGAAGGTGATGCGGTATCGTTATCTGAAGGATAGTTTGATCTATGAATCAATGATCATTGACAGCATTCCCGGGAGCTTTAATCATACGGGTTGCAGGCTGGTGTTTGGACCTGGCCAGAAATTGTATATAACCACAGGTGATGCCGATGTGCCCAGGCTGGCGCAGGATACAAAGGCATTGAACGGAAAGATTCTCAGGTTGAATGACGATGGCAGCATACCTACGGATAATCCATTTATAAATAACGATACGGCAAGAAAAGAGATCTGGACCTATGGCCACCGCAATTCCCAGGGCATTGTCTTCCAGCCAGGCTCAGGAATACTGTTTAATTCAGAACATGGACCTAATCATGGTGATGAGGTCAACCTGGTGCAAAAAGGGCATAACTACGGTTGGCCAATCATTCATCACCGCGAGACTGCAGCAGCCATGGAATCTCCTTTTATGGAGTTTTCACCCGCCATAGGTCCGGCAGAAGCTATCTTTTACCAGGGCAATGCGTTTCCGGAGTTAAAAAACAACCTCCTAATCGGTTGTATGCGAGGGGAAGCGTTAATGCGCATTCAGCTTGATGGACAAAAACTGGTGGCACATGAGTTTTTATTAAAGAACCGGTTTGGGCGCATCCGGGCAGTGGCTGAAGGCCCAGAAGGCTATATCTATATTTCCACTTCCCAGGTAGATCCACCTGAAAGTAACCTGGCTGCTGGTAGTTCAGGGTACGATCTTCTTTTAAGGCTAAGACCTGCGGGGAAGAAATTAATACAAACATCATCTTCCAAAAAGCCAAAGACATTATTTCAATCTAAAATGGCCAATAAAGTCAATACAAAGATTGTTAAGAACATAGTTACTACTTCCTCCAAAAACAGGTCTGCCGCTGTGTTATACCAGCAGCTCTGCGCCAGTTGTCATGGCCAACGGTTGCAGGGAAATAAAAATGCCGGGAGCTTAACGGATAATGTATGGAAGTACGGAAGTGGACGTGCAGGGATTATTAAAACCATCAGGCAGGGGGTAGTGGATAAGGGTATGCCAAGCTGGGAAGGTGCACTGAAAGAACAGCAGATAGTACAATTGACAGATTTTATATTGACGTACAGGCGCAAAAGATGAATGTATAAATTGATAGAATAATAGAAATATGAAAAGATATTCCAGGGCTATGGTGGTCACCGCTTTACTGCTATTATCAGTATTTCAGGTGATGGCCCAAAAAAAGGAGGTAAAAGGCTACCAGGTAGAAAATAAAAAGAGCGGCCTCTTATTGCGGCCCTATGAAGCCAATGGAGCAGAAGGTATTCCTATTGTTGTTTACGAAAAATATGCATGGCGATGCCTGACCTGGGAGCTTACACCAGCAGGATCCAACCTGTATGCCATGCGCAATTATTTTACCGGCAAAACCTTTAAAGCCTCTGGTACTGCCAATGGTTCCGGAATGGAACAGGTTCGCATCCATGATAGTTTGTCAAACCAGCAATGGGAATTCATTCCCGAAGAAAATGGATATTACCGCATACAAGTGCCCCGAACGGATAAAGTGCTGACTGTGGATGGTGATGGTGTAAATGAAAAAGTGAAACTCATGCCATGGAAGAAGTCCGACGGCCAGCTATGGAAATTGTTGCCGAAGCCGGAGAAGTTTACAGGATGAGGAGTGAGGCCTTGGTAAATGAAAAATGAACAATGGAAAAGAAAAAATAGTTGACAAGTTAATATGTTGACAAGGAAAGTGCTAATAACCTTTTCTTCCTTAATAATCCTATGCAACCCTGGAAATGGTAGTTCCCTCTCATTGGTAAATAGAGCATTGAGCGTGAATTATTAAAAATTATGTAACCATCGAACTAAAAAAGGACGGCTATCAATAAACCTCATCAGACCTAACGAACTACAAACTACTGACTACAAATTACAAACTCTCTCTCTTCCTAACTTTGCACTCCTAAATGATATTATATGGAATACAGAAGAATGGGAAAAACGGGATTGCAGCTCAGCGTTTTATCTTACGGTAGTTGGGTTACATTCCATAAGCAGATTGATGATAGCATTGCTGATGAGCTCATGGGCATCGCCTATGATGCCGGCGTCAACTTCTTTGATAACGCTGAAGTATATGCGCTGGGCGAAAGTGAGAAGCTGATGGGACGTTTATTAAAGAAAAAGAACTGGGACCGCACTTCTTATGTACTGAGCAGCAAGGCTTTTTTTGGATGGAGAGGCAAGGAGAACAAGCCTAACCAATCAGGCCTTAGCCGCAAGCACCTGGTGGAAGCCTGCTATGAGGCTTTGCAGCGCCTGCAGGCAGACTATCTTGATATTTATTTCTGTCACCGACCCGATAAGAACGTGCCTATAGAAGAAGTGGTCTGGACCATGAACCTGCTGATCCAGCAGGGTAAGATCCTTTACTGGGGCACCAGCGAATGGAGTGGGGTGGAGATCATGGAAGCCCACAGAGCAGCGGCGCAATATGGATTGATCCCTCCATCAGTTGAACAACCGCAGTACAACCTGCTGGAACGGCATAAACTGGAAAATGAGTTCCTGGGCATCTTCAATTCTGTAGGTATGGGCACCACTATATGGAGTCCCCTGGCATCCGGTTTACTTACAGGTAAATACAACAATGGCATTCCAGAAGGTAGCCGCCTGGCGTTAGAAGGTTTTGACTGGCTGAAAGACCAGCTCATGGTGGATGAAAAACTGGCCAGTGTACGCCAACTGGAAACTGTGGCCAAAGAACTGGGCACGCCTATGTCCACAATGGCGATAGCCTGGTGCGTCAAAAATCCAAATGTAACCACGGCCATCCTGGGAGCTACTAAAAAAGAGCAGCTGCTGGAAAACCTGAGGGCGCTGGAGGTATTGCCAAAACTGACACCGGAGGTCATGCAGCGTATTGACGATATTATGCAGACCAAGCCTAAGGTTCCGGCTTACTAAATACTATAGCCTCCGCAAGGGGGCTTTTTTATGGGTCAACTTATTTTTATAGCTTCAAAGAAAATGACAGCATGGCCACAGCAACAGAAAGGATATCATTGAAAGGAAAAACGGTACTCATTACGGGTGGCAGCCGTGGCATCGGTAAGGCCATTGCACTAAGACTTGCCCGCGAAGGCGCCAACATTGCCATTGCTGCCAAGACAACAGAGCCCCATCCAAAACTGGAAGGCACTATATATACGGCAGCTGCCGAAATAGAAGCCCTGGGCGTAAAGGTATTGCCGCTGGCCTGCGACATCCGCTTTGAAGACCAGATAGAAAAAGCGGTGGAGGAAGTGGTGAAACAATTTGGTGGAATTGATATCCTGGTCAACAATGCCAGTGCTATCAGCCTGACACCTACAGAAGCCACGGAGCCTAAACGCTTCGACCTGATGCAGGGCATACAGGTACGCGGCACCTTCTTTATGAGCCGGGCCTGCATTCCTCATTTAAAGAAATCAACCAATGCGCATATCCTGAATTTATCGCCGCCCCTCAACCTGGACCCTAAATGGCTGGGGCAGCACCTGGCCTATACCCTGAGCAAATATGGTATGAGCATGATCGTAGCTGGCCTGGCAGAAGAGTTGAAAAATGACAGGATAGCTGCCAATGCCCTTTGGCCACAGACCACTATTGCCACTGCCGCCGTACAAAACCTGCTGGGTGGAGATGTATTAATGCAAATGAGCCGCAAGCCGGAGATTGTTGCTGATGCGGCTTATTATATTCTCTCCAGCCCTTCAGCAGCATGTACAGGAAATTTCTTTATTGATGAAAAGGTATTGCAGGAGCAGGGAATTACCGACCTGGAAAAATATTCCGTAGTGCCAGGAGGAAAGCTGATGAAGGATATCTTTTTGTAGAACTAGGATTGATAGGATTTAAGAGAGATTAGGAGGAAGTAAGAGTATCAATTTTCAATGATGAAAGGTAAATGGTGATCTAATCTTTAATGTTAGCATTGGGTGCAGTCTTTCCTTTATTCAATGCAGGGATTTCGTTTCAAACAGAGGAATAGTTTGTCTATAATATTACTCACAACAATAGCAGTCTTGCTCAGGATACTGGCTAATCCTGTATCGAATGTTTTTCAAAAAACACTTTCTGTAAAAGGGCATCATCCGCTTGGGGTGAACTTCCTTACTTACCTTGGATTAAGCATTGTTTGTATTCCTCTTGCCGTAGGAATTCATTGGTTGCAATTGCCTGCACAGTTTTGGATCTATGCTGTCCTTGGTGCCATAGTTGGATCACTGGGTAATGGTCTTCTGGTGATGGCGCTTCAAAAAGGAGATCTTTCTGTGTTGGGTCCCATCAATGCTTACAAATCTGTGGTTGGTATCATAGTTGGCATTTTCCTGCTGCGGGAGGTACCCAATTGGTGGGGAGTACTGGGAACTATCTTGATCATAGGCGGCAGTTATTTTGTGTTGGACACTACCGCAGAAAGATTTTCGTGGGCGCTGTTTGGGAGAAAGGAAATACAATACCGTTTGTGGGCGATGGTGCTCACGGCCATTGAAGCTGTATTGATCAAAAAGGTGATCCTTGCTTCTGATGTGCTCACCTCCTTTATCAGTTGGTGCTGGCTGGGAACACTATTTTCTTTTTTGCTATTGCTATTGAACCATAAGTCACTGTCCATGGCAGCACCGGCCAGAATAAGCCATCACCTGTCTCCTTTTATCTTACTCATTCTTTGTATCGGCATTACTCAATTGACCACGCTCTACGTCTTTGACCATATGCCGGTAGGTTATGCGCTTGCCCTTTTCCAGCTCTCCACCATTGTCAGCGTCTTTCTAGGCCACCACATTTTTAAAGAAAAGGACATCCGTAAAAAACTATTGGGTGCTGTGATCATGATGATCGGCTCGGTGGTAATTATATTGTTGAAGGATTGAGGGGGAATGAAAAATGTAAAATGGAAAATGGAAAAACAGTTGACAGGTTAACGAGTTGACAAGTTAACAAGGATGTAATGAATAGTTTAGTCCTCCATAATCCTTTTAATCCTGAAAATCTTAGTTCTTTCTCTCCACTAGAAAATTGAACATTGAGCGTTGAATATTGAACATTTCAATTGACCCAATAAAAGACTGCAATAATAAAAGCCTCTTCCACCTAATCCTTCGACATTCGATATTCCTTGTTCGATATTCTGCAGTTCATCTCAAAATAAACAGTATCCCTCCGCTCCATGTCCTGTAGTTATTGGACTTCAAGGCACCATGAGCGCGGTCATACTGGTTGTACCATTGGTAGTACACTGAACCTGCAGATTTGATCTTGCCGGCATTATAGCGGTCTTCAAAGACCGTAACCCAGGTGATAGGAATATTGCCAATGGATTTTAGCTTTCCTCTTACCGATTCATCTTCATAAGACCCATAATAATCCAGTAAAAGGTCGCCTGCAAATTTTAATTTCCCACGAACTCCTTTGTCATCATACATGGAATAGTAATCAAAGTTCATCATCCCCATTCTTTTCAGTTTGCCTCTCCGCGTAGCCTCTTCGTAAGAATCGTAGTAGGTGATGCTGGTGGTGCCAATGCTTTTTACCTTGCCCCTGTAGGCAGAATCTGCGCTTGCCTCATAGTATTCCACCCGGGCTAGGAAAGGCTGCAGCTTCTGGGCGTAATAGTTGCCCCTGTCAGAAAGAAGCTCAGTTCCCCATTCTATGATCTTCCCGTCCTCAGTGATGCGCACCAGCACATCCTGGTCGGTCAATATGGAATAATAGGCAAGGCTGCGGGCATTGGTGAAAGTCACCTGTCCCAGTTGTTGTCCGTGAACAAGGTTGGCTACCAGTAAGAATATGATGACAATACAGCTTCTCATACGCAGGATTATGAAGTTAACGCTTTTCATGAATGAGCGACAATAGAGGTGATTGAGAAACTTGTTAAAAATAACTCCTCTACTGCTTGTACATCCCTGCTTATTTCCTCAGGATCTTATCCATCGCCTTACCTTTGGCCAGTTCATCCACCAGCTTATCCATGTACCGGATCTTTTGCATGAGTTTATCTTCCATTTCTTCAACACGGTAACCACAAATGACACCGGTAATTTTAGAAGCATTTGGATTCAATTGTGGCGCCTCGGCAAAAAAGGTTTCAAAATCCACCTTGCTGTCTATCTGTTTTTGCAATGCCTGTTGATCATATCCCGTCAACCACCGGATGATGGTATCCAGTTCTTCTTTTGTACGGCTTTTTTTCTCCACCTTATTAATGTAATGAGGATACACACCAGCAAATGACATTTTAAACACTCTCGTATTTTCCATAGCAGCCATAATTATATATTAAAGATAATAGCTTGTATTTTCTCTTTATCAAACCAGGAAGGCAGGAAAAGCATTATTCATTTATTTTGTCAAAGCAGTTATGGGCTTCATCTCCAGCTTGCGAAAAACCACTTCAGCCCCTTCGGCCTGTATGGCTATCCTGCCTTGAGTAGCTGTGGCATTATACCCAAAGTTGACAAGGTCACCATTTACCCAAACCTTCACACTATCTGCCAGGCATTCTATGGTCATCTGGTTCCATTCGCCTACCTGCTCTTCCGATCCGTCAGTAAGATTAATGATCCTGCGTGCCTTGCCTTCCGTGATGCCCCAGGTGTCCCTGGGTCCGCGGCGCTTTTCCATATCGGGCACCGTAATGTCTTCTACTATGCACCAGAAGTCACCGGCATTTTGATGCTCCATCTGAACCTCAATGGATTGGGGAAACATACCATAGAGCGCTCTTGGCTTCGAGGCATGAACCAATATGCCACAATTGCCTGGCTTGCCCGTAAAGCGGTATTCAGCCTCCAGCCGGTAGTTTTTGTATTCTTTATCCGAGATCAGGTGACCTTCCGGAATGCCCTTGCTCACCAGCATGCCATCCCGAACAACAAAGGCATCGGGCGCAGTGGCATTGGTGTCCTTCTCCGGAATATCCGCATGCCAGCCTTCCAGGTTCTTCCCATTGAATAAAGAAAATGATCGCTGGCTTTGGCGTGTGGCACAAGCCATTAGCAGGCAGAGTACTGCTATACCAACTAAACTCTTTTGCATGCTAAAAGATAAGAGAGATAAGTAAAAAGTAAAAATTAAAAAGTAAAAATCCTTTCTTCAAACCTACTTATTGGTTTGAAGGCTGCCTTGAATACATAAGACCAGGATCATACAATCAGTTAGATAAGAGGGCTAAATAATTAGCGTTTAAGCCATTTTGTTATTCTCTCTACAGCAAAACTTTATATCGAAATAATTAAGCGTTTTAAACTTAAAGAACAAGAAACTAAAAACCATAAACATAAACTGTCTCTCAACTACAAATTACAAACTACAAACTAAAAACTCCCTATTCCTTTCCCCTTCAGGTCTTCAATGATTCTTTGCTGAAGCAAAAGCCTGGCATCCACATATCCATGTGCCGCCACCCAGGCACTCACCAGCACCTTATAGCCATCAGCTTCCACCATAGATACTCCCACACGGTGCACCGGGTCTTTCAGCAAGCCTGCTTCCGCATCAACACTTTTATCCAGCAGACTCTTTACTTCCCCAAAATCTGCTGAGAATGGAAACTTTAATTCAATATCTACTCTCCGCTTTCCCTCTCTGCTCAAATTAACGATCACTTCATTGGAAAGTTTGCTATTAGGCATGATCACCGTCCGGTTATCGTAAGTCTTAATAATGGTGAAGAAGATCTGTATGGTATAAACAGTTCCTTCCTGCCCCTGGGTTATAATGTTATCACCAATGCGGAATGGCTTGAGTAACAAGATCAGCACACCGCTGGTAAAATTTTGTAGAGTTCCAGATAAGGCCAGTCCTGCCGCTACACCAAAGGCACCCAATAATGCCGCAAAAGCAGTCATCTGTATGCCTACGATCTGCATAAATCCAAGAGCCAGCAATATTTGCAGGGTTACAATACTCAGGTTGACCAGGAAGGGACGTACGGATGAATTCACTTCTTTGCGTAACAAATGGTTCGTCATCCACTTCTTCAAAAGGCTGATGAGCCATAGGCCTATCGCCACAACCACCAATCCAAACAACACCTTGGGTGCCATGGTCATCACCCATGTTGAGGCCTTTGCGTAAAAACTATCCCAGTTCACTTTTTATGGCCTAATAGGTAAAAATCATGCCCGGAGGGTTTAGGCAGTAGTCTATAGTCAATAGTCGGAAGTCTGGAGACGCCCTGTCGGATTATGATAGAAAAATGCAAAAGGCCACAAGCAACCATTCTCTAATTAGAGAATTAAAGCTTGAAAGTTAACGAGGTGAGAAAATTTGGTGTATGAATATCATGCCTCCATAAGCCTTAATGGCTCTCCGGTATAAACCCTTTCAGCCTAAAATCAAATAATCTATACCTCAAGAACTACAAACTTCAAACTTCAAATTGTATGCTTACATATCAGGGATCTCCGGCTCTACCAACCTGGTCAGCTTATCCAGCGATTCCTGCCAGCCCATGTAACACATTTCAACAGGTATCTGAGATGGAATGCCTTCCTGGACTATCTTGATCTCGGTGCCGCCCAATACTTTTTTCAGCCATACCGTAGTGGTCATTTCACCGGGCAGGTTAGGATCATCAAATTTGTCTGTGTATTGTAAATATTCATTGGGTTTGATCTCAATATATTTACCGCCAAAAGAATGAGAACTACCGGTAGAGAAATTCTGGAAAGACATCCTGTAACTGCCACCTTTAGACACGTTCATTTCATGTACAGTACAAAGAAAGCCATAGGGTGGTAACCATGCTGCCATGGCGCTGGCTTCAGTAAATGCACGGAATACTTTTTCGGGTGATGTTCTTAATACCCTGTGTAAGGAAACTGTGTTGTCTGCCATATATTTAAATTTTAGTATCGCTATTGATGCCTTTCCAGGGGTTGTGAATTATAAGCACACAGCCACAACTACCCCTTTATCTTGTAACCATTTTGGGTTCCCAACAGATACTAAATTTACTGTATGCCCGGAAATTAATTGTCGAAAACCACTGGCATTTTATCGCATCTTATACTGTTTTTAAAGTCACTGTCTGCTATTCACACTGAATTACGACCGTTCAAACAAGAATGCAGAATTTCCAGGAAAGAATGGCGTTTCCTTCTTATGTTGTAGCTCCATCAGTGCATTTGCATGCACGCTAAGGTTACCACTTCAACCAAAGATTATTCCTAACAAAAATGTTCTATTAAAATGTCAGCATTATGACTGGTAACGCTATTATTAAAACAACGGGTCTGAGTTATTATTTCAATAAGCAGCAAAAGACACTGGACGATATCAACCTTGAAGTGGAAAAAGGCAGCATCTACGGGTTTTTAGGTCCTAATGGAGCAGGCAAGACCACCACCTTACGCTTGCTACTGGGTTTATTAAAGAAACAGCAAGGTTCCATACATGTGTTTGGAAAAGAGTTTGCCGATCACCGTATCGAATCCCTGAAAAAAATAGGCACTTTGATCGAGCAACCTTCCTTATACGGCCATCTTACGGCAAGGGAAAACCTGGAGATTTACCGGATCATTTACAACGTATCTAAGGAAAGGATTGGGGAAGTACTGGAATTAGTAGGATTAAAGGATACTGGAAAAAAGAAAGCCAAACAGTTCTCTCTGGGCATGAAGCAGCGGTTATCTATTGCCATGGCCCTGCTGCACAATCCCGAGTTATTGATACTGGATGAACCTACCAATGGCCTTGATCCTAATGGCATCATTGAAACAAGGGAATTGATCAAAAAACTCAATAAAGAAAATGGTGTCACCATCATTGTATCCAGCCACATACTGGCGGAGGTGGAGCGTATGGCCACCCATGTAGGCATCATTCATAATGGCCGGTTACTTTTCCAGGGCACTTTGACGGAGCTGCAGAACATGAAGAAGCAACAAAGCTACATGCAGATCAAGACCAGCAACAATGAAGCTGCTTTGGAATTATTAAGTGCCTACAGTGCCGAACGAAAGAATGGATACGTGGTCATACCATTAAAAGAAAAGGAACTAACAGCATCCATTAACCGCAGATTGGTCGAGCAGAATATAGACGTATATCTTTTGCGGCCACAACAAAACGACCTGGAACAACTATTTATTGACATTACAAGCAATAACCAATGAGCTTTATTATCTCCTCAAAAGCCGAAATTTTAAAAACAAAGCGTACAGCTTCTTTCTGGTTGAGCATCCTGTCTGCTGCCCTGGTGCCTGGAATATTCTTCCTGGCATTCACTCTTAACCCCAGCGACGGAACTATAAAAGATTTCTCTGCCTCGCCATGGCGAAAACTGTTTCTGCTGGGATGGCAATTCTTCAGCGCTTTTGCCCTGCCCATGTACGTCATTCTTATTACTACCCTGATACCGCAGGTAGAAGTGAAGAACAACACCTGGAAACAGGTATTTGCTTCTCCCCAATCCTTTGCCAACATTTACTTTTCAAAGTTCCTCGCCATCCATATAATGATCATTTTAGCATTCATCCTGTTCAATGTGCTGCTGTTGAGTACAGGTGCTGTATCTAATCTTATTACTAGCAAATTCGCCTTCCTGGATGACCCGCTAGACCTGGCACTGGTAGCCAGGCTAAGCATCAAGATCTATATTTCTGTTCTTGGAATAAGCGCCATTCAATATTACCTGTCCCTCAGGTTCAAAAATTTTGTAGCTCCTGTAGGTATAGGACTGGCACTGCTCATTTGTAGTTTGGTAGCCTTAAATTTTCATTGGCAACATATGTATAAGATGCCGTACAACTATCCCATTCTTACCTCCGACCTCGCAAAGAAGGCAGGCAGACCTTTGATAGAAAACCACGAATGGAATTCCATTGGCTATTTTGTATTCTTTACCTTATTGGGTTTTGCCGAAATGAAGATGAGAAAGGAAAAGGGCTGACCAGTCAAACCATGCAGGCTTTGAGCTGTCTCCGCAGTTGACATCTTTTCATCTGTCTTATCTTCGTGGCCCTAATAAAGACTTAGAATGAAACTGGATGATGATCTGCTGAAGAAATATGCACAGGTAATGGTGCACTATGCATTGAATGATGGCAAGGGTATCAATAAAGGCGACACTGTTTTCCTGGTAGGACAGGAATGCACCAAGGACCTGTTCATGGCCATTGCCAAAGAGGTTTATGCTGCAGGGGGCAACCTCATCACCAATTATCAACCCAATAATGTTAGGGACAACAGCCTTGCACGTTTTCTACTGCAGAACGGATCTGAAGAGCAGGTCACCTATTTTGCCACCCCCTACTGGAAAGGTATTGTAGATGCCACAGATCACATTCTCTTTATCATTTCAGAGCCGGATATTCATTACCTGGAAGATATTCCTGCCGCCAGGATCAGCCAGATGAACAGTGCCCGTGCTCCCTATATGAAGATGCGGGAAGCCAAGGAGCAGGCAGGTAAATTATCCTGGTCATTATGCTTGTATGGCACTCAATCCATGGCGGATGAAGCAGGGCTTTCACTGGAGGCTTACTGGGAGCAGATCATTGAAGCCTGCTACTTACGGGAGGATGATCCGGTGGCTAAGTGGAAGTCTGTGCAGCAGGAGATAGAATTGATAAAAGATAAGCTGGATGCGCTACCTATTGACAAGCTGCATATCAAAGGTGCCGATGCGGACCTTCACATTCGGATAGGTGAGAACAGGAAGTGGTTGAGTGGTGGTGGCAAGAACATCCCCAGCTTCGAGATCTTTACTTCCCCCGATTGGCGGGGAACCAATGGGTTCATACGGTTCAACCAGCCATTGTATTATTCAGGCAAGCGCATTGCTGGTGTGTCATTGCAATTTGAAAATGGCTTTGTGATCGATTCTTCTGCCACTGAGAATGAAGATGCACTCAAAGAAATGATAGCACAGGACAATGCAGATAAAGTGGGTGAATTTTCGCTTACTGATAAGCGTCACTCCCGGATCACAAAGTTCATGGCCACTACACTGTACGATGAGAACCAGGGAGGAGAATTTGGTAACACACACATTGCCCTGGGCAATGCTTACAAGGATACCTTCACAGGTGATATGGCCAAAGTAACAGAACAGCAATGGGCCGATATGGGATATAACAGTTGTCCCAAAGTACATACCGATATCATCAGCACTGCTGACAGGACAGTGACTGCCACCTTACGAGATGGAACAGAGAAAGTGATCTATAAAGATGGGATGTTTACTATTTAATAGCTAAGATTTGATATTTAATATTTTAAGAGAAGGGTGGCTAAATCGAAGTGCAAGATGTAGTGTTCGTTAACCCTGAATAGTAACCATTCAATATAATATTTTACGTAATCTTCATTCACCGGATAAATTATAAATCTGCCACTCTTCTATTCAGGGTGCATATGTTTTAGTTTATTAGCTAACCTTTAATTATGAAAAACTGCCTGCTGGTATTCCTTAGCCTGCTAATTGGCCTGTTTCTTCAGGCACAACAAAAAGATACTGTTATTGCTAAGAAAAAGTATTTCACCAGCCAGCTCAATGGCACCATAGACCTTGACGGTATTCCACAGGAAGCTGCGTGGAATGCGGTGGAATGGGGTGGCGATTTTATTCAGAACCAGCCCAACGAAGGGCATCCTCCTTCACAACCAACCAATTTCAAGATCCTGTATGATGATCGATATTTGTATTTGGCCTATCAATGCCTGGATAGTGCGCCCGATTCCATTGACAAGCGTATGGGCAGGCGGGACGAATTTCCCGGCGATTGGGTAGAGCTCAATATTGATAGTTACCACGATGGGCGCACCGGTTTTTCTTTTACCCTTTCGGTTTCGGGTGTGCGCAGCGATGAATTTATATCCAGCGATGGCAATAACTGGGATGCCAGCTGGAACCCGATCTGGTTTGCCAAAACTCATATAGACGATAAGGGCTGGACGGCGGAGGTGAAGATTCCCCTGAGCCAGTTGCGCTATGGCAATGAAACTGACAAGGTCTGGGGCTTCCAGGTTACCAGGCGCATACTGCGCAAGGAAGAGCGGTCCAACTGGCAATTCATTCCGCAGGGTTCAGGCGTATGGGTCAGCAGGTTTGGAGAACTCCATGGCCTGAAGAATATTCCTATGCACCGCCAGGTGGAAATAGCGCCTTACATCATTGCCCAGCACGACACATACAAAAAAGAAGAGGGCAATCCCTTTGCTAAAGGAAATGATTCCAAAGTAACAGGAGGCCTGGATGGTAAGCTGGCTGTTACCAATGACCTGATTTTGGACTTTACCATCAATCCGGATTTCGGACAGGTGGAGGCCGACCCCTCACAGGTACGGATAGACGGTTTTCAAAATTACTTCCAGGAAAGAAGGCCCTTCTTTATAGAGAGCCGGAATATCTTCGATTACCAATTGACCGGTTCTGCCGCCGGTGGCGATTATGATGCAGATCTTTTATTCTACTCCCGGCGTATCGGGGGTGCTCCACATGGCTATGTGAGCCTGACCAGTGGTGAATATGCCGACCTGCCCCAAAGCACTTCCATATTAGGTGCCGCCAAGTTTAGTGGTAAAACCAAAGACGGCTGGAGCATTGGCGTATTGGAAAGCATTACCAAACGTGAAAAAGGAACCATAGATAATAACGGGGAAAGAAGGAAAGCGCTGGTGGAACCGCTAACTAATTATTTCGTGGGCCGCCTGCAAAAGGACAGCAAATCAGGGAACACTGTCCTTGGGGGCATCATCACGGCGGTAAACCGGGAGAATGGTCTCAATGACATCCTTAACCGACATGCATACAGCGGCGGTCTGGATTTTTTGCAATTCTGGAAGAACCGCACCTGGTATGTCCGCGGCAACCTGGTCTTCAGCCATGTGCAGGGCACTAAGGAATCCATTCTGCAAACGCAGACAGGCTTTGAACATTTATTCCAACGCGTAGGTGCAACAGAGGTTTCACTTGATAGCAATCGCACTTCGCTTACCGGCACCGGTGGCACCGTGCGCTTTGGTAAATCGGGTGGAAGATCCGGCAAATGGGGCCAGGTGTTCCGGTTTGAAACGGGTGTCACCCTGCGCTCACCACAACTGGAATTGAACGATATAGGGTTTATGCTCACCTCAAACGAGATTAACCATTTTACCTGGGCCGGCTTCCAGTTTCAAAGACCTTTTTCAGTATTCCGCAGTGCGAGGCTGAATTATAATCACTGGTCAAGATGGGATTATAGCGGCAAGTTCATTTACCAGGCATTCAACTTTAACTCACACGCCACTTTTAAAAGCAACTGGCAAACAGGAACAGGGCTCACCTGGAATACCTTCGACATTTCAAATAATGCCTTGAGGGGTGCCTCGGCCTTACGCAGGCCGGCCGCAATTATGCACAATGTGTACCTGAACAGTGATTACCGCAAGAAGTTTTATGCCAACCTCAGTGTATTCAATCTATGGGGTGCTGATAAAACCATTAAGGACAATGAGGTGAGTCTGTCATTAAATTTCCAGCCCGTCAATGAGTTCAAATTCAGCATCAGCAGCAGCTATGCTTATTATTGGCGGCGGCAAGACCAGTTTGTCAGCGCTACCAGCTATAATGGCCTTACACGGACCATTGTAGGCGAGGTAAGTCAAAAGACATTGCGGTTTACGGGAAGATTAAGCTATAACATTACGCCGGAGCTAACCATGCAATATTATGGGCAGCCTTATATCACACGGCCGCTCTATGGACATTTTGGCTATGTATCCAATCCACTAGCTGCCAAATACGAAGACCGTTTCCATGTATTTACTCCTACCCAGATCAGTAATGGTAATGACAACTGGCAGGTGGATGAAAACGGCGATGGCATAGCTGACTACAGCTTTGCGAAGCCAGATTTCAATTTTGTGCAGTTCCGGTCAAACTTTGTGGTACGCTGGGAATACAAGCCAGGGTCTGAACTGTACCTGGTATGGTCGCAGGGCAATACACCCAATGCTTTCCAGGACCTGGACACGCCGCTGGCAGAAATCCTGTTTGACAATGCCTTTGCCAGCAAGGCCAGGAATAGCTTTTTAGTGAAATGTACTTACAGGTTTTTGCGATAAATAACTACAAGATGGAAAAGGATCTATGTGTGGTGAGCATCTCTTTTAATTGAATTGTATTGGGTCAGGGAATATTACCTGATAAGCACCACGGATCCTTTCTCTGTCTTTATTTCCTGTCCTTCTAATTGATAAGTGCAGGTCCATACAAAAACATTGCTATCCTGGTTGCTCCCTGCATAGTTGCCATTCCATCCTTTATTTAGTTCAGCGGTTTGGTAGATAATTTGTCCCCAACGGTTATAAACAGTAAACTGGAATTTTTTTACATTTCCAAAAAGCAATGGCCGTAACACATCGTTCTTTCCATCTCCGTTCGGCGTAAATGCACTGGGCACATAGAAGCCTGTCATGCAATCTTTCAAGCTTACTATGATGGAATCTATTCCTAAACAATTATTATTATTCTGTAACTGAAGCCAGTAGACCCCTGGTTGCGTGATAGTAAGGGATGGGCCAGTTCCTCCTGAACTCCAATAAAGATTTTTGAAATTTCCGGCCGGAGAAAGTGTTAGGGAACCGTAAGAGCAAATTGAAGTATCTGCTGCAAGAAAATTGCTTGGTTTTGGTAACAGTGTTGTGATAATAGTTGTATCCCTGCCTCTACAGCCATGATCATCCGTTACTTCAACTGAATAGCTGCCTTTGCTGTTGATGGTCAGGGTGGATAATTTACTGCCGTCATTCCACAAATAAGATGCAAAACCTTCTGCATATAGCACCCTTGTTGAATTGATGCAAAGAGTACTGTCATGGCCCAGGGAAACCATTGGATTATTAAATACATTAAGCACTTTAAGTGTATCGTAGCTTTTGCAACCGTGGATATCTGATGCTGTAATTGAAAAGCTTCCGGTATTTTTTACAAAGATTCCTGATGTAGTGGCTCCATTACTCCATGCATATTGCACAAATCCGTTTCCCGCATCAAGATAAATACTATCTCCCGCGCATAAGCTTTGATCAATGCCAAGTTGTATAGCCGGTGAATGATTCACATTTACTCTTACCGTATCATAAGCAAAGCAACCAGGCGTTTTTTCTGCTTTCAGGTAATAGGCTGTATCCATCATTGGATTTACAACTACATCCTGAGAAGCAATAGAGCTGATATTGTAATTATTGCTCCAGGTGTAATTTAAAAATCCATTTGGTGCGTTGATATGTACAGTATCATTATTGCACTTGATTCTGTCAGGGCCCAGGTCAAGAAGGATCTGAGGATGTGAAGCTACTATAACCGTATCAGAAAAAATATTTCCACAAGCATCTGTTGCATGCACATAATAAGTACCAGGCTCGGAAACAATTATTAAAGAGTCTGTTGAACCATCCTGCCATAAATAAGAAGTAAAACCTTTTTTGGCATTCAGGGTCAATGTATTACCTGGGCATAAATTGCTATCTGGTCCTAGTGCCAGCGAGGTTTTAGTTAGAGTGACATATATGGTTTGAGTATCTGCTATAGGGAAACAAGCGTCCTTAAGTGAAGCAATCAGGCGGTAGCTACCGCTTTCTAAAAACCGGATATCTGCAGTGCTGTCATTAATATCCTGTTTGTTATACAGCCCTCCAGTTATTTCCCACTGAACCGGTAAATAACAACCATTATTTTTTCTGGCAGTGTATGTAGCTGTGCCAGATCCGCAAAGAGATGTTTCTCCAATTATATCCACAGAGGAACAGGTACTTTCACCCGAGCAGGTAAAGTTTTCAATAAAGGAAAAAGGCGTTGGTGAGATTTGTGCAGTGTTAAATGTAAGAATGGGTGCTTCGTTCACGATGGCTGAAAATGTAGCCATTGATATATCGATACCTGCCGTGTTTACCGTGTTTTCACCATTTGAACAGGAAATTGACCTGCCATTGTAATCCGCTTTTTCAATTCCCAGGTATCCAAAATAACTTCCAGGAGACCCAACACCTACATTATAATTGCTGATGCCAAGTGCAAATAAATTTTGACTGGTTCCAATGATCTTTAACGGGCTGGCATTGAAAACAGTAATGGACCAATGTGACCATAATATTGAATCCTGTTGGCTTACGTACATAATACGACCCAGGGTGTAATCATAGGCGGCATAATAGCTTCCATCTTTTGTTGGAAAAATTTCCAATGGTTCCCTGTTATTAAGACTTGGGAAGGTATAGGCATTCACCAGGTTTAATGCGGAATCTACTCGGACAATGCCCCATGACTGGATCTCATATGCTGAGAACTTTAATAAGTAGCCCGACCCGCAACGATAGATAGTGGTGATGTGTGGATTGTTGCCATTTGTAGTGTAATATTTTCTCTCAATAAAATTGCCGGTGGAGGCATCAAAACACAGAATACCAAGTTCACTTGGAATCAATATCCTGTTTCTATCAATAAGCAAGTTTTTTAGCGTCAACGAATAATAAGATTTGAAAGAATAGGAATCAAATTGTTTGCTCCAGATAACTTTCGAAAGATCTGGTGACAGTCTTAGCAGGATATAAATTCCATTGTTATTCCTATCCAATAAAAGGATCTTATCGCCATTGTCAGCCATACCTAAATCAACAAGAACCAAAGTTTCCTGGGGTAAACTAATGGAGCTTGCTTTTATTGGGTTGCCAGCAGTATCGATAGCCGCTAATATCACAGTTGAGTTTTGATCAAATGCAGTCAATAAGTTATTATCATTGTCCAGCAAGGTCCTTGTATTGGTATATGCTACCCCCAGTGGATTTTGTGTATACTTATTGCACCAAATAGTATTACCGTCCTCGTCGGTCTTCATTATTACAACATCATTGGTCATCTCTCCGCTTAACAACAATTTATGATCAGGGATCTCTAAAAAAGAATGTATTGTTCCTACATCGCTATAGAAATAAGATTTACTGTAATGCTTGGTGATGCAAGTCAATGGAGCTGGATTAGAGATAGATTTTACTGAGACTATTCCAGGGTTACTGGTAGTGCTGCCTTTGCAATTGGTAACTATGCAATAATATTTGGTTCCGCTGTCAGCCATGGTCAATGGTGGGGTATAGCACATGGGGCCATTTGCTCCGGGGATGAGCACATCATTTTTAAACCACTGATATGTGAACGGTGGAGTGCCATCCACGCCAACGGTAAAAGTGAGCCAGTCGCCTTCTGTGGTAACCTGGCTGGCAGGTTGGGCAACGATGACAGGAAGCACACAATCACTAAGCATATTAGCGGCAGGCTGAAATTTTGAATCTGTGCCTATATCAGTAGAATCTATTTCTATTAAGGGATAATGTGTAGAAAGTGCATAGACGGTATTTATTACACCTGGGTAACTATATACATCTGTAAAACCATTGATATTATTTTCCCCGGTTAGATTACTACTAATAATTGATTGAGCATAACTATAACTGGAAACTATTATGCTATAAGCAAAAAGGATAATACGCAGGAAAGCGATTTTCATAATGGTATCAAACCAGGCAGTTAGTGGCCGTAAATATAGAAACAATAGATATCATATTATAATTATACAGTAAATAAAGTTGGGCAAGCCTGGTTATACTTTTTCTGTTTGTCTAAACCGTGGAAATAATGCAGGTAAATTGTTTTCTTTGCCTCCATAACCACATTCCTTGCCAGATGCCTAAGAACGCATTTACAGCTATCGATTTTGAAACAGCCACCGGCAAGCGTAACAGCATTTGCCAGGTGGGATTGGTAAGGGTAATGAAGGGTGAAATAGTAGACCAGATGAACATCCTTGTACGCCCGCCGGGTAATGAGTATTCAAAATATAATATCGATGTCCATGGTATCACGCCCCGCATGACTGCATCTGCACTTCCTTTCGATAAAGTTTGGTGGGCGCTGGAACACTATATTTCCGGGCAGCACCTCGTGGCGCACAATATGGCCTTTGACAACAGCTGCCTGCAGCAAACCCTCTCACATTACCGCATTCCTGTTCCGCAATACCAAACCCATTGCACCTACCGGCTCTATGGCAAAAAGCTTTCACTGCTCTGCCAACAGTACCGTATAGAATTGAATCACCACGATGCCCTTTCCGATGCAGTGGCTTGTGCAAGGTTGTTTTGGATGCACTTAGGCAGAGGGTAAAGAGAAGTCAAAAGGCAAAAGTAAAAATTCAAAACTCGGGCGAGGGAATGGGAATGAAAAATGGGAAATGAAAAATGTAAAATGCCAAAGGGTGGTAGATGGTCTGTTTATTGGTTCATACATTAACTCTCCAACTCAAATACTGACTGCAATAACTCACACACATGCCTTGTCATTCCGAGGCACGAGGAATCTGTGCTAACCACTTAAAGGATCATTGCAATAAATAATACTCATTCACCTAAAGAACCATAAACAAAAAACAATAAACCAGAAACAGCTTAAGCCACGTGTTTAAGTAAAAACAATGGCACCTGGTAATTGGGCGAAAACTCTCCTTCAAACCTGATGGTCCAGTTATAATCATCCATATAAAGCTCTAAGAACTCGAGTTCTTCTTCTGATAAGGGTTTAGATACTTTGATATCAATCCTGTTCTTAAGCTTCTTTACCTTCTCTGGTTTTGGTTCCTTGAGCCTGGTTTCCAGTTCTTCTTCAAAGGAAGAAAGCAATAAGTCAAACTGTTCACGGGTAAGGGATATGCGCCTTTGCTCTGTAAGGAAGTTGAATAAGGCTGTCAATGCATCTTTCTTTTCCATGCCCTGCTTTAGGCATATCAGTGATAGTTTCCTTACCTGCTTGAACAAATGCTGATATCTTCTCTTTACAGGTACAAAGCGGTAAAGAATAGAAGACATGATATTACCCACTTTAAACCGTTCAGCACTTCTTCTGCTTCCTTCAAAGGCAGGATCATTCCAGAAGCGCTTGGTATCCACTCCAGGTAATAACCTGGCTAAATATCCATCTAGTTCTGTAAAGTAAAAATTCACATTGTCATCCAC
>JAEZLJ010000152.1 GCA_023415275.1 Bacteroidota bacterium
GCTTTATTCCATCCAGCACCTACCCCAATTTAAAAGCTTATCCTGCAGGACAAACAGGGGTGGTGAGCCTGCTGCAAACAGCCAGCCCTGGCTACAACTGGAGCAGCACATTCACCCGGCCAGACAAAAGAGGCCTTGTGATCTATGAAATGCTGGTAAGAGATTTTGTGCCAGCTCATGACTGGAAGACGGTCATGGACAGCCTGAATTATTTAAAGACGCTTGGTATCAATGCTATTGAACTGATGCCATTTAATGAATTTGAGGGTAACAGCAGCTGGGGATATAATCCTGATTTTTATTTTGCCCCTGATAAATATTATGGCACCAGGAACTCGCTAAAGCAATTCATTGATTCCTGCCATCAGAAGGGTATAGCTGTGATCATGGATATAGCCCTCAACCATTCCTTTGGTTTGTCACCCATGGTGCAATTGTACTGGGACGCAGCCAATAACAGGCCTTCGGCAGAGAACCCCTGGTTCAACACTGTGGCCAAGCATGCCTTTAATGTGGGCTATGATATGAACCATGGCAGCGCAGACACCAAATATTTTGTAGGCAGGGTGGTAGAACACTGGCTCCAGCAATACCGTATTGACGGGTTCAGGTTTGACCTCTCTAAAGGGTTCACACAAACCCAAACCTGTGATGCCAATGGTGGCAATTGCAATGTTGCCCAATGGAGTAATTATGATGCCAGCCGCGTGGCCATCTGGAAAGGCTATTATGATACCTTACAAAACAAATCTCCTGGTTCCTATGCCATATTGGAACACTTAGCCGTGGACCAGGAAGAAAGAGAGCTGGCAGACTATGGAATGATGCTTTGGGGCAATATGAATTATAATTATGGCCAGGCATCAATGGGTTACCCACAGGATTGGGATTTTTCAAGGGCTATTCATATAGTTCGCAATTTTACCAAGCCCCACCTGGTGAGTTATATGGAAAGCCATGATGAGGAACGCCTTGTATACTTGAATCTCAAGAATGGGAATGCCGCCGGTTCTTATAATATTAAGGATACCACCACTGCCTTAAAAAGAATGGAGTTGGATGCTGCTTTGTTTTTGACCATTCCTGGTCCTAAAATGATCTGGCAGTTTGGTGAGTTAGGATATAATTATTCTATTAATACCTGTACCAATGGCACTGTTAGTAATGACTGCCGCCTGGCTGAAAAGCCTATCAGGTGGGATTTCCTGAACGATCCACGCCGTAAATCCATTTACAATACTTACAGCCAGCTTTTACGGTTGCGTGCGCACCCATGGTATAAGGAAGCATTCCTTTCAGGAGCCATTACTCAAAATCTATCCGGGCCTATGAAATGGATAACTGTCAATTCTGGTGATACATCAAAGTTGCTGGTGGTAGGAAATTTTGATGTCACTGTGCAATCGGGCAGCATCAGCTTTCCCGGATCAGGTACCTGGTTTGAGTATTTACAGAATTCAACCTATACTGCCACAGGCTCTGTGCAGAATATCAATTTATTACCAGGCGAGTTTCATGTGTACGTGAACAGGAATGTAAATAATGTGGCTGTTACCCCTGTGATCAATATACCATCGGTTGGAAATACATTGGAGGCAAGGATCTACCCCAACCCGGTCGTGTGATCCTACATGCTGGAGGTGAACCTGCCTGTAGCGGGTGATCTTCGTGCTGATCTATATAATATAACCGGTCAATTTATAACCACCCTGCATGATCAATTTCATGCAAAAGGCAATCACCAATTGAATATGAAGGCCCTGGAGCTGAACCGTGGCAATTATTTCATTAGGGTGAGCAGTAAACAACTATCCAAAACTATTTCCGTAACCATTCAATAATTGCTTATGCAGAATACAGGTTTGAAAACCGCTGCCATTGAAAAGATCAGCCATAAGGAACACTTTAATATTGCTGTTTCTGTTGACTGTGTCATTTTTGGCTACGAGGAGAAGCACCTGAAGGTGTTGCTGATCAAGTCTGATCTTAAGGAGTTTGAGGGCCTTTGGTCCCTGTTGGGCGACCTGGTAACGCCCAATGAAAACCTGGACGAAGCACCTTACAGGGTGTTGCGCCAGCGTACCGGTTTAAAGGACGTGTACCTGGAACAGGTGCATAGTTTTGGAGATATCCACCGGCACCCCTCGGGTAGGGTGGTGACCACCGCTTATTATTCCCTGGTAAATATTAAAAGCCATAAGCTGAACCTCACAGATAATGAGCTGCATTGGCATAGGGTATGCGAATTGGGCCAAATGGCTTTTGACCATAAGCTTATCCTTGATACTTGTCTTCAAAGGCTGCAGGAAAAAGTGCTGGAGCACCCCGTGGTCTTTAATCTTCTGCCTGAAAAATTTTCCCTGCGCGAGTTGCAGGACCTCTACCAGGCTATCCTGGGCCAGGAACTGGACCGTAGAAACTTCCGGAAAAGGATCAACCTGAAAAACTGGTTGGTGGATCTTAACCAAATGGAGGAAGATGTGCCGCACAGGCCCGGCAAATTGTACAAATTAAGGTCAGGTTTAAAGAAATCAGGCACTGACCTGAACCTGTCAAAGCCGGCCCGGAATATTGTAACCTGATCCATGGAAACACAGACGGGGTAAGAGTTTCCCTTTATATGATATTGGTCAGGAAAACGCAAATAAATTTCAGGAAGTCTTATAAAACGATTATAATTGTGTCCGCAATACACATTAACGCTGCAAAACCCGCTTTATTAATAAATATTCATTGCTTATGAACATGAGAAAATTGCTCCATTGTATTGGGCTGCCCCTCTTTCTCTTTTTTTCCCTGATCGTATCCGCACAAGACAGAGTGATCTCCGGAAAGGTGAGTGACGCTACCGGCAAAGGTGTTTCAGGTGTGTCCGTTACCGTGAAAGGAAGAAGCATCGGGACAGTAACTATCGAAGACGGTAGTTATACCCTATCCGTTCCTTCATCAGCTACTACCCTGGTTTTTACATCAGTAGGTTATAGTGCGCAGGAACTGCCTATTAACAGTACATCCATTAACGTTACCCTGCAGTCTGGGATGGGAAACCTCAATGAAGTGGTAGTCATTGCCTATGGCTCCCGCAGAAAAGGTGACCTTACTGGTTCTGTGTCCTCGGTATCTGCCAAGGATTTTCAAAAAGGATTCATTCCTTCCCCCGAGCAGCTTTTGCAAGGTAAGGTGGCGGGTTTACAGGTCACTTCCGGCGGTGGCTCTGCTGGTGGCGGAAGCAAGATCCGCATCCGTGGTGGCGCTTCCCTGAACTCCAGTAACGATCCTTTAATTGTTATTGACGGAGTGCCGGTTGAAAGCAATGGCATTTCCGGAACAGATAACCTGTTAAGTACCATCAACCCTAATGATATCGAATCAGTGAGCGTACTGAAGGACGCCTCTGCAACCGCATTGTATGGTTCCAGGGCCTCTAACGGTGTGTTAATGATCACCACCAAGAAAGGTGCAAAAGGTAAAGTTCGTTTCAACTTCAACTCACAGGTTTCCTTAAGTGAAGTAAGCAAAAAAGTAAAAGTGCTGACAGGTGACCAGGTGCGGGATATCATTACTGCCAATGCCGCTGAAACCGGCTTGATGACATGGAAGAATGTTATGGGTACTGCCAATACTGACTGGCAGAACGAGATCTACCAAAAAGCCCTTGGGGTTGATAATAACATCAGCGCCAGTGGTAGCCTGGGTGTGGTTCCGTTCCGTGTTTCCCTGGGTTACCTGAACCAGGAAGGCGTGCTGTTAAAAAACACTTTTGACCGCCTTTCTTCTTCTTTAAACCTAAGCCCTAAATTCTTGGATGATCACCTGGCTGTGAACCTGAATGCAAAAGCCAGCACCATCAAGAATAATTTTTCTGACCAGGGTGCTATCGGTGCTGCTGTAAATTTTGATCCTACACAACCTGTGTATGCTACCAATAAATTTGGTGGTTACTATGAGTGGCTGCAAAGTGATAATAATCCGGTTCAATTGGCTACCCGTAATCCTCTTAGCTTAATTAACTTAAGGGATAACCGCTCTCGGGTGAACAGGCTGATAGGTAACGTACAGTTTGATTATAAATTACATTTCCTGCCAGATCTGCATGTGTTGCTGAACCTGGGTATGGACTACAGCAAGGGAAGTGGTAATGATAATATTGATTCCTTATCTGCTACCAATTATAAGACCGGTGGCCGTAAAAGATATTATCAGCAGGGTAAGAAAAACACATTAACTGACGTACAATTATTTTATACCAAAGAGTTGAAAGACATCAATACTAAATTTGATGTATTGCTTGGTCACTCTTACCAGGAGTTCCGTACGGACATATATAACTATGCTGCCTTCAGTTACAGGGCTATTGCCAACCCGGCCAAGCCTGGATTGAAAGACACGATTGAGAATTCTCAACCCACATTTGCCACAGATGATCCCAAGTACAGGCTGGAGTCTTACCTGGGTCGTGTGAACTTCACCATCGCTGATAAGTACCTGTTGACTGCTTCTTTAAGAAGAGATGCCAGTTCCAAGTTCTCTCCGGAAACACGCGTAGGTTATTTCCCTGCCCTGGCTGCTGCCTGGAAGTTAAGAGAGCAATTCTTTGGTAACTCAAATGCCCTTAGCGAATTAAAGCTTCGTTTAGGCTGGGGTGTTACCGGTCAGCAGGATGGAATACCTTATTATTCCTACCTGACAAGGTACACCCGTAGTAACTCTTCTGCTCAGTACCAGTTTGGAGACCAGTTCTATACTTACCTGCGTCCTGAAGGTTATGATCCTACTATCAAATGGGAAACTACCACTACAACGAACGTAGGATTCGACTTTGGATTCCTGAAGAACAGGATCTCAGGTTCTGTTGACTATTATTTCAAAAAGACCAAGGACCTGTTGAGTGATGTTCCAGTAGCTCCCGGAGCAAACTTCGTGAACAGGATCACTACCAACGTTGGTAACCTGGAAAATAAAGGAGTAGAGGTTGTGCTGAATGTGGCTCCTGTCAGAACACCTGATGTGAACTGGGATTTGAGCTTCAATATTGCCTACAATACGAGTAAGATCACTAACCTGCTGAGATACCAGGATTCTAACTTCAAGGGTATTGATGTTGGTAACATTGGAATCGCTACAGGTAACTACCTGGGTAAGAATATCGTAGGATATGCACCTAATTCTATGTTTGTGTACAAGCAGATCTATGATAAGGACGGTCGTCCCATAGAAGGTTTGTATGAAGACATCAACCGTGACGGCAAGGTAGATGCCGATGATCGTTACCTGTACAAAAAACCAGCACCAGATTTTCTCGTTGGCTTCAGTACGCAGGTGAGCTATAAGAAATTCAGTGCCGGAATTTCCGCACATGGAATGATCGGTAACTACCTGTATAACCAGTATAATGCAGGCGCAGGTATCCTATCTACTATCAATAACCCGCTTGGCTATATTGGAAATGCTTCAGTAGTTTATTTGGAAACAGGATTTCATAATAACAGTGCCAACCAGTTCCTGTCTGATTACTTCGTGGAAAATGCCTCTTTCCTGCGTATAGATAACCTGAACCTGGGTTATAATGTAGGTAAAGTCTTCAACGACCAGGCCAACCTGCGCATACAGGCAAGTATCCAGAATGTTGGATTGATCACTAATTATAAGGGACTGGATCCAGAAGAGTCAAGTGACTACGGAATCAATGGCAACATTTATCCGCGTCCAAGAGTGTATTCACTGGGTGTCAATTTAGATTTCTAATAAAAAATTAATTGGTATATGAAATTCAAATCAATAAATCATTTAATCATCGGCTGTTTGATAGCTGCAGGTATTACCTCCTGCGCCAAAAAGCTGGATGTATTTCCTAAGAACGACCTGACCCCGGCCACTACCTATTCCACGGCTGCGGGATATAAAAGCGTGCTGGCCAAAGTGTATGGAGGATTGGCTACTACTGGTAACAGCGGACCTGCCGGATCTTCAGATATCCAGGGTCTTGATGAAGGTTCACAATCTCCTTTCATCCGTGGATTTTTTAATGCACAGGAACTGCCCACAGAGGAAGCCATTGTTTCCTGGGATGACCAGACCATCAAGGACTTTCATGGTTTAAAATGGACCAGTTCAGATCCTTTCCTTTTAGGATTGTATTCCAGGCTGGTGTATAATGTATCTATCGCCAATGAATACCTGAGAGAAGCAACGGACGATAAATTGTCCTCCCGAAATATCAGTGGCACTGAAGCAGCAGATATCAAAAACTCCAGGGCTGAGGTTCGCTTCCTGCGTGCTTTCAACTACTGGGCTTTGATGGATCTGTTTGGAAAATCCACATACATTACTGATTCCATGACAGTGGGTACTACGCTGCCTGGGGAGATTGGTCGTAAGGATCTCTTTCATTATATAGACAGGGAATTGAAAGCCATTGATGGAGAACTGGCACCTGCTCATAGCATTGAGTATGGACGTGTGGACCAGGCTGCTGCATGGGCTCTTCGCGCCAGGATGTACCTGAATGCTCCTGTTTACCTTGGATTCTCAACCGAAGATGGACAGGCCATTCCTTATTATACTGATGCGATCACTTATTCCAAAAAAGTGATAGATGCAGGTTACCAATTGGTGTCTGGATATCCCAAGTTGTTCATGGCTGATAATGACAAGCAAAAAGCTGAATTCATTTTCACCATCAATTGCGATGGCTTACGCACCCAGTCCTATGGCAATACAACCTTCCTGGTGAAAGCTGCGGCAGGTACAGACTTCCTTGAGTATGGCATGAGTGAAGGTTGGGCAGGTTACCGTACTACGGCAGCCCTGGTTGACAAGTTCACTGACCCCACTGGTAATACAGATCAAAGAGCTTTGTTCAGCAACCTTTCTGCCAAGACCATCAACAATGTAGGAGATTATGCCCAGGGTGTGCACGTAAGAAAATTTGTGAACAAGCGTTCTGACGGTGGAGCTGTATCAGACGTTCAACATAACTATTCTGATATCGACTTTCCTGTTTTCCGCCTGGCAGAAATGTACCTGATCTATGCTGAAGCAGTATTGCGTCATGGTACGGGTGGTGATGCCACTACCGCACTGGCTTACATGAACAAATTGCGTTACAGGGCTTATGGCAACAGTTATGGACCTAACAGCGAAGGCTTATTATTGGCAGCTGACATGAACCTGCAGTTGATACTGGATGAAAGAGCACGTGAATTATATTGGGAAGGGCACCGCCGCACGGACCTGATCCGCTATAATTTGCTCACTACCGGCAATTATGTATGGCCATGGAAAGGTGGTGTGGCTTCAGGAACAGCAGTAGATTCCAAATACAACCTGTTCCCAATTCCTGCTACTGTACGTTCAGCTAATCCAACCCTGACTCAAAACACTGGTTATTAATCTAAAAAATGTCTATTAAAATGAAAAATAGATTGCTTATACTATTCTCCCTTGGCTTGGTGGTCCTGGCTTCGTGCAAAAAGGATGAACACAAGATCTATTATGAGGGAGGCACCGCACCTGTGCTTACTTCCACTGTTAGCAACACTATACCTCTTTCTTTTGCCAATAAGGACAAGGAAGCTTTTACCCTTTCCTGGACCAATCCTAATTATATGTTCACTACCGGTGTTAGCTCACAGGATGTGAACTATGTAATAGAATTTGATACGGTAGGTGCCAACTTCTCTAGTCCTCAAAGACAATCTGTAGTGGTAAGTAAGGAAAATAGCAGAACCTTTTCTCAAAACCAGATCAATGATTACCTGTTGAACCAGATGAACCTACAGGTGGATAAGCCTCACCAGATAGAAGTGCGGGTGAAATCAACCCTGGCCAATAATTCTGCGCCGTTGCCTTCCAATGTGCTGACCTTTACTGCCACGCCATTCTCTACACCTCCTAAGGTGCAGCCACCGGCTGCAGGCACCCTTTGGATGACGGGTGATGCCGCTCCATCAGGATGGTCTAATCCCTTATCAGATCCTTACCTCACCTCGCAGCAGTTTACCCAGGTTTCTCCTACAGAGTATGAATTGACCGTGACTTTGCCTGGTGGTGGTAATTATAAGCTGATACAGGAAAATGGTGTTTGGGGTTCGCAATACCATATGATCACTGGGGGCACCTGGCAGGCAGGGGACTTTGAGAAAAAAGACTCCGATCCTGGTTTCCCTGGCCCTCCCACTGGTGGCACCTATAAGATCAAGGTGGATTTCCAGAAAGGAAAATATACAGTAACTAAACAATAACACTCAAACAAGATATTTTTTATGCGATCTATAATAAAGCTTTTATTCTTGGTAGTGGGTGCCGGTATTGTATTCAGTGCCTGTAATAAGGTAGGCGACCTGCCCTATTATGGAAATGGAACGGCTCCTGTGCTTACCGCATCTGCCACCGACATCAAACCTGCACCTGCAGATTCTTTAAAAGAAGTGCTGACACTGAACTGGACATCTGCCAAATATGCCACTGCAGATAAGAACATGAAATACACCATCGAGATAGATTCAACGGGTAAGAACTTTGCCCATCCTGGTACTATCGTTGTCAATGGTGCGCTTTCAAGAAATGTGCTGGCTAAAGAACTCAATGATATCCTGCTGGCAAAGGGATATGCATTCAACGTGCCTGTTGATATGGATGTAAGGGTAGTATCTTCTTATGCCAATAACAATGACAGGCTCGTATCAAATAGCCTGAAGATCAAAATGACACCCTACAAGGTGCCGCCTAAAGTTGCTCCTCCCACAACCAATACTTTGTTCCTGGTAGGCGATGCCACGGCAGGTGGTTGGGGTAATCCTGTGCCATTGCCCGCACAACAATTCACTAAGATCGATGAAACTACCTATGAGGGAGTTTTCTACCTGAATGGCGGAAAGCAATACCTGGTGGTGGTTAAGAATGGTGAATGGGATAAGTATTCTGTAGCCAATAATTCATTACCCGGATTAAGCACCGGTGGTGCATTTGGTGCCGGACTTAGTGATAATTTCCCTGGCCCTGCTGCTACAGGCATGTACAAGATCAGGCTGGATTTCCAAAGCGGCCTGTTTACTGTAACCCCTGCAGGACCTTATTCAGTATTATATGTGCCTGGCGACTACCAGGGATGGACACCTGCCACTGCTCACCAGTTAGGTGCTCCTGCAGCAGATGGAAAATATGATGGGTATGTATATTTTCCTGCCGGCGGAACTTTTGAGTTTAAGTTGACCACTACACCTGACTGGAGCAATGCCCTGGGAGATGCCGGAAGCGGTACACTTAGTTCAAGTGGTGGTAACCTGAAAGTTCCTGGTGAAGGTTATTATCACATTATGGCTAACACCACTGACAATACATGGTCTGCTACCAAGACCAGCTGGAGCATGATAGGAGGGTTCAATGACTGGAGCAGTGATGCGGATATGACCTATGATGCGGGCAGCGATACATGGTCCGGAACCATTAATGTGGCAGCGGACGGAGAATTCAAATTTAGGGCTAACCACGACTGGAGCCTGAACCTGGGTGATAATAATGCTGATGGCAGCCTGGAAAAAGATGGTGCCAATATTAAGATTACTGCAGGTACACATAAAGTGACCTTATACCTGAATAATGCTGGTTATTATACCTACAAAATTCAATAGGTAACATGTTGATAAGACTACAAAACGCTTCCCCAAAAGGAAGCGTTTTTTTATGGATGTAATAGTGTTGAGCTATATTATCAACTACTTTCAATAAATAATAAAGGCAAGGTGCTCATGATAGGAAATAAATCAAGGATCATCCGTTACTTATTGATAGCTGTGTTAATGGTAATGGGTGCAAGTAATGGATATAGCCAGGCAAAAAGTAATCTTGTATATGTAGACAAACAAGGTATTCTGCGTTACACCAGCAATAAAAAGGAAGCCGCCTTCTTTGGCGTAAACTATACCGTTCCCTTTGCCTATGGCTATCGCTCACATCAGGCGTTAGGCAAAGACCTTGAAAAGGCCATAGATGCAGATGTGTACCACATGGCTCGCCTGGGCCTTGATGCCTTCCGTGTGCACATGTGGGATGTGGAACTCAGTGATTCGCTGGGCAACCTGTTGAATAATGAACACTTGCGCTTGTTTGATTATCTCGTTCAAAAGCTTAAGGATAGAAACATAAGAGTATTGATCACTCCTATCGCTTTTTGGGGAAACGGTTATCCTGAAAAAGATGAAAAGACTATTGGTTTCTCCTCAGTGTATGGAAAGCAAAGTGCTGTGGTTTTGGAAGCTGCCATCAAAGCCCAGGAGAACTATCTCAAACAACTCTTTACCCACGTTAATCCCTATACGAAGCTGGCTTACAAGGATGACCCAAATGTCATAGCTGCAGAGATCAATAATGAACCCCACCATTCCGGCCCAGGGGTAAGAACAACTGAGTACATCAACCGTTTGGCAAGCGCTATCAGGAACACTGGCTGGAGCAAGCCCATATTTTATAATATCAGCGAATCTCCTTCCTATGCCGGGGCCGTCACAAAGGCAACTGTTGATGGCCATAGCTTCCAGTGGTATCCAACCGGCCTGGTGGCAGGGCATGAGCAAAAAGGAAATTTCCTCCCTCATGTAGATCAATACCATATTCCTTTCGGAGATTCATTGCCGGCATTCGGGAACAGGGCTAAGATGGTGTATGAATTTGATGCAGCCGACATCCTGCAAAGCAATATGTTTCCGGCCATGGTGCGCAGTTTCAGAACAGCAGGATTTCAGTGGGCTACACAGTTTGCCTACGATCCAATGGCTACAGCTTATGGCAATACAGAATACCAGACCCATTTCCTGAATCTTGCCTATACACCGTCCAAGGCGGTTAGTTTACTTATCGCTTCGAAAGCCTTTCATACACTGCCCCGGTTGAAAAGCTATGGCAGCTTTCCACAGGATACTCTTTTTGGACCATTCCGTGTGAGTTATCCGCAGCAGTTAAGCGAAATGAATACAGCCACTGAATTTTACTATTCTAATACCACCAGCACAAAACCAATTCATCCTGAAAACCTTCAGCACATTGCTGGTGTTGGCTCTTCACCGGTAGTATATTATGAAGGCACAGGCGCTTACTTTTTCGACCGGCTGGAAAATGGCAGCTGGCGACTGGAACTGATGCCTGATGCTTTGACCGTTATGGATCCATTTGAAAAAGCTTCTCCTAAAAAAGAAGTGGTAAAGATCAACTGGAAGGCGCAGCGCTTGGATCTGCATTTGCCGGGATTATCGAATGCATATCATATAATTGATGTCCAGACTAACAAAGAACTTGTCAAAAAAGGCGATCATTATTTTGTAGGGCCAGGTGTTTACATCATTTCCAACACTATCAATAGTACTACTGGCACTCAATTCTCCAAAGAATTTTATGCGCCATCTACTTCCGTTATTGCCCCATTGCTCATTCACCATCCACTTGAAGAAGTAACAACTGGTAAGCCTTTTATCATTCATGCCAGTATTGCCGGCGTTGACCCTCAAAAGGTTTCGCTGGAATTGAGAAATGCCGCTAATCAATGGAGAACGATCAACCTGGAACATACAACAGGTTATAACTACAGTGCACTCATTCCTGCAGACATGGTAACCCCAGGCCTGTTGAATTACCGCATCATGGTGCATGGTAAAGACACCGTGTACACTTTTCCCGGTGGCACCAGGGGTGACCCTTATGCCTGGGATAACGTGGCTAATGAAAGCTGGCAGACCTTTGTCTCTCCAGCCAAGTCCCCTTTGTTGCTTTTTGATGCCACTTCAGACAGGACAAGGACCAATGTGTACAATAATGACTGGAGACATAACAAGGTGCAATGGATAGCTGGAGATGCGCCAAGACAACTGGCTTTGCAAACCATACTGGGCGATACCAATCAATTGATGGCATGGCAATGCTACTTTGGAGATAAAGTAAGAGGTAGAAGCCAGGAGTTGCGTTCATTCACCAAGCTGGTAGTGAAAGCCAGGGCAGAGAATGAATTACCTTTTACGGTTAGCCTGGTCACCAGGGAGGCACAGGCATTTTCTATGGTGGTGAAGGCAGGTAAGGAATACAACGAGATAGAGATTCCACTGAGCCATCTTCAGGCAGATAGCATGTTATTACTGCCCCGTCCTTATCCAGGATTTCAACCACTTTGGTTCCAAAGTGCTTCTTCAAAACCCTTTGATGCCAGCGAAATAGAAAGGCTGGAAATTCGATTTGCCAGGGAAGGGAAGTCTCCTGGCGATGTGGTATTAGAAATTGCTTCCGTTTGGTTAGAATAGAAATAAAAAAGTACTATGAAGATCTTTTTTGCTTTAGCAGCATCCATGCTCTGTCTTACTGGTATAGCACAGCACAGGCATATCAATTTTGACGACAACTGGAAGTTTCACCTGGGCTCAGCCTCAGATCCTGCCAAAGACTTTAATTACACTGTAGCCACTATCTTTTCCAAAACAGGAGCGGCAACCGGCACAGCCATTGATCCCAAGTTCAATGATTCCGGTTGGCGGCATCTCAACTTGCCTCACGATTGGGCCGTGGAATTACCATTCAGCAATTCCTCCAATTTTGACGTGATGGCGCATGGCTATAAACCGGTGGGAGGGCTTTACCCCGAGACCAGCATTGGCTGGTACAGGAAGCAGTTCCATATCAATAAGGCGGACTCAGGTCAACGTTTTCAAATACAGTTTGATGGCATCTACCGCGATGCGGAAGTGTGGATCAACGGTTTTTACCTGGGTAATAATAAAAGCGGCTATATGGGGTTCTCAGTGGACATTACCGATTACCTGAATTACAACAAAGAAAATGTGTTGGTGGTGAGGGCAGATGCCTCTCAGTATGAAGGATGGTTCTATGAAGGAGCGGGCATATACCGCCATGTGTGGCTGAACCAATATCCTAATGTGCATATAGCTAACGATGGCGTATATACGCATGCAGTGGTCACAGCAGCCAAGGCTTCTGTAACGGTGGAAACAACACTGCAAAACCAGGGTGCTGTTTCTGCCAATGCATCGGTACTTACCTATATCACTGACAGGAATGGAAAAAAGTTGGCCCAGTCAAGGGAGGAACAACTCTCCCTGGGAACAAACGGCGAAAAGAACATACAGCAAAATATTACAATTAACTCCCCACATCTATGGTCACTTGAAGACCCTTATCTCTACAGGGTGGTTTCCCTGGTCAGGCAAAAGGGCAAAACGGTGGATAGCCTGGTGCATCGCTTTGGTATGCGCAACATAGATATAAAAGCTAATGGCGTTTTCTTGAATGGTAAACATGTCAAGATCTATGGCACCAACAACCACCAGGACCATGCAGGGGTGGGCAGTGCACTACCCGACTACCTGCAATACTACCGGGTGCGGTTGCTAAAGCAAATGGGTTCAAACGCCATGCGAACCAGCCATAATCCACCTACACCTGAATTGCTGGATGCCTGCGATAGCCTGGGCATGTTAGTACTCGATGAGACCCGCTTGTTGAATAGCAGTCCTGAATACATGGATCAGTGGAAGCGCCTGTTACGCCGCGACCGCAGCCGCACCTGTGTATTCCTTTGGTCTATAGGTAATGAAGAAGGCTGGGTGCAGACTCAAGATGTGGGAAGACGTATAGCGCAATCAATGCTGGCTCTTCAAAAGATGATGGATCCTACACGAAAAAGTACCTATGCTGCCGATGTAGCTAATGTATTCCATGGCATCAATGAAATTATACCAGTAAGAGGTTTCAATTACAGGCATACTGGCGTGGCCGATTACCACAAGGATCATCCGCAACAACCCATCATTGGTACTGAGATGGGAAGCACAGTTACTACCCGGGGCATATATACCAAAGACACTGTCAATGCCTATGTGCCAGACCAGGATATCACGGCTCCCTGGTGGGCCAGCACGGCAGAAGCCTGGTGGTCACTGGCAGCACCAAATGATTTCTGGCTGGGTGGTTTTGTATGGACAGGATTTGATTACCGCGGTGAACCCACGCCTTACCAGTGGCCCAACATCAGCTCTCATTTTGGTATCATGGATGTATGTGGCTTCCCCAAGAATATCTATTACTATTACCAGTCCTGGTGGACCGATAAGGATGTATTGCATATCTCGCCACACTGGAACTGGAAGGGCAAAGAAGGACAACCCATTGATGTATGGGTGAACAGCAATGCGGATAATGTGGAACTGTTCCTGAACGGCAAAAGCCTTGGCAAAAAGGAAATGCCTCGTAACAGTCACCTCCAGTGGTCTGTGAATTACCAACCTGGTGTGCTGGAAGCAATTGCCTATAAGAAAGGGAAAAAGCTTACTGCTAAAGTGGAGACCACCGGGTCACCCGCTGAAGTGGTGGTTAGCCCTTATAAGACCACCATGCTGGCAGATGGAAAAGATGCCACGGTCATCAACATCAGCGTAGTAGACAAACAGGGAAGGGAAGTTCCCGATGCCAATAACCTGGTTCATTTTTCTATAAAAGGTGATGCACACATCATCGGGGTAGGCAACGGCGATCCCAGTAGTCATGAAAGGGATAAGTATGAAGACACGTTAGCTCAAAGACATTTGTTCAATGGCCATTGCCAGGTGATTTTACAGGCTGGAACAAATATCAGCACCATTCATTTTGAAGCAAAGGCCGATAGCCTGTACACAGGTGCTATTGATATCATGACCATACAACCTGGCATTCCACACCCTGTTTCTTCCTCAGGCAATTTATTCCCTGTTCAAAAGTTCATTGAACAGAAAGTAGACCGCATGCTTGGTGCCGACATTTCCTTCCTGCCCCAACTGGAAGACAGAGGTATGAAGTTCAATGATACAGACGGTAAGCAAAAAGATGCTGTAATGATCCTGAAAGATCATGGATTCAATTATATCCGACTGCGCCTTTTCAATGACCCTGCAAGAGACAGCGGCTACTCACCTAAGAAAGGATTTTGTGACCTGGAGCATACACTGGCAATGGCCAAGCGTATCAAGGCTGCCGGGATGAAGTTGCTGCTTGATTTCCACTACAGTGATTACTGGGCAGACCCTCAAAAGCAATACAAACCTGCAGCATGGGAAGGGCAGTCCTTACAACAATTAAAGAAGTCAGTATATGAGTATACTAAAATGGTCATCAGCCAAATGAAAGACCAGGGCACTGCCCCCGATATGGTGCAGGTGGGTAATGAGATCAACCATGGCATGATATGGCCTGAGGGAAGCATCGGTAACCTGGATAGCCTGGCACAATTGATTTATGCAGGCATTAATGGTGTGAAGGCTGTGTCACCCTCCACTTCCATCATGTTGCACGTGGCATTGGGAGGGCAAAATGACGAGAGCCGCTTCTTCTACGACAATATGATAGCCCGTGGCATTCCCTTCGATGTGATCGGCCTTTCCTACTATCCTAAATGGCACAATACTTTGGCTGACCTTGATTATAACATCAATGACCTGGCAAGCCACTATAAAAAGGATGTGATCGTGGTAGAGTATTCAGCGCTTAAAAAAGAAGTGGCTGATATTGCTTTTAATGTGGCCGATGGTCGCGGCAAAGGCACTTGCATCTGGGAACCCCTGAATACCTGGGAAGCCATCTTTGACAAGCAGGGAAAACCAACAGGGTTTCTTTCCGTGTATGATGAATTAAGTAAAAAGTATTTGAGGCGGTAGTTTAACGAGGACTGGGGAAGTTGACAAGTTGACGAGTTAACAAGGTGAATGCAAAAGGTCAATAAGTTAAATCCTCATTATAATTGTTTAGAGTGCCTGTAATCATAAGAAACTACATCTCTCCAAATATTAAATATTACATCTTACATATTAAATAGTCCTGTCTGGCATAGAATTATAAGGATTCCATGAAAAGCATTTTATGGAACCAAGTCAAAGAGAAAATCTAAATAACCCCAACAATATGACCGGTGCCCATGTTGGCAGGCAGGGCAATGACAAAGCACCCGGGGAGGAGCAACATGAGGGTCCAGTAGAAAATATTGTAGTGGACACTCAAAAAGCAAAGGATAAACCCGAAGGTGATCCACCAAGAGAAGAAAGAGATCACCCGGGTGATGTGTAAGAAAACTGTTTATTGTTTTTGGTTTATGGTTTTTGGTTCGTAAGGTCAGATAGTTCTCAATTTAAGCAATGGCAGTTTAAACCTATTGCTAGAGTTTTAGAGTGACTGAATTATATAACAGTTAATAGCACCTAAGTAACTATAAACCATAAACCATAAACCAAAAACTATTCTATCGTTTTGTAAACGCTGCGCTCACCACCCTCGAGCCTACCTGTACCACCAGGGAATAGATCCCTGCAGGTAGTGCGCTGACATCAAAGCTCCATGTATTCACGCCCACGATCACGGTTTTTACATAAGATTTTACCAGCACTCCATTGGCATTGAACAGGAGCACCCTTACATCCTGTTCTTTGGTGGATTGATACAGTACATGCAGCACCGATTCAACCGGGTTAGGTGATAGCTGCATGACAGGTGTTGCCTGGCTGCCATTTACTACGAGTGTTTTGCAAATGCGGGTTTCACAGCCCTGGTCAGTAAGAATGGTCAGGCAAACCGGATACCTGCCGGCACTGGCATATTCATGCGTAGTTACCTGGCCATCGCCACTATGTCCATCACCAAAGTTCCATCGCCAGCTAATGACGTGGTCGGATGAATTGATCACGCTAAAACCTTTGAACTGTACCTTCCTTTCGCCAGTCACAGAAAACGACATATACCCTCCACACACATCAGATTGGTGTTCTTCTATTTCCACCACGCGGCACTTGTCAGCAATGCATCCGCCATCATACTTCACCTTTACACAAAGCTGGTAGCGACCCGGCCCCGGGTATTCATGTTCCATGGCTAACTGTGCTTCCCTGATAGGGTGATCCAGGTTTATACATGTGTCGCGTCCATCGCCAAAATTCCAGCAGATTTGCAAGGGCACCTTTCCGTTTGCTGTGTGAGCAAAGAACTTTTGCTCCTTGCCGTCCGAATGTGCCATTTCAATATCCACCGGGCAGCCATCAGGCGTGGGTGCCGGTATTTCTGCAATGGTCACCTGGTGACAATACCTTGCTTCGCAGCCTCCGTCATAGAGCACAGCAACACAGGCTTCGTAATTCCCCGCATGTGCATAGGCATGTGAGATGGTAAATGGTTTATCTGTTCCCTGGGGATACTCGATACAGGTATCCTTCCCATCACCAAATTTCCAGCAAAGGCGTACAGGCATTTTGTCATTACTATGCTGCGGCTGTGCTATGAATTGAAGGGCCAGCCTGTTGGAGCTGACCTTTTCTGTTTTGTAAACGATACGGCAACTGTCTTCTCCAGAAACCTTTACCTCATGACAATAAGCTGCCTGGCAACCTCCCTGGTATTGGATCTTCACACAAACATTATAAATGCCCTTTTCTTTGAAATGGTGGTATATGGCATAATTGTGAGATTCTGCAGGATTGTATTGTATGCAGCTATCCGTATGGTCGCCAAAGTTCCAGCAGATCCGTTCCGGCCGGTGGTCCGCATTTGTATTTACCTGTGCCATGAAAAGTTTGGTCAGCGAGTCATTGCTTTTGCCTACTTCAAAGCCTGCCTTGCAATCAGCAGTGGTTTCTTCAATGCGCACCTCCTGGCAATGGTCTGCAGTAGCCACTGAGTCATGCTCACCTGTATAGCTGTAAAGAATAAGACAAACCTTATAGGTGCCATTGGCTGTATAACGGTGCTGTGTACCTGCAGTGGCCGCTGTAACAGACATAGATCCGTCGCCAAATTTCCAGATGGCCTTCTTATTGGTTGTACTGCTGAATTGCGAGGTGTTGGTGATGGTAATGGTCCGGTTGTTAGAGGTGGCAATTGTAAAATTGGCCACATCCTGGGTGCTGCCCAACAGGGCACTGCATACAGCCAGTAGCAGGAAAATCGTTCTCATAAATAGTTTTTAAGAAAATACCGTATCTGTTTCACCCGGCTGTCAGGATAGGATACGATGAAATCGTTGCTACAAAGTTTCTATTATTTATCGAGATTACTGTTGATGAGGTGAAGGCTGAATTGAGCATTTGCCCCAACTTTAAGGCGCATGAAGGATGGAGAATATAGGTATATGCGTTATGGTGAGTTTTCAGAACTGCTATCTGCTTTATGCCATCCTTATTGGGCTGTGATACCAAAACTAACAGGTGGCGCCAGTCCATATTCAACCTATTCTACCTGATCAATGTAATAGTGCCTTTCCTTACCACTGGTCCACATGGTGTGAGGGCAGAGATCATATATACGTAGGTGCCTGTAGATACCTGGATGCCTTTATACTTCCCATCCCAGCAAATGGAAGGGTCTTTAGTTTGAAACACCAATTCTCCCCAACGGTTATAGATGGTGAATTGTAGCTGGCTCACGCTGCCCCAATGACGCACGCCAAAGCAATCATTCTTCCCATCCCCATCAGGTGTAAAGGCATTGGGAACCAAAAAGGCATTATCAAGGTTTCCTGTTCCCACCCATACCGTTATTGTATCAGTTGAAATGCATCCATTGGCCTTGGTGATCTGCACCTGGTATAGAGTGGTCTGTGTAGGAC
>JAEZLJ010000157.1 GCA_023415275.1 Bacteroidota bacterium
GTCGGGTGATATCAGGGGTTTGATATTGGAAAGAGGCATGGAAGGATTTTCTACACCAACCACGCATGGCAAATGGAGCTTAAGAGCTTCTGCCACCGGCGAGCTGGTTTTTGATAATGTGAAAGTGCCTAAGGAAAATTTGTTTCCTTCAGTAAAGGGTTTAAAAGGTCCACTGGGATGTCTGACCAAAGCACGTTATGGAATTGCCTGGGGAGCTTTAGGTGCAGCCATGGATTGTTATGACACCGCATTGCGGTATAGTAAGGAAAGAGTACAATTTGACAGGCCTATTGGCGGGTTTCAACTGCAGCAAAAAAAGCTGGCTGAAATGATCACCGAGATCACCAAGGCGCAATTACTGGTTTGGCGGCTGGGTACTTTGATGAATGAGGGCAGGGCTACTCCACAACAGGTATCTATGGCTAAGCGCAACTCATGTGAGATCGCAACCAATATCGCCAGGGATGCCAGGCAAATGTTGGGTGGAATGGGTATTACCGGCGAGTATAGTATCATGAGGCATATGATGAACCTGGAAAGTGTAATTACCTATGAAGGAACACATGATGTGCACCTGCTGATCACAGGTATGGATGTAACAGGATTGAATGCTTTTAAATAAGCCCGGTATCAGAAATAAATTATCCCGAAATAGTTTATAGTCCTACCTTGAGCCTTTTGACCAGATAAATAGTTTTACCTGGTTCATTCATAATTGTCAACAGTAGCATGTAGCTGAATTTAGTATAGCAGCAGTATATGAAAATATTTCTCATAGGTTTCATGGGTTGTGGTAAAACACATTGGGGAAAAGAATTGAGCAAAAAGCTTTCGATACCATTTTTCGACCTCGATGAAAAGATTGCTGAACATGCCGGGAAAGAAATTCCTGTGATCTTTTCAGAGCATGGGGAGGAACATTTCAGATTGCTGGAGAAAGAGGTATTATATATGCTTACTGAAAGCCATGAAACTTTTATAATGGCTTGTGGTGGAGGCACTCCATGTTATTATAATAATATTGATTACCTGAAGAAAAAGGGAATGGTAGTGTGGCTGAATTGTTCTGTGGATTGTTTATACCATCGCCTTGTCAAAGAAAAAGATAAAAGACCTTTAATCAGGGAAGTGCCTGATGAAAAGCTCAAGGCTTTCATTGTAAAGAAATTTTCAAACAGGAAGATCTTTTACCAACAGGCCAATCTCATTATCAATGATGATGATGTAAGCCTTGATACATTAATAGAACGTATTTTTCATGAACAATGAATCCATGCATAAAATATTTTTGATCATCGGGACTATATTAGGTGGTTTAGCGGTTGCTTTAGGAGCCTTTGGAGCTCATGGTTTAAAAAAGTTGGTGGCTCCCGAAACAGTGGCGACCTACCAGACAGGCGTCCAATACCAGATGTACCATGCCCTTGCCCTAATTTTAGTGGGTATGCTGACGGAAAGAGCGTCTAACAGTTTTTTGAACTATGCTGGCTTGCTTTTCCTTGCCGGTGTGGTATTCTTTTCCGGATCGCTTTACCTGATCGTGTCCATGCAGGCTATGAATAAAACAATTCCCACCTATATAGGTATTATTACTCCCATTGGAGGACTATTCTTTATCATCGGGTGGATATTATTGCTTCTGGGTATTATCAGAAAATAATGTTTATTTTGGGTTAAACAGGCCGCTGGCCTGCATTTCATTGATCATATTACTATCTTTGATTCTATGGCTAACAAGCTAAAGAAATCCATTACACCTAAAGCTGCTGCGGAAAAACCAGAAAGACCCGAAAAGGAAAAAGCCACCAAAGCTTCTGTCACTAAGTTCAAGACAGATAAAGAAGAAAAGGTTGACTTTAAAAAACTGGCCCGTGATGAACGTACCTGGAAAATTATAGGTACGCTTTCCCTGTTAACTTCCATATTTCTTTTCATAGCCTTTGTATCTTATTTCTTTACCTGGAAAGAAGACCAGGACAAGGTGCTGAATAATGATTCTTCCTTCCTGACAGATAATGATACCCGGGTAGCCAACTTATTAGGCAGGCTCGGTGCTTATATTTCCCATTTCTTTATTTACAGGGGCTTTGGAATAGCTTCCATGTTATTCTGCACATTCTTTTTCGTGGTAGGGATCAACTTATTGGTCAATCGTAAGGTCTTTTCCATCTGGAGGAACCTTAAATATGTTACCATAGGCTTGCTCATCGTATCTGTAACCTTTGCCTTTATATTTTCCAGTGCCAATTTCCCTTTTGGCGGCCGGGTGGGCGATATGATCAGTAATTGGTTGACCAATTTCCTGGGTACACTTGGCACTGCGGCCTTATTACTGGTAGTAGGCATCTCTTACCTTATCTGGCAGTTCAATCCCACATTCAATGTGCCTGAATGGAAACGAGAGGAATCTATTGAACAGGATACAGAAGACGAAATTGAGGAGGAAGCGCCTTTGGCTCCAGCCATGAAGTCACAGGGAAGCTCTATTAATGATCTTTATGCTGAAGGCTTAAGTGCTGAAGAGCCTGAGAAAGGAAATGTGCTGAAAGGGGAAGGTGGAATGCTCATTAATGATTCGGGGCACCTGGAAGATGACGGCATAGATTTCCAGGTGATAGAACGGGAAGATGAGGATGATAATGAACTCACGATCAATGAACCAGTTTTTGAAAAAGAGATTGTTGATGATATTTTACACAAACACGATGTGATAGAACCGGAGCCTGAACCAGAACCGGTTCCCGTAGCAAGGCCTGCTAAAAAAGAAGTGCTGGAAGATCTTCCATTAGAAATCAAATCACCCGAAGAGATTTCCCTTGATGATGACAATTCTGAAAAGAATTATAGTGACCTGCCACCTTATGAACCCACCCTGGACCTTCGGGATTATAAATATCCTAAGGTGGACATGCTGGAAACCCATGGCAGTGAAAAGATCGTGCAGGATCCGGCAGAACTGGAGGCTAACAAAAACCAGATCATCAACACGCTCAAGAATTACGATATCACCATCCAGAAGATCAGTGCCACGGTAGGACCTACTGTAACCTTGTATGAGATTGTTCCGGCAGCAGGGGTGCGTATTTCGCGTATCAAGAACCTGGAAGATGATATTGCCCTAAGCCTGGCTGCCCTGGGCATACGTATCATTGCACCTATTCCCGGGAAAGGGACAATTGGTATTGAGGTGCCCAATTTCAAGAAGACCGTGGTAAGTATGAAGACCTTACTGTCTTCTGAGAAGTTCACTCATAATAATTTCAGCCTGCCTATTGCCATAGGCAAAAAGATCGATAATGAGAATTTCATTGTGGACCTGGCAAGCATGCCACACTTGTTGATGGCAGGTGCCACCGGCCAGGGAAAGTCAGTGGGTTTGAATGCCATATTGGTTTCCCTGCTGTATAAGAAACACCCTTCCCAGTTAAAATTTGTATTGATTGATCCTAAGAAAGTGGAGCTGAGTATTTACCGGCACATCGAAAAACATTTCCTGGCCAAATTGCCAGGGGAAGAGGATGCCATCATAACAGACACTAAAAAGGTGATCAATACATTGAATGCGCTTTGTATAGAAATGGATAACAGGTATGACCTGTTGAAAGAAGCCGGCGCCAGGAATATCAAGGAGTACAATGAGAAGTTTACCAAGCGCAGGCTCAATCCACAGAAAGGACACCAGTACCTGCCATTTATTGTATTAGTAGTTGATGAGTTTGCCGACCTTATTATGACGGCAGGTAAGGAGGTGGAAATGCCTATTGCCAGGCTAGCACAGTTGGCCCGTGCAGTAGGAATTCACCTGATCATTGCTACACAAAGACCATCGGTGAATATCATCACTGGTACTATCAAAGCCAACTTCCCGGCACGTATTGCCTTTAAGGTTTCCTCAAAAATAGACTCAAGGACCATTTTGGATGCTGGAGGCGCTGAACAGCTAATAGGCAAGGGGGATATGTTGATATCTTATAACGGTGAGATCGTACGCTTACAGTGTGCGTTTGTTGACACTCCCGAGGTGGAAAGGGTAGTAGAGTTTATTGCTGACCAGCGTGGCTATCCGCAGGCATTTATGCTCCCTGAATATGTGGATGAAAAAGAGCTGGAAGGCAAGGACTTCGATGCTTCTGATAAAGATCCGCTGTTTGAGGATGCTGCCAAGCTCATCGTTCAAAACCAGATAGGATCCACCTCTTTGTTACAACGCCGTATGAAGTTGGGATATAACAGGGCAGGACGCCTGATGGACCAGCTGGAAGCGGCCGGTGTGGTAGGTCCCAACCAGGGCAGCAAAGCCCGCGAGGTATTAATAAAAACCGAATCTGAACTGCTGGAATACCTGGATAATTTAAGTTAGTGTTAAGATCAAAAGGAAGGTTAAACACGGTATGTCAATTGCCTTCTAACTGCTGGTAAAGGCTATATTTGCCTCGATTTATTAATCAAATTAGCTATTAATGAAGCAATTATTTACACTGTTGAGCTTAGTTTCTTTGACACTTGTTGGACAGGCGCAAACCGGAAAAAACCCTACTCAAAATGATCCTGATGCCAAAAAGATCCTGGACAAAGTGAGTGCTGGTTTCAAAAGCTTGAATGCACCACAGGCAACATTTACCTATAATGTAGAAAATGCCCAGGGAAAGGTACTTTCCACTAAAAAAGGAGTAGTAACTATGAAGGGTAACAGGTATAAGGTAAATCTTGATGGAATGGAAATTTATTCAGATGGAAAAACCACCTGGAATTTTGATAAAAGCGCCAACGAGGTTACGGTAGATAATGTCAATTCAAGCGGCAGCGCAATGACCCCTCAAAAGCTATTCACTAACTTTTATGACAGGGATTTCTATTATAAATTGAATGGCATAAAAAAAGAGGGTGGAAAGTCCTTGCAGGAAATAGAGTTAACACCTACTGATAAAACACGTCCTTTTCATAAGATCTATGTGTTGATAGATAAGGCTACTAACAGGATCTATAGCGCCAAATTCCTGGAAAAGACAGGTGAACGCTATAGCTATGTGGTCAACTCATTAAAATCATCACCTTCCATCTCAGATGCTTACTTCACCTTCGACAAATCGAAATATCCCGGTGTTGAAGTGGTAGATCTCAGGTAATAGCATCTTTATAAAATATGCATAGAGACCGTCCATACCAGGCGGTCTCTTTTTTTGCCTCAATAATTCCTACATAATAGTACCGAAACCGATAAGCAATGCATGGCATACTTCAATTCCAATTCTTCCTAGCAAATGATTCATGCTATTATGTCATTTACTTCCTATCTACTATATAGCAACTGCCTATCAACTCCCTATCTACGCCTACCATACTGCGTGATCATCACGCAGTATCTATACCGTAGATAGGGCGTTCCCTGGGAGTTACTATGCCTTAGATAGGGCGAAAGCCCTTAGAAAGACAAAAGTTTTACTTTAATTAATCGAGTTAATCCACTGACCCTGTTTTGATTAAAGTTGTTGACAATAGTGAAGTTTTCAATGCAGTGTTAGATGAAGATGTGACATAGAAATGGAAAAAAGAAAGAGGATACCCCATTGCCGGAGAAATCCTCTTTCAATTTTATGATAAACAGGCTCTATTTGCCTTCAAATAATTTAGCTACCCCAAAGGCAGCGGCTGCGGCCATGGCCCCGATCAACGTAACCCGTATGGCACCCCACCAGGGATTGATACCGGTGATCTTGCTTTTGAACCAACCGAAGATGAATAAACACAATAATGTAACCATTACGGAGTACTTTAAACCATCTATGGGATGATCTACAAAAAAGTAGGGCGAAAGAGGTACCAATCCGCCGACTATATAGGAAGCTCCAATATTGAAAGCTGATTTACCGGCTCGTTTTGGATCCGGTTCTTCCAATCCCAATTCATATTTCATCATGAAATCAACCCATTTGTCTTTATCCTGGGATATTTCAATGGTAGCTTTTTCCTGCAATTCTTCACTGAGTCCGATATTGGCAAAAAACTCTTTGGTTTCCTCTATCTCCAGGTGTTTCAAATGATCTATCTCGTAATATTCCCTTTTTTTCTCGCTGTTATAATGATCCTGCTCGGTTTTTCCCGCCAGGTAGCCACCCAGGCCCATGGCAATGGATCCCGCAGCTATTTCAGCAATGCCGGCAATAACGATAATACTGGTTGAATCCACTGCACCACTCAGGCCCGCTGCCAGGGCAAAAGGCACTGTTAATCCATCTGCCATTCCAATTACAATATCCTTTATAAAATCACTGCTTTCCAGGTGTTCTTCGGTGTGATGTAAATGCATGTCCATGCTAATGCTCAATTTTCAATTTGTAATTAACCTGGTCAACTGTGTTTATGTAACCGGGTGCCGTCAGGCCAAGATTAATAAACTTTTGCGGATTATTTCAATACAATCGTCAATTTGTTCCCTGCTTATGGTCAATGGGGGTGCCAACCTTATTTTATCTCCATGCGTAGGCTTGGCCAGCAAACCATTATTTTTCAATTCAAGGCAAAGGTCCCAGGCGGCATCGGGGCGGTCATGTTTGATGATCATAGCATTTAATAAACCTTTTCCCCTAACCAGTTGAATATATGGATTATCGAGTGCACGCAATTCATTTCTAAAGTAGTCACCCATAGTAGCTGCATTCACTGAAAGGTGTTCATTTTGCAATACTTCCATTGCAGCGATGGCTACTTTACAGGCCAACGGATTTCCACCATATGTAGATCCATGTTCACCGGGTTTGATCGTGAGCATGATCTCATTATTTGCTAAAACGGCACTTATAGGTAAGCAGCCACCACTCAGAGCCTTACCTAAAATCAATATATCGGGCTGAACATTTTCATGGTCACAGGCCAGCATTCTACCGGTGCGTGATAAACCTGTTTGAATTTCATCTGCCATGAATAAAACATTGGACCGCTTGCACATTTGATAAGCACGATCTAAATATCCTTCACAGGGCACTACTACACCCGCTTCTCCCTGGATGGGCTCCACCAAAAAGCCTGCTACCGTTTCATCTTGTAATGCCTGCTCAAGAGCGTCAAGGTCATTATAGGGTATTTGTATAAACCCCGGCATATAAGGACCAAAATTATCTTTAGCTGTTGGGTCTGAACTAAATGATATTACTGCGGATGTGCGGCCATGAAAGTTTCCTTCACAAACAATGATCTTCGCTTGCTGATCCTTTATTTTTTTAACCAGGTAGCCCCAATGCCTTGCCAATTTGATGGCGGTTTCCACAGCTTCCACTCCTGTATTCATGGGTAATACCTTATCGTATTTAAACAGGCCAGTAATATATTTTGAATACTCGCCGAGCACATTGCTGTGAAAAGCCCTGCTGGTAAGCGTGAGTTGTTGGGCCTGTTCAACCAATGTTCTAACTATGGCAGGATGGCAATGACCCTGGTTCACTGCAGAATAACCACTTAAAAAGTCATAGTAACGTTTGTCTTCTACATCCCAGACAAAAACGCCCTGGCCCCTGGATAACACCACTGGCAATGGATGATAATTATGTGCACTGTACTTTTCTTCCAAATCCAGATAATATTGCGTAGAATATTTCAACACATTGAATGTTTGCATAGTAATGAAGTTTAAAATGTAATGAGAGAGTGTTGCGGTTGATAGATGCTCACGTTAGTGATTCAACAGATCAAGATTGGCAGACAAAAAAGAAACCTTGTATTTCATTACTTAATGATGGATCAAAAATAATGAAATAGCCGGTAGATTTAATTCTGGAGGATCAATTGATTGCTGCACGGCAAAATAGAGTAATAAAGCCTGCCATGTGCCTGATGAGGAAAGTATTAGAAAGAAAGAGATTTGAAAAGAAACTGCTAGGCGTTAATCTCCATAGTAGATTACACCTGTGGTGGGCGTTTCATACAATTCAATCTTGTATAAAAGCGGAAGCAGCGGCTTGATCTGTTGCCAGATCCAGTAAGTTATATTTTCAGCGGTTGGATTTTCAAGTCCCTTAATATCATTGATCAAACGGTGATCCAGTTGATCGATTACACCGGACAGCGCATCTTTTAATTCCTTGAAGTCCATGATCCAACCCAATTGTGGATCAATAGGCCCTTTGATGAAAACCCTTAACCTGTAGGTGTGGCCGTGCATATTTTTGCACTTGTGTCCATCGGGAACATTGGGAAGAAAATGGGCCGAATCGAAAGAAAACTCCTTGTAAATCTCCATGATATAAATTCTGGCGCAAAAGTAAGCGAAGCTTATAAAACCCTTCTATAGGGTTTTCATAAAATAATTTCCGGGCATATTCATTTGCACGGTAAATGTTCTTTCAAATAAGCCAAATACTGTGGACCCGGAACCAGTCATAGCAGCGTATATAGCTCCTGCTTCATACAATTTTTCCTTTAAATCCTTAATAGTGGGATATTGTTGAAACACAGGAATTTCAAAATCATTATGAAGTACGTGTTTCCATTCTGTCACTGGTAAAGCGATAATGTTTTTTAATGGTTCATTCCTTGTAACCAGTGATAATTGCGAAAAAGCCCATCCGGTATTGACATGAATGCCAGGGTTGATGAGAACGATCTTATAGTCTGAAAGGTCCAACTGTACAGGTTCCATTATTTCTCCTCGGCCAGTGGCATACACAGGAATATTCTTAATAAAGAAGGGACAATCGCTTCCGAGTTGTAAGGCATAATCTATCAATTGCTCTTCCTGCAAACCCAGGTTGAACTTTTTATTAAGCAATTGTAGGGTGAAAGCTCCATCGGCACTTCCTCCGCCCAAACCGGCACCAGTGGGAATGTGCTTATGAAGGTGCATTTTTATAGAAGGCAGGGTAGGGAAGTCATTTTTTAATAATTGATAAGCTTTATAGCAAATATTAGTTTGGACCGAACCTTCAATAGGTAAGCCTGTTACGGTAAGCTCTATTGGGTTTTGATTGGCATGTTGAATGATCTCCAGGCCATCATGTAATGGAACAGGGAAAAAAACAGTTTCCAGGTCATGGTAACCATCATGGCGTTTCCCGGTAATATGTAAGCCTAAATTGATCTTGCAGTTGGGGAAAGTGATCACAGGATAGCCATTAAAGCATGTTAATCCTTCTTGCGGTTATTGATCTCATCCCTGATGGCGATGGCCCTTATATAGTCTTCCTGCTCCAATACTTCATTCAGTAAGGTATTAAGGTCTTCCAGGCTCATAGATTTTAAATCGCCCTTGCTTCCAGCTTCTTCCTCTGGAGAAGAAATGGAAGGGGATTTTTTCTTTTTGCCGGTGGTGCCAGGATCTTCCATAAGTATGCCTGCACTTTCCAGAATATGCTCGTAGGTATATACAGGGCAGCCAAAGCGCACGGCAAGGGCCAGTGCATCTGAGGTCCTGGAGTCAATTTCAATAGTGTCGTTATCTGATGAGCAAACCAGTTTGGAATAAAATATTCCTTCCTGCAGGTCAGAAATGATTATTTCGTGAAGTTCGATATTAAAGGCAGTCATGAAGTTTTTCATCAGGTCATGTGTAAGGGGCCGACTAGGTTGCATTTTCTCTAAAGCCACTGCTATTGCCTGTGCCTCAAAGCCACCTATTACAATAGGTAATCTACGCAATCCATTGACCTCTCCCAGCACTACAGCATAAGAATGAGTCTGCGTTATACTGTGTGAAAGTGCCACAATTTCCAATTCAATTTTCTTCATAACTATAAATAAAACAACGCTTTTGCTAAGGTTTGCAAACCTACAGTTTTTAAGCCAAAACCTGAAACCTCAGCATAAACAAAGCTCCAGTGCCATTGGTTTATACCGATTTACAAATTTAAAGGCTTCGATTCACAAGATCATCCTATAGTAACTGGGCGTTCTAAACCTAAATTTTGATTAGGATCTATGCCTGTCCCTTCAATTTTTTTATGGCGCTGGTCAGTTTGGGTACCACTTCAAACGCATCGCCTACCACACCATAATCTGCGGCCTTAAAGAAGGGAGCTTCAGGATCCTTATTGATCACCACGATTACCTTACTGCGGTTTACGCCTGCCAGGTGTTGAATGGCTCCGCTGATACCTACCGCTACATATAAATTAGGTGCAATGGCAATGCCTGTTTGCCCCACGTGCTCATTGTGCGGACGCCAGTGCGCATCGGCTACCGGCCTGCTGCACGCAAGGGCAGCGCCTAAGGTATCTGCCAGTTCTTCTACCATAGCCCAGTTTTCCGGCCCTTTCAGACCTCTGCCGGCACTCACTACTACATCGGCTTCAGTTAAACTGACTTTTCCAGAAGTCTTGGTGGTATCCACCGTTTTGATTTTAGGGGATTCAACAGTGGCTTCAAATGGAACGACTTCAGCTTTTCCTTCTGTGGTTGTAATGGTGAATGCATTTACATTCAATGAAATCACTTTCACATCTGTATTGATAGCCACCTGCGCAAATGCCTTTCCTGAGAATACATTCTTTCTCACAGTGAAAGTATTATTAGTATCGGGTAATGCATTAACACCAGCGGCTAATCCTGCCTTCATTCTAACTGCCACACGTGGGGCTAATGCTTTACCACTGCTATTATTGGAAAAAACAATCACTTTAGCTCCCGATGTCTCTGCCACTTGAGCAATGACCTTAGTATAAACCTGAGAGTCAAATTGTGACAATTGGTTATTCTGCACCTGGTAAACTTTTTTCACCCCATGCTCACCCAATTTAGACAGGTCATCGTTAACAGTGCCAAGGATAATGGCTTCAGCCGTGGTACCTGTCTGTTCAGCTATTTTAGAACCATAGCTTAAAGCTTCGTGAGAGGCTTTTTTTATATGCCCATCTATATGATCAACAAATATTAAAACGCTCATGTTTAAAGTTTATAGTTTAACCCGGGCTTAACCGGTTACAAGGGATTCGAGAAATTAAGTTTATAATTAAATAGCACGGGCCTCTTCATGAAGCAAACGCACCAGTTCATCTATATTATCTGAAGACACCAGCTTTACACCTGCTTTGGCAGGAGGCAACTGAAATTCTGTGAATTTGGTCATGGCTTCAACAGCGACAGGTTCTAAAACTTTTAGGGGCTTAGTACGTGCGGCCATAATACCTCTCATGTTTGGAATCCTGGCTTCTGCCATTCCTTTTTGACAACTCAAAACCAGGGGAAAAGCACATTCAACGGTTTCTTCACCACCTTCTATTTCTCTTTTCACTGTAGCAACCGAACCGTTAACCTGAAGGTTAGTAGCATTCGCTACATATGCCATATCAAGCAATTCTGCCAACATGCCACCAACGGCACCTCCATTGTAGTCAATGGTTTCTTTACCTGTTAATACCAGGTCATAGTTTCCACTTTTGGCAATTTCTGCAATTTGAAAAGCTACCTGGTAACTTTCAACTGGCTCTGTATTGATACGAATGGCTTCATCGCCACCCAATGCCAAGGCTTTCCTGATAATTGGCTCGGCATCAGTGCCACCTACATTCACCAGGTGGATTATAGTGGAGGGGTCTTTCTCTTTTAATTCGATGGCTCTAACCAGTGCATACCATTCATCATAGGGGTTGATGATCCATTGCACACCTGCTTCGGCGAATTTCGTGTTGTTATCCGTGAAAGCTATTTTTGCCGTGGTGTCCGGAGTTTTACTAATACAGACAAGTATTTTCATATAGCTAATTTATAGAAAAATTGATTTAGTTGCTTATGCAACTAATACTTTTGCAAATATAGTGCGCAAAGATACCCGAACAAGAATATGTAAACAGAATGGATAGGATAGAAAAATTAAAAGCCTTTTTAAATGAAAATCCTGATGATAGTTTTATTGAACATGCATTGGCGCTTGAATACGTGAAAAAAGGAGATGATGAAGAGGCACGCAGGTTGTTTGAAAGACTGTTGACCAGGGATGAAAATTATATTGGTAGTTACTATCACCTCGCCAGGTTGCTGGAGCGGAATGATGCCAAAGAAAGTGCTATACAGTGGTATGAAAAAGGAATGCTAAAGGCGAAAGAAGCTAATGATACCCATGCATTAAATGAACTGCGGGCAGCTTATGAAGATCTTGTTTATTAACTCAAATTATTCCCATTTTGCTTCCCCATTTTCTTCAATACTTCCAGGAAAATAAGATCAATACTAATGTCAGTCGATTTATCGTGGCTATAAGTGGGGGAGTTGACTCCATGGTATTGTCAGATCTTTGCCTGAAAGCAGATTTAAAGTTTACATTAGCCCACTGCAACTTTCAACTCAGGAATGAAGAAAGTGAAAGGGATGAGCAATTTGTCAGATCCTATGCTGCAGAAATAGCTGTCCCCTTAGAAGTTATACGATTTGATACCAAACAATTTGCCCAGGATCATAAAATATCAATACAGGAAGCGGCCCGCTCACTTCGTTACCAATGGTTTGATGAGCTGAAGCGCGTTGGCAGTTTTGATTATATTTTACTGGCACACCATGCCGATGATAACATTGAAACGGCATTGATGAATTTTTTCCGGGGAACCGGTTTAAAGGGTTTAACAGGCATACCTGGTGGAAGCAAAGATGACAAACATCTGCTAAGACCATTGCTGTACACCCGTAGGAAAGAAATATTACAGCATGCTGAAAAGGCAGGATTAAAATGGGTTGAGGATTCTTCCAATAATTCAGTAAAATATACCCGCAATTACTTCAGGCATGAATTGATCCCTGCTATCCAAAAAGTTTTTCCACAGGTTGAAGAGAACCTGATTGCTAATATCGACAGGTTTACTAAAATCAATAAACTTTACCAGTTAATGGTTAATGAGCTGATTGAAAAAATCTCGGTAAAAGGAAAAAATGAGATCCGCATTCCCATCAAAAAACTGGAAAAATATCTTGATACCTCCCTGGTGTATGATATTATTAAAGTTTTTGGCTTTGGCGAAAAGCAGGTACCTGAAGTAATAAAACTTTTGAATGCAGGTTCAGGGAAGTTTATTGAAAATGAAAATTACCAGATTATCCGGCACAGGAACTGGCTCATTATTGCTAAAAAGGACCAAGACTCATTTATTATTGCTATTGAGAAAGACCAGCCAATGATCAAGTATGCCGAAGGTATTTTGGAATTCAAAACATTGAAGTTCAAAAACATTCAATTGGATACAGATGCTCTCACCGCACAATTGGATGTTAAGAACATTGAATATCCTCTTGTGCTACGTAAATGGAAAACAGGAGATTATTTTTATCCCCTGGGCATGAAAAAAAAGAAAAAGCTAGCCAGGTTTTTTATTGATCAAAAGCTTTCAAAGAATTTAAAAGAGAAAACCTGGATAATTGAATCCGGGAATAGGATTGTATGGGTAGTTGGGATGCGTATTGATGACAGGTTTAAAATAACACCTGGCACAAAAGATGTTTTACACATTACGCTGACCAGCCTTTAGATTTCAGGTAGTACTTTACTCCATCTATAAATTCCTGGATGGCATCAAATCCGGCCAGTTTCCCAACTATAATGATAAATAGCACACCATAGATTGCTCCCCAGATGTGAGCGCTATGGTTAATATTATCACCACCACGTTTGTCAAGCATAGCCGAAATCAGCAGGTAAAGAGGGCCAAAAATGAATCCGGGGATAATGGGAGGAATGATGAAAAAGCCAACCTCCACATAAGGTGCGATCATCAGGCCGGCAAATACCACGGCACTTACCGCCCCAGAAGCACCGAGGCTTCGGTAAGAATAATCATTTTGGTGCTTAAAATAAGTGGGTAATATAGATATTAAAAGAGAGGTGATGTACATGACCAGGTAATACCATTTTCCGTTGTTGGCGAAAATCTCTACAAATTTGTCCTCTACGAACCTTCCGAAAAGATAAAGGGATAGCATATTAAATATAAGATGCCCAAAATCTGCATGTATCAAACCGCATGTAAAGAAACGGTACCACTGTTTCCTTTGGGTTACCGCCGGGGGATAAAATATAAGGTCATCAATGATCTTTTGATTACTGAAAGCTGTAAAAGAAATCAAAGATGTGACTATGATGATGATGACCGTTATAGAAAGTTCCATATTTCAAGCTGAATTGATGATCCTGTCAAATGGATGCTAAACTAAGTTACACTTGAGCAATCACCAAATATCAAGTTGTTACTTATGATGGTATTTCTCATTTCGCAAAATGGTACAGGCCCTGTAAATCTGCTCTGCCAGTATAAGGCGAACTAATTGATGTGGAAAAGTAAGAGCGGATAGAGACCATTTTAAGTTGGCCCTTTTAAATAGGGTTTCATCTATGCCAAACGCCCCGCCAATAAGGAATACAATATTTTTTGTGCTTTCTGTGGCCCTTTGTTGAATAAAATTGGCTAAACCCTCTGAGGTCATTTCTTTGCCTTTTTCATCCAGTGCCACTAAAAAATCAGTTGGCGACAACCATTGCAAAATAATTTCGGCTTCTTTTTTCTTCAGGTCTGTTTCTGACATCAAGCCGGCATTTTTGGTGGTAGGGATGATGGTCCATTCGACAGGATAATATTTAGAAATCCTTTTAGTGAAGTCTGTGATACCATCCTTGACATAGGTATCATGTGGCTTACCAATAGACCAAAGGGATAATTTCATTAGCTGTTTTATTCACAAAGAACGGAAAACAGCTTCAATAGGTATATGTTATAAAAGTATACTAATGAAGTCCAAAAATCATTAAGGGGCTGCACTCAGGCTGTTATTTGAAAGGCGATTTCCAAAGTGAATGTCTTCAATTACCTGGTCTATCAGGTCCCGGCTTTGGGTGCCTTCTACTTTCCAGGTACCAGAAGATTGACTGGCAGATAACCTGGGAGGAACAATATCACGGCTTGGATTTTCAGCAGGATTCAGGATCAATTGCTCATTTTCTTCAAACACCTGGTATCCAACAGGGTTTCCATCTACAAATAATACAGTTGAAAAAAGTAACATAAGGGTGAATTCGATTAATAGATCAGTAACGAATATTATACCTAAACAGAAACAATGAACCTCAAACGAGGAATTTTAAAAAACTTTAAGTGTTTTATGGTATAAACAATTAAAGTTTATAAGGAAAAACTAATGGAAGTATTTGATGATAAGTAGATGGGTAGGGAATACATGGGATTAATTTTCTACAATCAATTCAATCCTTGCACTTTAAAAATTAAATAAACAACCGGCAGTGAATGAACTGCCGGTTGAATAAGTTAATAAATTGATTCCTCAAGCACTTTCCTTTCCCTTGTTTTTTTATTGGTTCTTCCTAATAAGGATGCAACATGTTCGGCAACCAATCTTTGAGGATCATATTCATTGAATTCCTGGTTTAGCTGACTTACACTATTCAAATAAACAGGGTTATTGATAACTTCTTCGACAGCTTTTTGCAATTGTTTTACTGTTGGATACTCTGTTTGCAAATTAACTCCCAGGTTAAAATAACCCACCCTGGCATTGATTTCATTCTTCCCTTCATGTACACCTGCCACTACCATAGGTAAATTATTTTGTATGGATAAAAGTACACCGCCATAACCACCGTTAGTGACGTAAACATCGGCATAGGGCATCACATCCTCAAATGGAATAAAATCTTCTATTATTATATTAGCATGTGGGTAGTTGTTCCTGAGTCTTTCAGTATGTGCACCCCCCGTAGTAGCCACCACCAGGATGTCAGTGTTTTTGAAGGCTTCCAGGGTGGGAACCAATAGTTTTTCTATATCAGTTTCCACTGTTCCCTGGGTCACCAGGACCACGCGGCTGTATTGGTTTAGCTTTTCATTGAACCATGCTTTTCTGTCTTTTTTGGCATGATAAGGCAACAATGGACCTACGAAATGGATATGTTTACTCAGATCACTTCGTTTATATTCAAATCCTGGTGTGCCGCTTTGCACCACTATGGTTGACTTCTTAATCAGGATATCAAATATGTTAGACCCGTTGGTGGCAATGCCATATTGCGCTAATATTTTAGACATTACACGGGTGGGTTTGGCAAATAATATTTTATCAGCAATGAACCTCAGTATATCCTGCTTTCTTTTTCCTAAAAATCCTTCAGTAGGTGTCATGCCCAGGCCGGCCGGTGGCAGATCCCTGGAGGTTTCTGTTAATGGTATAATATCCACTCCAATAACGGGTATGCCCATCTTTTCCTTTACAAAAGGGATACCGCCAAATGTGATGTCAGCTACCATTATTTCAAATTGAAAGTCTTCATATATTTCAAGGATGTCCTCGTAGTATTCCGGACTTCTAAGAATAAAAACATTGATCATGTCATGCTTCAATTTGGCGACCTGGCCCTTATACTTTTTCCTTTCTGGAAATACCATATCAATATCTGGCGCAATGGCAAAGTCCATGGCTTTTTTCAAGCCATAAAACGGGATGTCCAGGTTACGGATCTTTTGTTCGTATTTCTTAGATGTGTACCAGCGTACATCACAGCCAGCATCCTTCAGGTACATGGCAATGCCTGTTAATGGATTGAAATGACCATCGCCGGGGAAATTGGCAAATAATACCTTGCTACCGGGAAGTATGGAATGAATATTCATGATCAGTTTTTTAATGATTAAGGTTTTTAAAACGATCTGTGAAGCTAAAGCGCCGTAGAAAGGTTTTCAATGCATATCTGTATGAATTGATTGAAGTGATTCATGAAATGATGGTAGCGAATTCACTTACAATTCATAGTCGATTATTTACAATTCATGCATATGTTCATTGTAATAAATAAGAGATTAGTATAGTTTGTGCCAAAATCGAAAAGGGGAGAAGTCACAAGTAAACCATTCCATATGCACACCCGATTGTTTATAACCCCATCATTTATTATTTCCCTCTTATTATGTTTTATGTTGCTTCATGCCGGCACCAGCAGAAAAACATTTACGGGTACTATTCAAAAAATCAAGGTGGAGACTTCCAGGCTGTCAGCACATTCTGAAGAAAGTTCTCAAAGATTCCTTCCGTCATTACTGCTTTTCTAATCGGTTAAATTCATTAAAAGCCATTCTTTTATATACTGCAGTGTTTCGTGTATAAGTCATATACTTAATCCCAGATATGGTTTTATTTATTAAGGGAGACCATCAAATCATCAGCCCGTAATAGCTAAAGCCCCTCTGTGGAAACAGAAGGGCCAGCACATGAAAATTGCCCGTATATATCTAATTATGCTTACTTAATTCATTTAAGCTTATAGGAGCCGGCACCCTGTTTTTTACAGCGGGTGTAGATTGAAGAAAAGCAAATATTGACTTTAGGTCTTCGTCAGTTGCATTTTTGTACATGACCCATGGCATGGGAGGCAATAAACTCCTGGAATTTTCAAGCCCTTTATATTTTCCATGCCTGATAGCATTAAGAAATTGTGCTTCTGTCCAGTTGCCTATTCCAGTGGCATCAGATGTAAGGTTGGCAGCAAATGATACACCCCAGGGCCCAACAAAGCTGGTCAGATTGTGGCTAAATAGCACCCAATTTTGCAATTCAGCCACGTTGATTGCCGGAACCGCTGTTGTTTCCGGATGGCCTGAAAGCATTCGGGCACTGTCAATTTCTGGCCCGTGAGTTGTCATCACTTTTGGTGAGTGACAATCATTACAGCCCATAATGGTTACCAGGTACTGGCCACGTTTGATCCTATTTACTTTACTTGTAGATTCAGTTATACCTTTTACTTCAACCATACCTTCCGTATTCATTGAAGGATTTCTATCATTATTACAGGCAACAATGGCAGCTATGGTTATTAAAGTAATGGCACCAAGTATGATGGATACTTTTTTCATTTCGAAAGCATTATTAATTTAAAACAAGGTTTTGCTTAAGACTCTCCACCAGTAGTTGAAAGCGGCTATTTGTGAATTGCTGCCTGGCTTTATTAAACAGTGTCTGGTAAACAATTGGTGGCGCGGTTCGTTCTACGGCCAGGAGCCAGGATGTTGCTTCTGCATTGTTAATGCCACGAAGCATCCATTTGGAGAAAAAGTCCTGGTGCCAGGGTTGGGTAGAAGCTACAATCCTGTTTTGAATTTGCAAGATTTCATTATCAGAAAAATACCTCCAAAGAATTTCATTAATTACCAATTCTTCCTTTGCCATATGCTTCAGGTTGAATGCTATAAAAGCTGCAAATAACTCATTGATCTTTCTTCCCGCAGCTTCCCTTTCACCATTATCCAACAAGCTTTCAAATGCAACAACTGCATCAGAAAGTTCAGCGGATAATTCCATGTCTTCTATATGTTCCTGTTCAAAAGCATCTGCTACTGATGGCTCATATGGTACAATGGCCTTTAAAATATAGAAGTCTTCCTTCCGGGCGTGCTCTTCAAATAACATCAAGACTTCTTTTATTCTTTCCATAGCAACGTCAGATTCGTTGGCAGAAGTAAAGTTGGCTTGTTGCAAAAGAAGTGCGGTTTCATATAATGCTGCCCTCAGGCCTTTATGAACCTGGTTAAAAATATTGAGTCTTTGCATGGTAGATAGTTTATTGAGTTTGAGGTATATACTTGATTTATAAAGAGGCCTGCCGGTAAACAAAGCTTTCTAATGAAATATTGGTGTTACCGCCAGCTTCTTTGTTAATGGTCATTTTTGTTGGGTAATAGCCTGCGATTTTGAATTTAGAAGGCTGTGGGATAGATCTTTGAAAGGAAGTGGTAGCTTTTAAGAAATCATATGTTATCATAGGCTCATAAAACACTACTTTACCATCATAAGATCCATAAAGAAAGTTTTGAGTAAATGGTGCCCCGTGCAGTTCCGGAGAAGTTACGTCTATCCAATGCTTACCCATCATTGGAACAGGAGGGCCTGCAATATGGTTGGCAGGAATAAAGTCCACAGATGGAAGATTTTCCATTTTGTTCATATCCATATAGTTCATCACTTCATTCGCAGGTGTTAAATAAAAATGCATGTCAAAATGCGCAGTATCATAAATACCTGCAGGTTCATGCCCCAAAGGATTCCAGTTGAGCATGATGAATTTAAAAGGAGTTACCTGTAATGCTTTTTCAGGTAAAGCCACCAGGATATTATTTTCGTGGGAATGCCCTTCGTTATTTCCTTCCTGTCCCATTTGCACGGAAGCCAACGTGGCTGCATCCAATGAAAGAGTAAGTTTTTCAGGCTCGCCCTGGCTATTCAATTTTAAGGAGCTCCAGGCTTTTCCATGATAGACATCAGATGCAGGGCCGGTGAATACATTGCTATTATCCTTATCTTTTTTACAAGATGCAAAAGCAGATACCAGGCTTAATAATAAAAACATTTTTTTCATAAATAATTTCTTGGTTTGGTTTGATTGAAGTAATTATAATGAGGTAAAATTCAGTCAGCCTTACTGTTAGGGGAAGCCGTTTATGTATGAAATGGAATTAAGGGAACATGAGTTGAAAAGCATCGGTATAATGTCAATTCATCGAATGAAGAGATGAATTGAGGGAAAGTGGCAATGAACCGTCTTTTTGCAGGGATGAAAAATTCCCGTATAATAATTTTGGTTATTAAATTTGAAAATATAATACTGGCTGCTTTGACGCGAATCTTATACGCTTATTTATTCCTGCTTTTAATTCCTGCTGGTGCTTTTGCGCAACATGCCAGGCAATACTCTTTCAAGCATTTTTCAGTATCAAATGGGCTTGCTTCTAATACAGTTAGCGCCAGCATTCAGGATGATCAGGGTTACATGTGGTTTGCCACAGTCAATGGGCTACAGCGATATGACGGCAATGGCTTCATAACTTTTAAATCGAACGAAAAGGATCCGAGGTCTATTCCCAGCACTCATATCACTTCCTTATTCCTGGACAATAAAAAACGTCTTTGGCTTTTTGGTGAAAATCAGAAGGTTGGCATATTTGATACCCGAAAATTCTTATTTCAGGAAATCCCGATCAGGGATAAAAAGCGGTTTTATGATCCCATTTCCTTTAAACAATTGCCTTCAGGTGAATTAGTACTGAAAGTTTATGGCGCCCTATATGAATTCAATGAAAAGGAAAACCTTTTTGAACCCGCCAGGTCCATTGTTAAATTGCCTCACAACTGGATTCTAAATGATATTCATTGGGATACGGCCAGGAAAAAATACTGGGTCAGTTGTGATTCGGGGCTTGTTCAATATGATCCTAAATCTCAACATGTAAACTACAGGGGACATAACCCGGATAATGACCCTATCATTGAAGCTTTTAAAGAACAGGTTTTACCTTTTGGTGTTTTTACAGATGCCCATTCCAATCCAGTGTTTGTTTACTGGCCGCCAACTCGCGGCGATCCGCTCATCAAACGCTATAATTCAAAAACGAAAAAGCCGGAGGTTTTTCGATTATGGCCTCAATTGGGATATCATGAGATCAATGGATTCCTGCTTCAACGTAATGGCAGGTTATGGACTTATGGGATGCCTTTTTTTATGGAATGGACTGAAGAAAAGCAACCATTTATTCTTTTAAACGGGGAAAACCTGGATGAGCCAAAGATCAAATATGATTACGCCTACCATGCCTATGAAGACAGGGAAAATAACATTTGGATATCAACAGATAATGGAATCTTTCTTTTTAACCCTGATGCCCAGATCTTTAATACGTATGGTTTGGTACGTCCTGGTGATAGTGTGGCAAAAGAACGGCCGGTGCAGGCGGTCATCCAGTTGAAAGATGAGAGGATATTTGTAGGAACCTGGGGGTCAAGCGGACTATTTTGTTTTGATAAGAACTTCAATCCTTTGCCATTGCCTTCGGTAATGAAGGGAAAAGGCAAATATTATACAGTGTGGGATATGGCTGTTAATCCTAAAACCGGAGAACTATGGATCACATTACAGCCGGGAGGACTTGTAGTTTACAATCCTAAAACCAATACACTGGTTGAATCTTACCCCGATATATTTGGCAAATCCACTATCAGGCAGATAGACGAAGATACCTCTGGTAATATGTGGTTGGGTACGCAAAACGGTAAGTTGATTAAATGGGATATACAAAAGTCTGGGGGAGATCCAAACAAAGGTTTTGAATTGGTCAGCCAGACCTCCATGATCCTAAAAGTTCACTTCGATTACCAGGGCTTCATTTGGGTGGGTACACTGAATGACGGGCTTTTGAAAATTGATGCCAATACAAAAAGACTTGTAAAAAGATTCACCAGTGATGGCGCTGAAGGTGAGCGATTGTTTACAAACTCGCCAAGCGACATGACCTATTATAATGATACTACATTAATAGTGACTGCAGGGGCCATTAATATTATTAATACCCGAACCAATAAAGTAAGTTTTATTTCCGATGTTGATGGCCTGCCATCCAATACAGCCGGATCCATTGAAAAAGATGACAATGGTATTCTTTGGATTGGTATGACCAATGGTATCTGTCGGATAAACCTTACCAAAAAACTGATCAGCTATTACGATCGCAGGGATGGTATCGCATATGATAAATTTGCCAAAACAGGTGTTCAGGAGTTGAATGATGGAAGATTGGTTTTTTATACAGATCATAATTTCCTGGTTTTTAATCCATCCATTTTCACACAGCGAAATAAACCCTATAAACCCTACCTCACATCTTTTATGTTGGGAGGGAAGGCGCTTTCCATGGATTCGCTTTCCAGGACAGGAAAGGTGGTGCTGAGTTATGATAATACATCTATAGGCATCAACTTCAGCGCCTTAAGTTATTTACAACAGACCAAACTGCATTATTATTACCGTTTGCAGGGAGTGGATAAAGACTGGATACATGCTGACAAACCATCTGAAGCATTGTACAATTACCTGGCTCCTGGAAGCTATACTTTCGAGGTGAAAACAGAGAATACCGATGGATTGACAAGCAGCGAGATCGATTCGATTGATATCATTGTTAGACCTCCATTCTGGAGTACCTGGTGGTTTTATGGATTAGTGATCCTACTCATCATCACAATACTCTATGTAGTAGATAAGGAGCGGATAAATAAAAGAGCTTCTTTAAGGCAAATGCGGAGGCAAATTGCCGGAAACCTTCACCAGGAGATCAGCCGGACCCTGAATAACATTAATGTGCTAAGTGAGATTGCCAAGATCAAGGCCGATAAAAATATTGAACAATCTAAAGAGTTTATCACACAAATTAGTACCAAGAGCAGGTACATGATGGAGGCTATGGATGATATGCTTTGGAGCATAGATCCCCAGAATGACAGTATGAAGAAAACCATTTTGAGAATCAAAGAATTAACTGAAGGGCTACGGTCATCATATGATGTGGACATTGACCTTATAGTTGATCACAAGGTGCAATTGCTGGAATTAGACATGAAACTGCGCCATGATATATTCTTTTTTTATAAAGAAGCGTTGACCTTTATGTTAGAGAATATTTGCTGTAGCCAGATATTTGTAAATATCAACCAGGTCAAGTCCAGGATGATGATTGAAATCCTTTCTGAATGTGATGAAGCCACTGGAGATTTTAAAAGCCGGTTTCAAAAGGCAATGCATAAAAGATCAGAGGAGCTGGCTACAAATATGGAGATCACCACAGATAATAAAAGTATTTCTGTGGTGCTGATGATCAATTTAAAAAGCTAAAGTTTTATTGACTTCAGCTTATCATTTCATCTTGGGTTATTTGCCCAGCCAGGTTTTAAACTCAGTTACTTTCTCACGACTCACAATAGCTTCTTTATCTGTTTCGGGCTTCAGTTGCAGCATTAGGCGGTTGCCAAAATAATCATGAATCTGGGCCACACTATTTACAGATATAAAGAAAGACCGGCTAATACGGAAATATTTATCCGGATCCAGCATTTCATTTAATTCATCCATGGTATAGTCCACTACAAATTTTTTATTATCTGTGGTCTTAAAAAAATTCAACCGGCCGTCACTAAAGAAATAGGCGATATCGTCTACCTCCACAGAAACCAACTTTTGTCCATGTTTTACAAGGAATCTTTTACGGAACTCCCTGGTTTGTAGTTTTTGTTGCAATTCTTTAACCAGGTCTTCGATCAATACTTTTGGCGTTGATACATCAGGGGTGTACATCTTTTTCATTTCCCTGTATTTCTCCAATGCAGCCTGGAGGTCCTCCTTTTGCACCGGTTTTAGCAGGTAATCCACACTATTGACCTTAAAAGCTTTTAAAGCATATTCGTCATAAGAGGTAATAAAGATCACAGGGCTCTTTACCTGCACATGATTAAATATTTCAAAACTCTGACCATCAGCCAGCTCTATATCCATGAGAATGAGGTCTGGAGAAGGATTGTTTTGAAGCCATGTTACCGTGCTTTTAATACTATCTGCTTCACCTACCACGTTGGCTGTTTCATCAACGTTTGATAAGGTCTTTCTGAGCTTTTTTACAGCCAGTTCTTCATCTTCTACTATAAGAATATTCATTGCCAGGGTTTTATAGTGATTTCATTTGATACTAATTTCTGTTGAGTGATCTTATTCCATATTAATGGAAGCACCACGCTAAAACTTGTTTTATCTTCCAGTACCTGGAATCCGGGCTGGCTTAAAAGTTCATACTTGTTCCTGATATTTTCAAGCCCGATCTTATTGGAAGGTCCCTTGATAGACCTCGTTTGCAGCGTATTGCTCACTACCAATTTGTTTCCCGCTGTGGTGAATATATCTATAACCAGGGGCTTATTTTTTGAAAGCACATTATGCTTGACTGCATTTTCCAACAACAACTGAAGGGAAAGAGAAGGTAAAAGGTACTGGTCATATTTTTTATCGATCTCTATCTCCAGTTGCACTGCATCCCCATGCCTGGTCTTTAGTAATTGGTAGTAAGATTCAATAAACCTGATTTCGGTTTGTAAAGTGCTCAAACCATCTTCATTATTTCTAAGCAGATAACGATAAACTTTACTTAATTCATTTAAAAATGCTTCAGCCTGTTTCCTGTCTTCCGAAATAAGAGATGATAAGGTATTAAAACAATTGAATAGAAAATGTGGATTGACCTGGCTTTTTAAAGTTTCAAATTCCTGGAGAATGGTCAATTGCTCCAGTTTTTCCTTTTCTACCACCAATATTTTCCATTGATTGAATGTATAGTTTGCCTCCCACATTGAGGTTGACATTAAGGTGAGGCCAAGGCTGCAATAAACTGCAAAACCTAATTTCTGCATATTCATTTCATAGCCCAGGAAATGTATAGAATCAAAAAAGGTGAAAATGAAAATGAAGGCCACAGTTCTGATCAAAAAATGAGATAAGCCAAGTATGACCAATCTTCTTGACGTTTGCCTGATATTTGGAAATTCATCTCTCAGCCGGTTCATTAAAGCTATTTGCAAATACCAGGAAATGCAACCAATGAAATAGATTAAAGGGAAGGATAACAACCATACCTTGACATCGGTAAATGCCCTTGATCCAAACAACAGGTTATTCAAGAGCAGGCAGATAAAGGGCATCATTATAAAGAATGAGGTCCATTCTGTCCGGGTTGGTTTGATCCATTTGATCATGCTACAGATAGTTCTTTAGTTTTCAATAAAGGCAAACGGATAGTTCGATAGGTTGGTGTTTCCAGGATCTCCACTTCTTTTTGGCAAAGAAGTTTAAATTTATTGGAAATGTTTTCAATGCTTTCGTCAAAACAATCAGTGCAATTAAGCTTCATCTGAACGGTATGCTTAATTACCAATTCATCCCCACGGCTATTTATTTCAATTAACATCGGGTTAGACTTGCTTACTTCATTGTAAGTCAGGATGTTTTCAAAGATCATCTGCAAGGTGAGTGGAGGTAAAAAAAATTCCCCATGCGATTTATCCACAGATATAGCCAATTGAAGACCATCACCATACCTTGCCTTCAGTAAAAAATAATAAGAACTGATAAAATTAATCTCTATTTGTACAGACACTAATTGTTCTTCATTATTTCGCAGCAAATAACGGTACACCTTACTCATATGATCCAGGAAGTCTTCCGCTTTCTCTGCATCTTCCTGAATCAGGCTGGATAAAGTATTTAATCCATTAAAAAGAAAGTGAGGGTTCATCTGGCTTTTCAGCCCTAAGAGCTGACTTTGCATGTATTCTTTCTTAAGCTGCTCTGTCTCAGATAAAGTAGCCCGGTAACTTTCATAACGCGAAACTCCTTCATTCAGAAAGGTCAGAAACACATTCATTACTATGAAGGTTAAAAAACATTTGGCGAAGTTCCCTTCATCGTAAGAATAGCCCATGAAATGGAAAAGGTCATAGGCCCTGCACATAATAGAAAGATAAACCCCTGTAAGTAATACAAATATGGTTATGGTCAAAAACAATCGCCTGTATACTTCATGTTCATGAGGAAAACGGTATCGCAGAGAGACAGCAATTTGTCCATAAATAAAAAAAGCAAAACACAACACAATGGATGTTACAAGCGTGGCCCAGATGAAAACTGGCCATTCACTGAAATAACTAAACCCATACAAGAAATAGTTCATCAAAATGGCCATGGGTATCATGGTGAACACCATAATAGAAGCTTCCTTACTATTATATTTTTCAAATTTTAAATAGCCTGCCATTATTTTAAAGTTAACATCTTTAATTGCTCAGTTCCTTAAGGGGGAAGTTATTTGAAAATTAGCAGGTATGAATTGAGCAAATCCGTGTATGAATTGCATGACTAATTAATTTAATAATTGCCCTTTTATGGGGCAAATCAGACTAATGTCCCGGAAGTGGAAGAGTACCAAACTATAAGTTGCACATTTATAAGTACCAGCATAAAAGGCTTCCAGGGGTGATATAAATAATAAGTTAGGTAATAAGTTAGGCCTTTGGTGCTGTTCATAAATACCAATATTTAATTAATATTTTATGAGACTTAGGGAAGCATACTCTAAACTTTTACTTTTGCAGCACTATAAACCTACCTATGCGTAAAAAGTTTTTACCCGTACTATTTTTAATTGTTTTTGCCTGTTACCTACCAATACAATCCATGGCATGGGGAATGCTTGGGCACCGTATTGTCGGTGGTGTTGCTGAACATTATATATCTGCTAAAACAAGAATGGAGATCAGGAAGATCCTGGGAAATGAATCTATTGCTATGGCCAGCAACTGGGCTGATTTTATTAAATCTGATACCAGTTATCGATACATCAGTCCCTGGCATTATGTAAATTTTGAAAAAGATCTCAGCTTTGCGCAAATGCAGGAGTTTTTAAAAAAGGATACAGCTGTAGATGCGTATACTAAACTGAATTTCCTGGTGAAGGAGTTGAAAAAAAAGCGCCTTTCCAAACAGCAAAAAACCATGTATTTGAAACTACTTATTCATATTGCAGAAGACCTGAGTCAACCCTTGCATGTCAGTCCGGTGGGTACTACAGGCGGAAATGATATCAAGTTGAACTGGTTCAATACCCCGTCTAATCTTCACCGCGTATGGGATGAGCACCTTATTGAATACCAGCAACTAAGTTATACAGAATATATCCAGGCCATTAACTTTCCAACAAGCTATCAATTAAGGACCTGGAAAAAAGAGCCTGTTGCGCAATGGCTTTACGATTCTTATACCCAGGCTCAAAAGTTACAATCAGAAATAACTGGCACCAATCCTAAATTATCTTATGAGTACAATTACAAGCACGTGCAACAGCTAAATGAACAATTGTTGAAAGGTGGCATCCGGCTGGCTGGCTTGCTCAATAGCATATTCGATAAGTAAAATTGGATAAATGAAAGTGTTGAGTTTTCTGCAGCCCTGGGCCAGTTTAACTGTAATGGGTTTTAAAAAACTGGAAACACGATCCTGGTCTACCAGCCACAGGGGAGATTTATTGATTCATGCCAGCTTGGGGAAGTCTGGCGCTCTATTGGCGAAAGAACCACCTTTTATTAAACACATCACAGATTTTTCGAAGCTTCCTTTTGGAGCTATAATTGGTAAGGCAGTGCTTACTGATATTATAAAAGTAGAATCACTTCATTTATCAACAGAAGCCATTAACCGCCTTAGTATGGAAGAAAGGGCATTTGGTGATTATAGTAACGGAAGATTTGTATGGGTATTGGAAGAACCCGAGGTATTCAGCCAACCCATTCCTGTTAAAGGTACATTGGGCCTATGGAGCTTTGAAGTAGAAAAATAATAGGCACATCACTGAGTTTCAATGGTATTATAATTGCTTAACACAAATAGAACCTGATATTATGATCAAAACTTTTTTATTATTATTCGCCAGTTTATTCACTACAGCAATTATGGCCCAACGCGGCAATGTTGAGTTAGGTATCAAGGGAGGTGTAAACCTGGCAGACTTCAATGGAAATGCGAACAGCAACAGTTCAAGAACAGGGTTTCATATTGGAGCTCTTGTGCATATACATACTTTAAATCCCAAATTGGCCATTCAACCAGAGATAATGTTTTCAACCCAGGGAGCCAGCTTTGCAGACGGAACTGATAAGATAGATTATATCAATATACCCTTCCTGCTACAATACCTTGGCAGAGGTGGGCTAAGACTGGAAACCGGACCACAGGTAGGTGCATTGGTTTCAGCAAAATTTGAAGATAATAATGGAGTGGAATATGATATTAAAAACCAGATCAAACAAAGCGACCTGAGTTGGGCCTTTGGAATCGGCTTTTTATCTCATACCGGCCTTGGAATTGATGCCAGGTATAACCTGGGATTAAGCGACATTACCAAGGGTAGGGGAGATGTGAAAAATCATGTCTGGCAGTTTGGTTTATTTTATCAATTCAGATAATACTAATTATAATACTTTTATGAAACAGGATCAGATAAAAACTAATGAGGGATCCAGGTCTACAGGCAGAACGGAAACTGCTCACCATAATAAAATAAATCCTTTTAAAGAAACTGGAGAGACCGAGGATAAACGTGAGGACCCAAAACAGGATGATGCAATAGCAGAACAACAACGTAAGGAAGCATTAACAGAAAGGGATTGATTTCCTGAGGATAATTATAATCCCTGGTAGCCCCCGCCATTATCATCAAAAGAAAATCTTCTGCCTACACTTTGGCTGAGTTCGTTACTCTTTAAGGCAATATATTCCATAACATTAAACTGCCCGGAGTTGTTTTCAGTACCAGCACGCCTGTCCTGAAGGAATTGAGATATGGATAATACAGGTAATACTGGATTTTGATGGGTGTTTGTATTTTTCATAATTGTTGTATTCAAGTTGTTGAAGAATAAGTTCGAACCATTGCAGCAAATTCTGCTTATTGCTCTGATTTATTCTGTAGCGAAAGTAATAAAGACTTAAAGGTCTTTTATATCAGAATTATACTCTCATTACAATACCGAAACTTCAATGAACGTCATGAAATGCTTGCCCAGCAAGGATTTAGATATATTTTAGTACGATGCCCAATTAGTAATTGCTCTTGTATTATAGTAAGTGTTTTAACATAATTTAAAAATGCAGGCATGTGAAAAGGTAAGGTTCCTTACAAAGAAATATGGGTGAATAAAAAAAACCCACTGTAGAAACAGCGGGCGCTAACGATTGCTTGCTATATGAATAGAGAAACTTTAAATTTTTTTTGTTCGTTAATAAAAAAACTATTAACTACTTACTACGATGTAAAATTAGTTGTAGACTTTCTCTGGCATTGGTCAAATTATGGAAGAAAATACAATGTTGAAGTAACAGGAAAGCCATTACATCCTTTACCAGTACTGCATTTCATTGAAAATGACCTACGATGCCCAACCTTATATTTATTATAATAAATCAAGAACTCAATTACGGATCTGTTAGTTTCCAGGATCTTTGATACAAATACCGCAGCAATATCAATAACTCTTAAACTATAGCCAATGAATAAGATCAGAACAGCTTTATTATCTTATGGAATGAGCGGTAAGCTCTTCCATGCACCCTTTATTCATATACACCCAGGATTTGAATTATATGGCGTATGGGAAAGGACAAAAAATATTGCCAGGGAGAGATATAACGATATTACAACCTTTCGCAGCCTGGAATCTTTGCTTTCTGACAATTCTGTAGAGCTGGTAGTTGTCAACACGCCCAATGTGACCCATTTTGATTATGCCAGGCAGGCATTATTAGCTAATAAACATGTAATAGTAGAAAAGCCTTTTACGGTAACCTCAACGGAAGCCGAACAGTTGATCAAGCTGGCCAGGGAACAAAAAAAGCTACTTTCAGTTTATCACAATCGCCGGTATGATAGTGACTTCAAAACCATCAAAAAGGTGCTTAATGATGGATTGCTGGGAAAAATACATGAAGCGGAATTTCATTTTGACAGGTTCAGGAATGAATTAAGTCCCAAACAACATAAGGAAGTAGCTATGAAAGGCACTGGATCATTATATGATTTAGGCTCCCATCTTATTGACCAGGCTTTGCAGCTATTTGGATTTCCCCAGGCAGTTTTTGCCGATATCAGAAATATAAGAACAGGTTCGCAGGTTGATGACTATTTTGAATTGTTGCTTTATTATAATGATAAAAGAGTACGACTAAAAACTAATTATCTTGTCAGGGAGCCCTTGTCGGGTTATATTATTCATGGTTCCATAGGAAGCTTTATCAAACAAAGAACAGATGTGCAGGAGCAGGCACTTCAAAAAGAAATATGGCCCGGAAGCCCGGGGTGGGGCATTGAGCCTGAAAATGAAATGGGCTTATTGCATACGGAGATCAATGGCAAGGTGACCCGGGAACAGTTTCCCTCACTGCCAGGAAATTATATGGAATATTATGATGCCATCTATAAATCTTTAAGAAATCACAATGAAGCCCCAGTTATACCAGAAGAAGGTTTGAATGTAGTCAGGATCATTGAGGCAGCTTTTACAAGTAATGCCAATAAGAAGGTTATTTCTTTGTGATAGATTACTACAATTGTCTTCAACAGGCTATTTTAATACTTGGCTATGAGTAAGCCTTTCACAGACCTTACATTTGCAAGCTTATTATGAGAACAGATACGCTGAGACAATGGCAGGTATTATTCATGGCATTATGCACTGGTTTGATAGTGGCTAATATTTACTATTGCCAGCCACTGGTCGTATTGATTTCCAAAGAGTTTAAAGTGGCTGAGAGTACGGCAGGGACCATTACTTTCTTTACCCAAATCGGGTATGCACTTGGCTTGTTATTATTTGTTCCTCTAGGTGACATGATTGAAAAGAAAAGGCAGATCATCTTTACCACTTGCCTGGCTGTGTCAGCACTGATAACAGCTGCGCTTTCCTCTTCCTTATTAATGCTGAATATTTCAGCGGTACTTATTGGTAGCACTTCCATAGTACCTCAGCTGATCCTTCCTTTGGCCGCCCATCTCTCACCGGTACAAAAAAGAGGAAAGGTTATTGGTACAGTGATGAGTGGATTACTGATAGGGATTCTGCTATCCCGGTCATTTAGTGGGTTTATTGGTGCCTGGCTAGGTTGGAGAGCTATGTTCTGGATAGCTGCAGGCATCACTTCTTTATTGCTTATTGAAATGAGCCAGGTATTTCCCAAAGCAGAACCACATTTTACCGGTTCATATGGTTCGTTGATGAGGTCGTTGATTACATTAATAAAAAATGAACCAGTACTACGTGAGGCTTCGCTTATTAATGCTCTTACTTTTTCTTCCTTTGGTTTGTTCTGGACCACCATGGTACTATATCTTTCCAATGCACCTTTTTATTTTCACTCTGATCGTATTGGCTTATTTGGCCTTGCCGCAGTGGCAGGGGCAATGATTGCGCCTTTGATTGGAGGTACTGCTGATAAAGGAAATCCCAGGGTAACCATAGGTTATGGTCTTATGATTGTGGCAAGCGCCTTTATTTGTTATTATTTTTTCGGCAGTACAGTAGCAGGCATGGTGGTTGGCATCATCTTATTGGACCTGGGGCAGCAATCTGTTCATGTATCCAACCAGGCCAGGGTTTATGCATTGCAAGCTACTGCCCGAAATCGATTGAACACCGTATTTATGACAGTTAGCTTTATTGGAACATCGTTGGGTTCAGCTATTGGATTGTGGGCCTGGGAAAAAGCCAAGTGGAATGGTGTATGCATGGCCGGAGCTATTTCAGTTGGCCTTGCTCTGACTATTTATGCAATTACTTATAAGGGCAAAAACGGAGTCATATCCTTATAGTTAAATAAAATTTATAAAAATGGTTATTGTTCCACAGGTGCCCCTGCATCCTTCCATGATCGCCAACCGCCTGCCATAGAATACACCTTTGTATATCCCATTTTCTGGAGATTATATGCAGATAGGATACTTCGAAACCCGCCGCCGCAATAAAGGATAAGTTCTGTATTCTTATCAGGTATCTTTTCTATAATATCCCTTTCAATTATACCCCTGCCCAAATGGATGGCATTTGTAGCATGTCCCGCTTCCCATTCGTTATCTTCACGCACATCGATAAGTAACGCACCATGGTGCTGTTGTTGTTGTGCCTCTTCCACAGATACTTCATTTACGCTATCTTTTACTTCATTCACCAAATGCAGGAATTCCGGCGAGTGTTTCATTTTTAAATTGTTTATTAATAATTGATTCTTGGCATATGCTTTTCAAAGGTAGTTAATGACTTCAGTATCTTATATGCTGAGTATTGCGCTTATCCTTAACAGGTAAAGGTGTTCAAACAGAATGAAGCCTTTCATCCATCTTAGATAAGTACCGTATAAAAAATGAATTAACTTAATGTAAGGCCACAACTTAATTTCCCGAGGAAATTATTAAAATCTCCTGCTAATGCGAATACTATTATTATTACTGGTATTTCCCTCTGTGGCATTTACCCAGGTAAACCATTCTGCCAGTCTGCTGGCACATGAAAATATACAAGACTATCTAAAAACGAAACTTTTCAAAGATCAGCCTTATTATCCTCTAAGTTTCGGCGATCTAAAACCTGGCAAAGACAATCATGCCGGGAGCGCCTGGATCATGGAACATAAATTCCAGGTGATGGAAAAAAAAGATAAGGAAAGTAAACAAACATCTGCATTAGATACCCACCAATATTGGTTCTTTTTTGCCCTGGATAAAAAGATGAGGGTGGTGAAAGCTGAGAGTGTTCAAAATGAATAGACACTGATTTTGAAAAAGAACAATGGCTTATATTTCTATTTGTTTGCTATTTAGTTAGATGGACTAATATTCAATTGTTCTTAGCCCGGATGAATTCAATTACATCACATGAAATCCAGGCAATTATATTGATGGCAAAGATGCCTAAAAGATAATAGGGGTTCATAGGAATATTGGTTTTTTACAATTTAATACCTGGTAAGATTTTATACAAGCATTGCTACTGTGTAACGTCCCTTATTATATATAATTAAGCATTAGTACTTAACAAAGCCTATTTAATTTCCAATCGGGATAACCAGGGCGAGCGGCGCATTTAATAAAACTCACTATAATCATACTATATTCTAATTGCCAGTTATATTAGATGAGATGTTTTAAAATAAAAAAAGGTACTCTAATAAGAGTACCTTTTAGTGTGACCCCGCCAGGATTCAAACCTGGAACCTTTTGATCCGTAGTCAAATACTCTATTCAGTTGAGCTACGGGGCCATTTTCTTTCGGGTTGCAAATATAAGGGGAAAAAAGGAAAGCAAAGTTCCTGATCAGTATCTTATTGATAAATTTTTGCAGAAGCTTTCTCGATTGTTTTCTTAGGAAGCAGCCACGCCAGTGCTGCGCCTAACTTATTCAAAAATCCAGTAATCACTTCTGTTTTTCCTTTAAACATAGCATTGACAGCTATACGAGCCACTTCAGCAGGTTGCATATTAAATTTACCCGCAAGTTCCAATCCTTTGGCTCCAATATTAGCGCGGTCAACAAAAGATGTATCTGTGGCTCCAGGGCTAACACACGTTACAGAAACTGGTGTCCCTTTCAGTTCAAGGTGTAATCCCCTTGAAAACTGCAAAACAAATGATTTTGATGCAGCATAAGCGCTCAAATAGGGAACAGCCTGGTAAGCCGCTGAGGAAGCAACATTCAGAATATAAGCTTTTGGTTGCTTTTTAAGCCCTGGTAAAAAATGATAGGTCATCTCTACTACCACATTCATATTAAGTTGCATCATGTTCAGATGATCTGCCAGCGAATATTTTTCAAAAGCTCCACTCAATCCATATCCGGCATTATTAACAAGGATATGAACTTCATATCCATTTGTCAGGCACCAGTTATAAACCTGCTCAGGTGCATGTGTCGCAGACAGATCTACCGCCAGGTAATGGCAAAGAACTTTATGATCCCTTTGAATGGTTTCACAAAGCGATCGCAGAAGTTCTTCATTACGGGCTACCAATAATAGATCTTGTTTTCGGGATGCTAATTCCAGGGCAATAGATCTTCCTATGCCTTTACTGGCACCTGTTACTAAAGCAAATGACATGTTATGGGATTAATTCTGAACAGTTGACGCAAATCTATGGTAGAAAGGCGTCTTGCTGTTCTTATCTTTTGGCATATACTTGCCGGTAACAACCGGAACATACATTACCCGGCGGCGACTTTGTTCGCCAAAATAAGGTGATTGTTGTACACGGTGCCATAAGCGGCCATCATGCACGGTAAGATCACCAGCTTCTATATCAAGGCCAACCTCGCGGGGATCGGGTTTGTGATCGATGAAGTATTTTTTACCAAACAATAATCGGAGCATTCCTTGTTTATGCGTTCCGGGAAGCACACGCAAACCTCCATTTTCAAATGGTACTGTATCCAGGTGAATACCCACATTTAACATTGGCATAATTCGCTGGCCAAGGAAAAGGTCGCGAGGGCTATCGGTATGCCAACCCATTTGAGAGAATGCACTATTAGGTGTGCGTATATAATTATTTAAAACAAGACCGTCTTTTTCATCTTCACCTATGCGACCCTCATATGGGCGCACCAATTCCAGCAAAGCCTGAAGGCGAGGGTCCTGCAAGAACTCATGTAAAATAGCACTGTGTTGGGATACGAAGCATAATCTCTGTATGACCTTATTATCGTGTTCGTCCTTTCCAAATTTTAATGGAATTCCATTGATTTTATCAAGGCCAGCATCCAACCACTCTTTTTCAATTCTCTGTGTTTCTTTAATGAACAGATCCACCACCTCTCTGGTAATGAACTTTTTGAAAATAATCAGTCCATTTTTATCGAAAAAACGTAATTGTTCTTCCGTCAATTTATCCGTAAGAGTGAAATTTGGTACCTGCAGTTTGTTCATGGCTTGTACTTTTTTTATCCTTTCAAGGCATTTAAGTGTTAAATCAATTATTATTTCTCCTCTAATCTATTAACGTTCAATCGGTTCTATAATTGATATTGGCTTCGAATTTACAATTTTCTTTGCGATGTAAAAGCAAATGATTGTAAATACCGGTGCAGCAATGACATCGATTGTATAATGTACATGTTGAACCAGTACTAAAAAGCCAATTGCAATAGTACAGAAAAGTGCAATCAGCTTATCAAGTTTTCGACGAAAACTTAAAAAGAATAGGCATTGTGCCGATGTATGTCCTGAATAAAACAGGTCTTTGGTTATAAATGATTTACCGTAAAAAGAATTAGAAATAGGATCAATCAACGGTATCAGGTTATGTGGTGGATCCAGTGGCACCAGTGAAATGGTGATAAATCGGCTCAGTGATAATAAAATGAACCCATACATAAACGTAAGAAAAAGGGTAGGGCTTTGTATGCTTCTGACCAGGAAAAATATGGTAATTGACCATATAATGGCAAAGATGGGTATAGACACATCCTTTGGAGGCAGTTGGTCAAGCACCCAATCGTTCAGTACAGCTCCATCTCTTAATTCAATATGCTGGAAGAAAAAGGGAAAGCTAACAAGAACCACACCTAATAATATGATACCTACATATAAGCGAATCTTAAAGGCATCATCCTTTAAGCTGTCAGCCCATGTAGGTTCTTTATAGGTTGGTGATAGATCCACTTGAAATTTTACGCAAAATAAAAAAAAGCGCTATTAAAAACCTGCCTACGCATGTTTATAGATAGCACTTTTAATCTTTATTTAGCTTAAAATCAATAACTCCACCGCACAAACGCTTCAATAGCTGCGTAATGGGTTAATCCCAATTGAGCATATAAATCTGCCGTAGCTGCATTACGTTCCTCAGCTCTTTGCCAAAACTCCCTGGAATCACTTCCCTGGAAGGGTACCATAT
>JAEZLJ010000028.1 GCA_023415275.1 Bacteroidota bacterium
GTGCCGGCACGGAGTATCCTGGGCTTAGATAGGGAGTAGCTATAGCGGAGCCAGCAAGGAGCCCGGTACTATACCCTGATAAAATGCGCTTAAATAGTAAGGTGAGCCAGGGGTAACTGGGATTGAAGGGAATTTGTAGTTTATATTTCTTAATGGTAAGTACGTTTAGTACAATTGATTATTGGGATTTTATTCTTTTCCCCTGTCCAATCATACCGGGGTATTTCTCTAACTGATCGTGTTTTTCTCGCTGGAATGGATATCATTTTGTCTTTTGCGGTCTTTTTCCAGGTCATCCTCCTCCCTTTTCTCTACAAACCAGGATGCCACATAGGCCGTGAAAGTGCCAAACAGGCCCATGCCCACTGTGATCAGTGCCACGGCAATGAGGCGACCTTCAGTGGTGACCGGAAATTTGTCGCCATACCCTACGGTGGTAATGGTAACATAGGCCCACCAAAGGGCATCTTCAGCGGTTTTGATATTGCTATTCGGAGCGTCCTTTTCTACATTCAATATGCCTATGGCGGAGAAGATGACCATTAATATAGCTATGATGCCGATAGAAGTGAAGGCACCTTTTACCTTATTGCTAAAATAATATTTCAACACCATGCGCATGGACCTGAACGCCCTTAAAACTCTCAGAAGTTGAACCACCCGGAAGACACGGGCGGCTACAAAAACATCAAAAACCGGGATACTGGAAAGGAGGTCTATCCAACCCCATTTCATGTACTCCAGTTTATTCCTGGCAGATGTAAACCGGACAATGAAGTCAACAAAGAAGAAAAAGCAAATGCTGTGATCAATATCCCGAAGCAGTTTGGATGTTTCGGGCGGTAAATGGCCAAACGTATTAACGAGCAATGCAACTATGACATATACAGACAATACCAATATCAGGATATTGAATGGATGAATCGCTTGCCTTTGCTTAAGTGTAATGCGCATGATAAGCAGTTCTGATGATAACTAACACAATACAAACAAATAGATCACTGCAACTTCTGCTTGTCGAATTTTTCATTCAGTAAGCGGAGGCGCTTGCATAACATTCTCAAAAATCCTTTTGCTATCTCGGGCCGGGAATCCATCAATTCAAAAAACGGCTCCTGGTCAATTTTAAATAGGTAGCAATCTGTGTGGGCACGAACAGAAGCGCTCCTGCTTTCGGAATCGATCAGGGACAGTTCCCCAAACACTTCTTTTTCTTTCAATATAGCCAGGGTAGTATTGGATTTATAGATCTCCACTTCGCCCTGGTAGATGATGTACATACTGTCGCCGAAATCACCTTCCTTAAATATCTCGGTATCTTCGGCCAGTTCCATATCCTGCATCAACGGGGCCAGGTCGGCCAGTACGTTTTCAGGGGTATCTGAAAAGATGTTGAGTGATTTCAATAGCAACACTTTTTCAATAAGGAGCAGCCGCTCAGTTTTTGAAATAGACATAGTGCGAATTTTTGATGATCCTATACAGCGTATTGAGCCAATTCACTTAACAGTGGATGTTCGGCTTCTATATAACGGCTGATAAGATTATGATTAATAGAATGATGCTGTTTTTTAGATGTATAGATAGAGCACGCTTTTGTCCAGTTATTGTATTTGAATTCTTCTGTTCCTAAAATGGAGCTCAGGATATTTTCGATGGTGGTGAAAAAGCTGGAAGGATAGAGTTTTCTGAGTGCATAGGTCTTGTGCCCGATCTCGGCGGTTTCGAAAATGAGATTGAAATGATAGGCAATATCTTTTTTCACTGTCATTTCTATAATTTCCATGGCGTTGGCAATGGCCTCTTTCTTTTCTGATTTAAAAGCAGAGCGCACATCCTTGATCTTTTCACGATCGTAGGATATGGCAAAGATGTAAAGCAGGGTATCCCTGAAGCCTGCTAGTTCCAGTTCAAGGGAATGAGAAAGCAGATGATATTTATGTTGGTAAGGCAATAATAATTGCTGCATGTACAGGATGCGGGCACAATTGCTCAGGCAGATGCGCGCCTGCGTTTCAAAGAATGACAATTGTTCATCATGCGCCTTGTAATTGGACAGGTATAAAGTTTTGATGATGATGTGAAGAAAGCCAGGAAGCCTGCTGGTCAGATCGAGCAATACTTTCTGGGAGTGCTTACCTCCTATCCTACCTAATAAACGAATCAGCTTTTCTGTTTGCCTGTAAGTGCCCTTCCGATTGATGATAAAATCTTCCAAAACAGGCAATGCATTTTCGCCAGCTGCATTCAAACTATTCATGACCATTTTTTCATTGGTATTGAAACGGTGCATGACATGCTTTAAAAGCTCCACTTCGGCATTAAGGCCGGCAGCCAAATAAGCTTCATGTTGCACCTTTTCATCAGGATCATCCATCAGTTTGTGAATATCATCTTTATACATACCATCTTTCAGGTCCTGCAGAATAGCCGCTCCTCTTCTCCTGTTTTCAGGATCGCCTGAATGAAGGAGGCTTAATAAAAAGTTCCGGGCATCCTGTTTATTCTGCTTATCGCCATAGGTAATGATGCCTACTATAGCTGCCCGTTGAATAGTGCTGTCTTCATTAGCCATATAAGGCAGAATTTCGTCTTCCCTGATATTGACCCTGCTGAGTGCTGTAATGATCTCGGCTTTTAAAACGGGATCGGTGGCAGTAAGTAGCATTTCGCGCAGCTTATCATTTAGCCTCGATATGTTTTTGGGCTGAATGATCCTGATTGCTTCTGTCCTGATTCTTTCAGAAGGGTTTTCAAGAGCAGCTACCACTATTTCATTATGGAACATATTGGGATGAGATGCCAATAGCTTTAATACATTGGATGCTTCCGATTCAGTTCCCTGGCTGAGCTTTTCTTTCATCCAATTGACGGTGGATGAATCATTGACCGAGAATTCCGTATTAAAGAAAAAGCGGTTGCCAATGGTTTTAAGCAATGTTTTGAGGTATTGCTGATGAATGCGATAAATGCCAATGATCCAGGCAATGCCCAGGGCCAGCAACACATAGTTCAAACTTTCCAGGTGCTTCCCGGGGTCGAAGCGAAGGATGACCATGAGCAAGATACCTGTCAAAAGAGAGGCAAATGGATCCATGATGCCTTTGGTAATGGTATGCGCCCGCAATCGTTCGTGCGTGCCTAATGGCTGCATCAATGTAAGGAATACGGGCGTATTGATAGAACTACGCAGGATATCAACAAAGATGGCCATGGCACCAAACAGGTAGATGGATAGAGAACGTGGTTGGATGATCTTGTCAGAAATCAATACCACTGACACAAGGAGTATCAATAAAATGGGTGTGATGAGCAGAGAAGGAATAATTCCTAATTTATTGATCAGGCGACCTGTAAAGATCATTTTAATGATCAGTGCCAGGATGCGCACCGTGGCAAAGAAAAAGGCAATGAATTGCGCCAGTTGCACATCGCTGTGCAAGGCCCCTTTTACCTTGGCGTAAAAAGCAAAATTGACAATGATGAAAGTTGCGGAAGCAATAATGGTCATGATGGCGATCCTGCGAATCAACACATTGGCCGAGAAGTTCTTGACAAGGTGCGTGATAGGATAAGCAGCATGCTTGACCTCCTGGTGATCATCATGCTTGCTTATGAGTCCTAACCGTTCAATAATGATTAGGCAAGGCAGAGATGCCAGCATGCAGAAAAAGCCCACCCATAGCAGGTTGGCGGTGCCGATAAAACTTACCAGCAGCAAGGCCAGGGTGTATCCAATGAATTTGGCGGGTATATCACCGGCGCTAATCAAGCCAAACAATCTTTTGCTCTGGCGCACATCAAAAAGCAGGGAAGTGATGCCCCAAAACTCCAAATTATTGAGCAGGTAGAGCATATTGAACCAGGCGATCATCAAAAATAGAAATCCGGGGGGCATGGCACTTAAGGCAAAGCGAAAGACCAAAAAGCTCAGCGCCATAAAGATGGTCACTCCTTTAGCCAATGTGGTGATATGAATCTTCGCTTCCAGCTTTGAATATATGAACCCGGCCAGCCACAATAAGAAAGCAGAATAAATGAACACCCGTGGAAACTCCGATATATCAAACTTGTCGAGAAAAAGGGCAAATGCAGATGTAAAGAAAAAAGCAATAGCGGCACCCTGGAAAAACTCCATGAGAAATAATACCTTAACCAATTTCCATTCATTAGTCCGCACATTCAATATGCGTAATAATAAGCTGGTAGGTTTCATAATTATTTATTAGTCGTGAATGCTTCGTTTTTTACTTTCAGGTTTTCAAGGTGTTTTAATTTTTTTGGATTACGGTTTCTTTGAGAGGATTTGGTAAAATAGCGATGTGCTTGAATAAACTCTATTTGCACATTCATCCATTCAGATTCTGAACTCACAAAGCCTTGTTGAATGTATTCATGCATAAGTTTTTTGCTCAGGCATTCAAAATCATCCCGCCCCAGGTAATCTAGATCGGCATCGCAAATGATTTGTTCGAGGTGGTTCTTAGGCGCTTGTGGAATCCGCGTAGCCATGATGATGGAACAGATAATATTGAGCTCTTCGCGTGAGAACTGAAGACCAGAAAGATCATGCCTGGCCATCTGGCAACTTATTTCCTCATGGCCTTTGTACAAAATTAAAAACCCCATATCGTGATACAGGGCGGCAACTTTTAATAAGAGCAGTTCTCTATCGTTGATGATCCCTTCTTCCCTGGCAATGCGTTCAGCACTGGCAAGCACTTCTATAGTGTGATTGACATTATGGTAGGTAAATCCCGGGGCTATTTTTGTGGCCAGGGTATGCAGTACCTTGTCTTTTATTGTGTCAAATTCCGGGACCATAACTAACAGGCAGTCTGGTTTAATTAAAAATAACTCTTTTCTAAAAGAATTCAGGCCTTGTTTTTAGGTTTTGATGGCCTTAAAACAATAATGTTACTTATATGTATCATCCTTTTTAGCAGCCTAACATATTTGTATGAACAAAAGTGACAGTCTAATTATCCATACAGCGTATCCAGGTCAAATTTTTCCGGCTCCTTTTTTTGAGGCACATCATTCACTTCTATCTCGTTAACTTCTGCCATCACATGAACAGGATCGTCCACCATGCCGTCAATAAAATACATATCAATCTCGCCAACATTTTTTGCATATATCTTACCCCTGTATTTGCAACGGTACTTATCTTTCACCAATTCGTAGGTAGCAGAGGAAATATTGACAAGCCCCGGCTCGCCATTGCTTTCCATGCGGCTGGCTATATTGACCGTGCTTCCCCAAATGTCGTAAGCATATTTTTTCTTACCTACCACGCCAGCCACCAAAGGACCTACATGAATGCCTACCCTGATATCCCATGGTGGCAATCCTTTTTCTGCACGGCGCACGTTATTCTGAATAACATATTGCTGTATTTCCAGGCCTGCCTTTACAATATTGTATGGATGCTCTTCATTTGGGCTGGGAATACCACCCGCACACATATATGAATCACCAATGGTCTTAATCTTTTCAAGATTGTTCTGTTCGATGATATCATCAAATGCCATAAAACAATGGTTCAGTTCATCTACTAACTCACCCGGCGACATTTTATCTGCCAGGCTGGTGAAGCCTTTGAAATCGGTGAACAGCACAGAAACTTTTTCATAATCCCTCGGAGTGGCCTGCCCGCTTTCCTGCAATTCTTTGGCTACTTGCTGTGGCAGGATATTCAACAGCAGATGCTCGATCTGCATTTTTTGATGATCCAGTATTTTATTGATCCTTACTTTGGCCCTATAGTTCCGGAATATGATAAAGGCTATCATGAAAATAAGTATAAGGCCTACCATCAGGGCATTCTTGGCAAAGGTTTGCCTTTTCAATTCCACTTCCTGCAATTGTTTGTCCTTGGTCAAAAGATCTACCTCTCCCTGCTTTTTCTGAAGGTCGAAATCCATTTGCAGCAAGCCTATCTTCTTTCCTGTTTCTTCATTATAAATAGTATCCTTGACATCAGAGTATTTGCTTTGATAAGCAAACGCTTTTCCATAATTGCCTAACATAGACCATGCGTTGGCAATCTCCCTGTAAAGATCTACCAGTATGCTATTAGCCTTGATCTCCACTGCAGGTGCTTCGGCCTTATTGAAATAATTAAGCGCCGCATGGTAATCACCCATTTTCACACTGGTATTACCTAAGCCTCTATAGGCTTGAACAATATTGAAGGTAACGTTGAACTTTTGGGCGATAGCCAACGCTTGAGAATGACTTTTCAAAGCCAGGTCATATTTACCCTGTTTCAATCTCAGCTCACCTATTTCATTATATACATCGGAACTACCTTCGGTTTTTCCATAAGCTTTCAAAGACCTGGTATAAAAACCAAGGGCTTTTTCCAACGCTCCTTTTTTTGCATACAGCTTTCCAATATTTACATACAAGGAGCCCATTGAACTGGCATTGCCCAACTGCTCACAAATAGGCAGGGCTTTCTCATAATAGAAGAGTGCTTTATCAAACGTGGCATCTTTAAGGCTGTAAATATTCCCTATGTTATTCAGGGTCATCATGACCTTTTCCTTATTGCCAATGTGCTCTGCTATTTTAAGTGACTTCAGATAATACTCCAGTGCTTTGACATTATCGCCCTGGTTAAAATAAATAGCCCCAAGGTTATTCAGCAGGTTGGCAATACCATCTTCATCCTTAATGGATTCATAAACACTTAATGACTGCTTCCAGTAATTGAGCGTTTCAACATACTTACCCTGGAAATAATAGGCAAGTCCAATATTCTTTAATGCAAGAGCCTCACCTGTGGGATAGTTTATTTGAGCAGATAATGCTTTAGCTTCATTAGCCAGGTTGATGGCACCAGCAGGATCAGTATTAAAAAGGGCCTTGCTTTGAACGATAAGGCTGTTGATGCGGGTAGTATCCCTGGTAAATTCCTCGCCCGTCACCTCCTGTGCTAAAACATGCATAAGCGGTAAGCACACCGCCATTATTAATAATCCTTTTCTACGCATAGCATTGGTTTAAATCAGGTTAACAAAATTTCACAGGTTCACGGAATACCAGCATTAAAATGCCTTAGCTGATATGATTAGTTTTTTATTGACCACTTTTCCTTGCTCCTGTAATTGAACAATATAAACACCGGGAGAAAGATTGGCAGTGGATACATCTTTTTTGATCCATTTTCCTGCTTCCATATATCCGTTTGAAATGGTCTTTACCACTTCTCCCTGCATGTTATACATCCTGATCATTGATAAACCAGTAACAGCAGGTTTGAAGGCAATGGAAAATCCTGAAACGGTAGGGTTAGGAAATAGTTCCATCCTTCCTATTCCATTTTCGGCAACCTGTTCTGATTGAGCTGAATTAATCCTTTGAGTAGCATTGGAAACAATGGAAGGATCTATCAACAGGCAGGCGGTAAACTTATCAAAAGAGCTGGAGCTTCCGGTATAGTTATTCCCTCCACCACCACTACCGCCGTTGACCAGGAAATTAAGCAGTGGAACTGGTGTTCCGGCCCTGTAGGTACCATTTATGGAGGTAACTTTCCCCGAATCAGCCAATATGGGATAATCGAACGGTGGCTGGTAGGCAGCTATCCCATAAGACCATTGGTCAGTAAAAGACCTGTTGGAATAAAACATGCCTTTCACTACGGAATTTGCGCCGTTCTTTTTAGTAAAGCCATTTGACGAAGTGATAATAACCCCAGAGATAAATATATCAGATGTGCTACTGAATCCAACAGGCACCCGGGTGATCCACATACTTTTTGTGATATCGTAGGTGGTGTATGGAACAGTGGCTTTTCTGTCTGCCATGATCTTGCCGCGAGGCATGGATAGATTATTGACTACAGTAGCAGATGTTATATTGTTGAAAGTAACAGCACCACCGGTAAATAACAGGAAGTCTCCATCTGCCGATAACTGCCCGCTCACTTTTGTGGTTATATTCAGCCACAAGGAAGTTGCAGACCTGGTGGTACTACCAAAATTGGTAAAGGAATTATGGGTGAGTAAGCAAGGATTAGGATTCACAGTCAATGTTCCATTTACATACGTAATGGCATAATTGGACAAATTAGTGTTACTGCCACCTACTGCTGTGGAAGGCACAATAGGATAAGAACTACCAGTAGCTGAGGCCAAAGTGCCCTGTGAAGAAAGATGCACATACTTAATTGAATCTTCATACATAAGCCTTCCGGAAGTGATGGTAAAAGCAGTGCTGTCCAATGCTATTTCAACACCATAAAGCTTGGCTGTATCCCTGGCTTTTATAGTTAGCGGGGCAGGCAGGATATTCAGATTGCCCAGTTCATAATGCACTTCAAGATTGTCATTCAATAAGGCACCCGGTACAATGGTTTGAATACCTGCGGTGATGCCAGTGATCAGATTGATGGATTTAAAATTACTGGGGCCTGTATCTCCCAGGTCGGTAGAATCAATGATCACGGGTAACTTATTAGAATCAGTAAGGCTATTTACAATAGCTACCGGCACGCCGCCCACGATGGCTACGGGAACCCCGCCTACAATAGCAACAGGTACACCGCTCACTATCGCCACCGGTACACCTCCCACCATTGCTACCGGCACTCCATTGATCAATTGGTTAGCATCCAATAAACCCCGAAGGTTGCTAGACTCAATAGAATTGATCATGGAAGTAGTAGTGGTGTCAGGATTAATATTATAATTCAACACAGATTCCTGCGTAAGGTCAACCACCCTGGTAATTTGAGTAACAGGCACACCTCCCGGCGGAGCATATTGATTGGTGATTGTCCTGGCATTATGAATAGCTGCCGAATCGGCCATAAAGCTTTCATTACTCACTACGCTATCCGCAAGGCCATTTACTATGGCTACCGGCACACCACCTACTATAGCCACCGGAACACCATTGACCACAGAACTTACCATGGCTACTGGCACTCCACCTACCATGGCTACCGGAACGCCACCCACTATGGCTACAGGCACACCATTAGCTAGTGTGGCGCTGACCACGACGGGCTGGCCATTGATCACCTGGATAGACTGGTAATTGACTATAGCTACAGGCACACCACCTACTATAGCCACCGGAACGCCACCAACAATAGCTACAGGCACACCACCAACCATGGCCACAGGCACACCATTCAACAACTCATTCTTCACCTCAACCAGTTGACCATTAATCACTGCCACAGGCCGATTATTGGCAAATGCAATGACATCATTGGCCAATTGACTTTGGTGGGAGAGTTGGATGTAACTCTGTGTTGAAGCAGGATTAGCCAGTGTAATAGAAGGATCGACCTGGTAATTAAAATGAATATTGCCGATAGCTTGTCCATAGACCAGTGTAGTATCCCTGGGGCTAACCGTTACAGGCAATCTTTCTATAGAAAGCACACCGGGTAAGGAGTCATAATTATATTTTTCCAGCAAAGCGGCATCAGCTGCATTGGAAGGGTCAAACGTTCTTGAAGCCATGATTCTATACAGGCCCACATTGTCACATACCTGCGCATTCG
>JAEZLJ010000036.1 GCA_023415275.1 Bacteroidota bacterium
GAGATATCCAGGGTTATGGTATTTGCAGATGCATCAATGACTATTTTGTCATCATCTTTAACCAATGCAATCGTTCCACCGTCGTAGGCCTCTGGAGTAATATGCCCCACTACAAATCCATGAGTGCCACCACTAAACCTGCCATCAGTGATCAATGCAACAGATTTACCCAATCCGGCACCAATGATGGCCGATGTAGGCTTAAGCATTTCAGGCATGCCAGGTCCTCCTTTAGGACCAACATAACGGATCACCACTACATCACCTGCTTTTATCTTACCAGAATTGATTCCTTGTATCAACTCGGATTCTCCATCAAAAACCCTGGCTGGGCCCTCAAATCTTTCTCCTTCTTTTCCACTTATTTTAGCCACACTTCCTCCCGTAGCCAGGTTGCCATATAATATCTGTAAATGGCCTGTAGACTTAACTGGACGGTTCGTTGGTTTAATTATATCCTGGGAATTAAAATCAAGATCAGGAATAGCAGCTAAATTTTCCGCAACTGTTTTGCCGGTTACTGTAAGGCAGTGTCCATGTAAAAGCCCTTCCTGTAAAAGGTATTTCATAACGGCGGGAATGCCTCCATGTTGATGCAGGTCCTGCATCAGGTATTTGCCACTTGGTTTAAAATCGGCTAATACAGGGACTTTGTTGCTTAATCTTTGAAAATCATCCTGGGTTATATTAACATCTACACTTTTCGCCATAGCTATTAAGTGTAAAACAGCATTTGTAGAGCCACCAAGTGCAATGACTGTGGTTATGGCATTTTCAAATGCTTCAAAACTCATGATGTCTTTTGGTTTAATATCTTTTTCCAAAAGATTTCTTATGGCTTTCCCCGCTTCCTTGCATTCTTCTTTTTTCTCATTGCTGATAGCAGGGTTGGAGGATGAATACGGAAGGCTCATGCCTAAAGCTTCTATGGCTGCAGCCATTGTATTGGCGGTATACATTCCTCCGCATGCCCCTGCTCCCGGGCAAGAAGCTTTGATCACACATTTAAAATCATCTTCTGAGATTTTCCCTGCTATCTTTTGCCCAAGGGCTTCAAAGGCCGATACAATATTCAGATCCTGGCCATTGTAATGGCCAGGAGCTATCGTGCCACCATATACCATGATGGCGGGTCGGTTCAGCCGGCCCATTGCTATGATGCTACCTGGCATGTTTTTGTCACACCCCGGAACCGCAATAACTGCATCATAATATTGTGCTCCACAAACTGTCTCTATTGAATCGGCTATGACATCCCTGCTTACCAGGGAATAACGCATGCCGTCCGTTCCGTTACTCATACCATCACTAACTCCAATGGTATTGAATATCAATCCAACTAGTTCATTGTCCCAAACACTTTGCTTGATGATCCTGGCAAGATCATTTAGATGCATATTACAAGTGTTGCCATCATAGCCCATGCTTACAATTCCTACCTGGGCTTTATTCAGATCTTCATCTGTAAGGCCAATACCATACAACATGGCCTGGGCTGCAGGTTGGGTCTCATCCTGTGTCAATACCTTGCTGTATTTGTTCATTTCTGTCATGCTGTAACTTCTTCCGTTTTTAGTTTTTTTGATAACACCCTGGCCTTATAGGCTTTCTGGACTTTACTTCCCAGGCTGTCTTTCCAGTTTTTGGTAAAGGGTATATCATCTATTGACTCTATACCTATAACCTCAGCGGCTGTGCCACAGAAAAAAGCACTATCTGCTTCTTTCAATGCTTGTAGTGTAATTTGTTTTTCGATAGCTTCAATGCCCAACTCTTGACAGATCTCTAAAACTGTAGCCCTGGTAATACCAGGAAGAATACTACCTAATTGCGGGGTATATAAAACATTGTCTTTTTCAAAAAAAATATTAGCGCCCGGACCTTCAGCTACAAAGCCATCAATATCCAATAAAAGGGCTTCGTCGTAGCCTAGGTCTTTCGCTTCCTGTGTGGCTAAAATAGAATTTACATAATGCCCGCAAACCTTTGCTGCCACCATGAAGCTGGCAGGAGAGATCCTTCGGAAAGAAGAAATTTTTAATCGTAATAGCTTTTCCCCAAGGTAAGCACCCCATTCCCAGGCTGCTATAAATAAATGGGAACCTTTGGCTTTTGTCAATGACATGTTAGGGGTACAGCTTACCAATGGTCGCAGGTAGGCATCTGTTAGATTATTTCTTTTCAAAAGCTCGTAGGAAATAGAAATAAGTTCCTCATTATTAAAAGGGTAGGGAATATGCATGACTTTGCATGAATACTCCATTCTTTCGTAGTGCTCTTTTGCCTTAAATATTTGAACACCATTCTGTGTAGCATAGGAGCGTATGCCCTCAAACACTCCATATCCATAATGCAAGGTTTGGTCATACAGATTACCCCTGGTTTCAGAGGCTTTTATAAAAGCGCCATTATAATATACTATCGTGTTTTCGTTGTAATACATATACTGGTTTCGAATTACTGCATAAAAAAACCCGCCTCGTGGGAGGCGGGTTTTTTATTTAGATTATTAATTATTAATAAAATCCACCTCCATGCAAGACAGTAATAATAATCACGACTATAATATTAATTATAGAAACAGAATTACTATATATGCCTTTTTTTGCCATAGAGATGTACGCCACAAATATACACCCCTTTTTAAAAGAACTTTCCAAAATATTGTGTCACTATTTTGGTATAGATTATAGCGGTGCAAATCGTAGAAGTTGGAAAGTTAGATAACACATCAGGAGATTTTAAACCATTTTTTAACCGTTTTCCGCAATGCAAATAAAGGTATATACTTCTGTAACCCTTAACAGGAGCGGGTTTGGGTAATTGTCATTTACAGCAACCAAAAGGAAAAAGCCTGAATAAAGGAAGGGCAGACATTACCCTTTTATTGTGGAATTAGCCTAAAAAAGCATGAATACTCAAAACTAATAGCAAACCTAGCAACGATACAAGGCTTTCCATCAATGTCCATGTGCGGAAAGTATCTTTTAAATTCAATCCAAAGTATTCTTTGAACATCCAGAATCCAGTGTCATTTACATGCGAACACATCAAACTACCGGCCCCTACAGAAAGTACCATAAGTTCGGGAGAAATGGACCCTGTCAGGTAAGGAAGTACAATCCCGGATGCACTTATGGCTGCCACTGTTGCCGAACCTAATGTAATACGGAAAAGGGCTGCAATGAGCCAGCCAAGAAATAAGGGAGATAAATGCAAGGTGTCTGTGTATGACTTTAAGATTAAACCAATATTACTGTCAAGCAAAATTTGTTTAAACCCGCCCCCAGCTGCAATGATCAATAGAATCATGGTAATAGCCTTAACGCCTTCTACACAGGTATTCATAAAACGATTAGTGTTCCATTTCAATAGGATGAATGTTAACCCAATGGATAGTAGTAGCGCAATGGTGGGCTCCTGGAAAAAAGCTAATAACTTTAAAGCAAGTATATCAGAAGTAAGAAAAGACCCCACTGTTCCCAGGGTAATGAAAATAACAGGCGAAAGCAATATGAATATGCTTGTACTTAAAGGAGGTAAATCTGTTTTATTCTTTAAATTAAAATTGATACTGGGCTTTACGCTTATAGTGGCTGCTGCTGTCAGCTTTGGAAAAACAATACCTGAGATTATTGCTGTCGGAATAGATATAAGCAGACCATATAACAGGGTTTTTCCCAGGTTAGCATGAAAGATAGTGGCGAGGGTGACAGGTCCAGGATGTGGTGGTAAAAATCCATGGGTTATGGAAAGTGCAGCGGCCATAGGCAGTCCCAACATCAATAAGGGATAGTTCAATGTGGAAGCTATAGCAAATACAAGTGGAACCAAGATCACAAAACCTGCATTGTAAAATAATGGAATTCCAGCAATAAGGCCGGTTAATAGCACAGCCCAGGCAATATACTTTCTGCCAAATAAATCTACTAAGGCGATAACCAATTTTTGTCCAGCCCCGCTTTCTTCTGCCAGTTTACCCAGCATGGCACCCAATGCAAGTATCATTACCGTTCCTCCCAGGGTATTGCCAATTCCGCTATTGACTGATGCTATTACCTTATCAAATGGCATTTTTAAAAGTAGGCCTGTAATAATTGAAACGACCAATAGGGCTATCATAGGATTGATCTTTAAAAGGATCAATGCTATCAAAATGGTAATTCCAATTAATACAATGATAATAGCCATCAGTTAGTTTAAGGTTTTATATAGCAAATCCATTGTAGGCTTCATTCCCGCATACATAGTCTTGTAAACTGCAAAAAATGCGGAGTAAACTTCGGCATTTGATTCTTCAGGTCTTATTACAATGCTTTGAGCTTGTATGTGATTGATCTCATTCTTAATGCCTAATGCTGCATAGCCTAACATTGCGGCGCCAATAGCAGAGGCATCTTCGATTTCCGCAAGTACTACTGGTTTATTTATGACATTGGCTAGTAATTGAACCCATTCTCTGGATTTACTAAATGCTCCACTTGCATGGATTTCTTTTATTTCACCTGATGCATTCTCAATGATTTCCAGAACTTCTTTTAAAGCAAAACAGATGCCCTCTATTACGGAATTAATAAAGTGTGCCTGGGTATGAATATGTTTTATTCCTATAAATCCTCCCGATGCCTTTTCATCCCAGACTGGTGACCTTTCAGCAAAGATGTATGGAAGAAAAAGCAAGCCTTCACTGCCAGCAGGTACTTTATTTATTATTTCAAATATCCTGGGGTAAGGGTCTTCACCAAATTCCTGAGATGAAAGGAAATTGGAAATTATCCAATCCATAACGTTCCCACCATTATTGATGGGGCCACCACAAATAAAAGTTTGATAGTCCAGTATGTAGTTAAAAATCATATTGGCACTATTACGTATTGGTACGGCTGAGGCTATTCTTACAGCTGCACTGGTTCCTATAGTTATAGCTGCTATTCCTTTTTTAAGCGAATGGGTACCCAGGTTAGCCAGGCATCCATCACTGGCTCCAATACATACTGGTATTAAGGGGGTTAAACCAGATAGCTTACATGCTTCTTTTTCGATACCTGTTTTGTGATAAACCGTGGGTACAGGAAATGATAAATGATCCGTGGTAATCTGAGCCATTTGCAGGGATTCAGTATTCCAGGACAGGGTATCAATATTAAATAATCCAGTAGCAGAAGCAATTGAGTGATCAATTGCATATTCTTTAAATAAACAATACCAAATAAATTCTTTAATGGAAATAAACTTATAGGCTTTGGAGAATGTTTCCTTTTCATTTTCCCGCCACCAGATGATCTTGCAAAGAGGAGACATTGCATGAATAGGTGTGCCAGTATCCTTGTAAATCGTTTGGCCAGACCTGTCATTTCTTAATTGCTGCGCAATCTTTGTACTCCTGTTATCTGACCACAATATCAAGTTAGTAATAGGTTTACCTTCTTCATTTATAGCCATTATGCTATGCATGGCACTACTCAGAGAAATACCTGAGGGAAGATTTCCCAGGTCTGAAATAATTCTCTTTATAGAGGAATAAAAAGCGTTCAGCAGTAGGGTAGGATCCTGTTCTGCACGTTCATCAATGTTTTTTATATATGAATGGTGTATCTGGGTGGTGCCAATGATGTCCCCCCTGGTATTAACAGCCACAGCCTTGGTACTCCCTGTTCCTATATCAATACCAATTATATAGTCCTGCATATATTATATAAAAATACAAGTAGGGAGAGCAAATTCTATAATTGCGGAATTAGAAAAGCGATCAATAAGGATCATTGAAGCTTATAAATTTTACTGATAATATACACCTGTCCATCTGGATTGGTTAATTGGACCTGAGTTTTCATGGTATTTGTGGACATGTAAGTTATTTTTTCAAATTCAAGGGAATACCCAATTGGTCCCCATACTAAAATGTTAGTACCATTTAAATACCAGGTTCCATCTTTTGAAGTATTGCAGTCAAGTTTAAAATTTCCCGAATAATTGACATTAAATTGATACAGGTTGTCCTTCTTGCAATCTGTCCATGTACTAAATATATCTGTCTCTTTTGAACCATTACCATCCCAATCATAGGCCTTATCAGAATTAACGCTCATTACTTTCCATATACCAATGATTTGTGAAACGGAATATCCCTGCGACAAAGCGTTGGCTTCCGTTTCAATTTTATAACAGGAAGACATGCATATAGTGAGAAACAGTGCAGGAATTATCAAAGCCCAGGGTTTCATAACACTGTTAAATTATAAATTTATTGTCGCATAATGAAATACACTTATTTAAATACACTTTTTATGGTCATGCTATGAACTTTTTTGACCTAACTGCTATTCAGGTTAAAATAGTGAAGGGTAATTTTAATCTTTTAAAATCAACCTGATTGAAATGGACGGAGATATACAACATAATTTTCAATTTTATATAAAGGATATCCGATTTCATTATGGCGGTATTAGTTTTACCCATTTCGTTCAGCAGGTTAATAAGCGCCTGGAATTCATTATTATAAACTATCACATCAGGGAAGAATTTGATTCTGTCAGGGAATACTTTGCCAACATCTTTAACTCAAAGAAAATTGATGTAATTGCCATTATATCAACCACAAATGATGGAAATTTTGTTATCAATGCACATTCTCCACAAATAGAAAGCATAGATGAAAATGTTTTGCAGAAAATTAAACTGGATTGGACCCGGGATGTTACTTCACGTCGCAGCCCTTTGCATTCTTCTAATCCATTAACCATTGATCAATTTTTTGAAACCTTGCCGGAGACTGATTTTCAATTTTCTAGTTTATACAGTAGTGAACAGGAATGGTTTAATGACCTTATTTCAGTTTCCCAAAGCCGGCATCTTGATCAATTAAGATATCTTGCACAAAGACACCTTTTCAATTAATGAAATTGCGCTTTGTCTTAAAGCCTTTTTCGTTTTTGTTTCTCCTGGAAGGCCGATCTCGCTATTTACTGATATGGGAAACATTGGATACCGAAGAACCAACCTACATATGGCCCATTGAAAAAGATACACAAGCCTTAAAGTTATCGATGGTTAATTTACAGGCAACGCTTTCATTAATTGCAGCACAAGGAAAACAGGCCTATCAAAGATCTTCCGGTAATCAATTGATTAGAGTATTGCATCAATATAAAAATGGTATGAAGGGATTTATTGACTGGAAGGATGAGCTTGAAACTATTCTTTCAGTTTAAGAAAATATGTGTTAAACAATCGCATAAATTTACAGTAGCTTTATTAAGCATTACCAATGTCCCCGATAATACCTGTTTCTTTTATCCTCCCTAATACTTACCCCATCCCTTTGGATATCATTTAAACTTGCAGCTACTTTTTAGTGCCAGGTTATACTTGATATTGTCTGTTTAGTTCAACGGTAGCTTATATCATCAAAACTATAAGGAGGAATTTATGTCAAAAATTTCAAAATGCTTAGGAGCCATCCTTGGATTTGCTCTTTTATTTGTTTCGTGTCAAAAGCAGGAATCTTCCACTCAAAGCCAATCTCCAGGTGAAAATGCTGTATCCCTTCGTAAAAGTTCTTTAATGAAAAAGCCCGGGACGGCTATGCCTTCCAACATGCAAGTATTGTTTACCGGGCTGAATAATCCCAGGGGACTGGAATTTGGACCTGATGGAAATTTATATGTAGCCGAAGGTGGAACCGGAGGTGTTAATTCAACAGCAGGTACATGCGAGCAGGTTATTTTTCCTGTAGGTCCATACCTGGGAAGTCCAACTGGTTCAGGTGTATCTATGATCACCCCTTCAGGCATGCGCACGGTGATTACCAACAATTTACCTTCCAGCTCCGCCAACGAGATCATAGGTGGTGATGTAGAAGGTGTAGCTGACGTTGCTTTTATAGGTGAAACACTTTATGCATTAATTGCCGGCGCCGGGTGTTCTCATGGTGTCACATCCATGCCAAATGGTATTGTAAGAAGAAACAGTGATGGATCCTGGACAATGATAGCAGATATCAGTTCCTGGTTAATGGCTCACCCGGTGGCTCATCCTGAAGAGGAAGATTTTGAACCTGATGGAACACCTTATAGCATGGAAGTGGTAAGAGGCGATTTTTATGTTATTGAACCCAATCATGGCGATTTTCTAAAAGTTACCACTGATGGTACCATTAGCAGGGTTGCAGACATCTCAGCAACTCAGGGGCATATTGTTCCAACTGCATTGGCGTATAAAGGAAATTTCTTTATTGGAAATTTACATCCTTTTCCAATTGTGGATGGCAGTTCTAACATATACAAGGTCAACCCAGGTGGAGAAGTGAAAGTATGGGCAACCGGGCTTACAACAGTGTTGGGATTAGTAATTGATAAAAGAGACCGGATGTATGTATTGGAAAATACTGTGGGTTCACCTTCAGGATTTCCAACACCTGGATTAGGGCAGGTGGTCAGAATCGATCCTTCGGGTAATAAGACTACGATCGCTACTGGTTTAAGTTTGCCTACAGGAATGACAATGGGACCTGATGGCAATCTTTACGTTTCTAATTGGGGTTTTAGTCCTGCAGCCATTGGAGGGGGGCAGGTTATCAAAATCACCCTGTAATTTGAAATATAATTGAGATACAAAGCTGGAATCTGTTGATTGATTCCAGCTTTTTTATTAATAGGCTTTAATTAATTGCAGTTCATTACAGGTAATAAATATTATTCTTTAATTTATCAGGTAAGTTTTCTGTTTGAATATTCACAGGGTATATTTATGTAAAAAGAGCTAAATGTCACTTAGCAATTATATATGCACTACCTGTGGAGTTCAATATGAAGCCTCTGCACAACCTCCATTGTTATGCCCTATTTGTGATGATGATCGGCAATATGTAGGACTGGCGGGTCAAACCTGGACGACCATGGATGAACTGAACCGAAAGCATAAAAATATTGTAGAAAAGATAAAAGAGGGGGTTTATGCCATTTATAGTACGCCTGTTTTTGGTATCAATCAAAGAGCGCACCTCATTAAAACACCCGGAGGTAATATTTTATGGGACTGCATAACGAATCTTGATCCAACAACTATTGAGATCATTCAAAACCTGGGAGGAATAAAAGCAATTGCTGTTTCTCATCCACATTATAATTCTACCATAGTGGAATGGGGGAATGCTTTTAATGCCAAAATCTATATTCATTCCAATGATGAAGCTTGGTTAGGCAGGCGGTCACCAAATATCGAATTATGGACTGGTGTTAATAAAGAGTTATGGGATGGTATTCAACTCATTTGTTGTGGTGGCCATTTTCCCGGGTCCTCTGTTTTATTTGTTCCAAGTGGCAAGGGTTCCATTTTTTGTGGTGATACCATCCAGGTGGCTCCCAACCTGAAGACGGTTTCCTTTATGTACAGTTATCCCAATATGATACCATTGAACGAAAAAGCAATACATCAAATTCACGAAAGCGTAAAAGACCTCGACTATGATGCCCTCTTTGGCGCATTTGGATTATACATCCGGCAAAATGCCAGGCAGTCTGTTTCTTATTCAATTGAACGGTACCTGCAGATATTGAAAGGTAATTAACAGGGTAATTCAGTGGCATTTTATAACCTTTTGATAGCTTTGCACCGAATTTTGAACCCGTCCTATAAATAGTAAGTATGTGTGCAGCTAAAAAAGATGTAAAGCCTAATCTTATTCTTGCAATTTTACAAAATAAATGCCCCAGGTGCAGAAGGGGCAGAATGTATAAAAGTCGTAATCCTTATAACCTCCGCAGTTTCATGAAAATGTTTGAACGTTGCCAGGTATGCGGGCAACCTCTTGACATGGAACCCGGCTTTTACTACGGCACTAATATGGTGAGTTACACCCTGGCTGTTTTGATCTCTATGCTCAGCTTTATTTTATGGTGGATGATTGTTGGCTTTTCATTCCACGATAACAGGTTTTTTTGGTGGATGGGTTTTAATGCATTTTTATTGATCGCTCTCCAGCCTGTTCTAATGAGAGCTTCCAGGACCATTTGGCTGGCTTTTTTCGTTCCTTATAGCTCAAATTGGTCTTCAGGCGACATTGTTGAACCTGAACGGGTAAATAAGGAACACATGAATAATTGGTAGAATCCCTTCTGCTTTTAATATAAATATAACTACGTAGGTAAATAGTATAAATCCTACGGATGAGCTTAAAATTCCTTTCTTGTTAAAGGTTTTCCACGTGCCTTTTGTTGATAATATTTTATATAGTCAATAAAATTATTTTAATAAGATTTTGTAACTTGTTGCTAGCCATAACCTTTGATTAAAATAAAATCCAATTCTTCTGAAACTTTCTCCGCCCTATTCTGGATCATCAATCTCTTAAAAAGGGTTTTGGTCATTATCTTCAAAAAGGAATACTTTGGAAGTACAATTGGAACATGAAGGAGAAAGGCTTGAAACAGATGAGCATTCTGGCAGATCTGTTACTTTATTTATTCAAAATCAATTATTTACCATCTCTGGAGATTGGATTTGGGACCTCAACACTGACCACATATTCGCAAGTGATATTATATTATCCGTGCCATTGAAATATAATGGTACCAAGAGCATAATATATCCCAATGATCTACCTGGGCTTCAAAACGAACTAAGTGAGCAGGTAAAAACCCTTTCCCATTTAAGCCTCAGGATCATAACCACTTATGGCCAGGTGAAATCAATAGACGGGAATAACCTCACTGTTCAGTTATCAAACAAGGGCTTAAGGGAATTTGTCCAGGATTCAGTGGAAAAGGAAATTTCTGCGATAGAATTAGATAAAGAACAGGAAAAGCTTGCCCTATTAAGAGAGATCAATGCCAAGGCGGAACGATACACCAATACAGCTATTTGGTATTTTAACCAATCCACAAACGAAACCTGGTACGCTGACCAGGTGTTCCGCATCTTTGAATTACCTCCACAAAGCCTTAACGCTCATTTAAATACGTTCAACCATTTTATACACCCCGAGGATAAGGATATAGTGTTGGAATACGTCAGCAAAAGCATCAAGATTCAATGTCCCCTCCATATAGAATTCCGTATTCAAACCGCCAAAGGAGAAAAACAAATATTATATATAACCAATTGGTCTCAAAATCAAAAAGGTCAAACTATATTAAGCGGGACCTACCAGGAAAAAACAGATATTAAATCAATAGAGAAAGAGTTGGCAGATGTTCAGGCCCAGGCAGACATGTACAGGCAACAGATCGTTTTTGATGAAGTAAATGCTTCTATAGGGCATTGGCAGATCAATTTGCGGACACGCAAAATAACTGTGTCTGATAATTTATACAGGATCTTTGGAATTAAGTCCCAGTTTGCTCCTGCCGGATTAAATAGCTTTATCAATTATGTACATCATGAAGATCAGTCTCTCCTGGTCCAGGCAAATAAAAAACTCCTTTCAGATCAGATCCTCCCCAATCTTGATTATAGGATCACCAGGTTCGATGGAAAGATCCGGTACCTTTCCCAAAGAGCTAAATTGTTATCCCTGGGTACTGAGCCCATAATATCGGTTACCGTTCAGGATGTTACGGTTCAAAAAATGCTGGAGAAAAAACTGGCTGATAGCCTTATTAGAAGTGAAGCGTCAACCATTATTCAAAAGCAAGCGGAAGAAATGGGTGGATTAGCTACATGTTCGTATGACCCTGTTTCAGGCTTGTTTAAATGGAGTGAACAGTTTTATATCATGCTGGGTATTAAACCCTATTCTGATGAATTAAGTCTCGAGCTATTGATTAGCTGCATTCATCATGAAGATCAGAAAAAGTTTCGGCTTGAATGGAAGCATGCCATGGAATTAAAAAATCACCGCTCATTTGAATTTCGGCTCATCAAGAGAGGAGTGGTTCATTATATGAAGGCTGAACTAAGTTTTCAGTATGTTCATGAAAAGCCAATGATCGTTGTTGCTATTCAGGATATTTCCCATTTGGAAGATCTAAAGTCAAAGGTTCAAAAGCAACTTCAAATGGCCACCGTGTTATCTGAAAAGATCTTTGACCGTATTATTGTAACTGATCTCAATTATAATATACTAATCTGGAATAAACAATGTGAGATATCCTATAAGTTGGAAAAAGAAGAAGCCATAGGAAAAAATTACTTTGATGTATTTCCCTCGCTTAAAACTGAAAAGCAACTAGCTCTATTTGAAAAGGTATTGAATGGAGAAGAATTGACCTTCATTGCTACAAATTCTATAATAGAAAAAGGATATTTTGACATAAGCATGTTGCCTGTTTGGAACGAGGAGCAAGATGAAGTAGTGGGCATCATGCATATTATTCATGATGTAAGCAAAGAAGTGTTGTTAAAGCAGAATTTGAATGAACGCCTGAATTTCATCAGTAGTTTATTGGAGGCTTCTGTGGATAGGGTAATAGGCCTTGATGGCAACATGAATTATGTTTATTGGAATAAAAAGGCAGAAGAGTATTATGGATTAAAAAGTGAAGAGGTGGTTGGTAAAAATATTCTCGAGGTTTTTCCTTCATTTATCAACGATCCTTCTTACGAGCAATTTAGAGAAGCATTGAAAGGTAAAACAGTGCATATCCCTGCAAAGCCCGGAGCTAATAAGGAATATTTCGAAACATACCTGATACCTACACGTGATGAGTTGGGCGAGGTTTCCGGGATATTGTGGATGGTGCATGATCTGAGAAAAGAGTTTGAACTTCAAAAAAGGGCTGTTAAAGAAAATGAAGTATTGGATGCTTTAAATGAAAGCTATGTAGAATTGAATGATGAATACAGGATTCTATATATCAATCATAATGCTTTATTGTTTTTTAACAGGGAAAAGGAAGAGGTACTGGGTAGATCTATCCTGGAACTATATCCTGAATTCCTGGATTCTCCTATTTATGTTGCCTTGAAAAAAGCAATGGAAGAGGGGCTTTCAACGGTCGATGAATTTGTATCGCCCACTAAAAATATCTGGTTGAATGTATCCATTGCACCAACCATTGATGGTGTGGTGGCTGTTTTTTATGAGATCGAAAACTTTAAAAAGGCTCAGAAAGTCATACAGGAAACCAATGAATTATTAGCGTCAGTTTTCAACACTTCTTCCAATGGTTTAATGTTATTAAAAGCATTGCGGGATCATGCAGGTGAGATCAATGATTTTGAATTTGTATTGGCCAATTACATGGCCGAAACCTTAGTAAATGCCAAATTAACAGGAAGCCTGAAAGAAGTTGGTAGCAATGAGCTCACCGGTATGTTTGAAAAGCTAAAAACTGTTGTTGAATCAGGTGTCAGCTTTAGTGAGGAATTCTTTTTTATCCGCACCGGTGTTCGTTTTTGCCACTCAGTTAAAGCTATGAAAATGGCAGATAGTGTGGTCATAAGCCTGGAGGACATATCTGAAAGAAAAAACAATGAACAGGAGATCCTGAAACATATTCAGATATTGCAGCAGTCTGAACACATCGCCCATTTGGGCAGCTGGGAATATGAAATAGAAACCGGTTCATTTCATTGGTCCGAGGGAATGTATCAATTATTTGAAATAGAACCGAAAACCGAAGTCAATCTGGAGATATACCTTGATTACGTTAGGAAGTCTGACTTGCCAAAGGCCGAAATGCTGATCAGTCATATAAGAAATGGTACGGACTCATTCGAGGAAGTTTTACAGATCAGGGTCAATGGTAAAATAAAAACCTTGAAGATCAAGGGTTCTGGAATAAACGATGATAAGGGAAAAAAGGAGAAGGTACTGGGTGTCGATATCGATATTTCTGATTTACAGCTGGCAGAAGAAAAGGTGCAGGAAAGCCAGGATATTTTATTTCAAACTACGCTGGCAGTTCCTGATGCCATAAATATTTATGAAGTGGTCACGAGGGAAACTGTTCACCTGAATAACTGCCTGGCTGAATGGACCGGCATTTCCCAGGAGATGATGATTGATTTGGGCCATGCGGGAAGACTGAACCTGGTGCACAGTGATGATAGAGAAAGATTGATTGCCTTTAATTCAGATATGCATCATGCAGAAAGCAATAATATACGGACCATTGAATACCGGTTGCTTACATCCAGCAATAAAACTATCTGGATCAGGGACAGGTCAAAGGTTTTTAAACGAGATAAGAATAAAAAACCCACTCATATTTTAAGTATCCTGCAGGATATTACACAGGAGGTGGAGCTCCGAAACCAATTGCTGGATCGTACACAATATGCAGAAGCGATTATTGATTCCAGTGTTGACCGTATTATGTTATATGATACGGATTTCAGGATCATAGCATGGAACAGTCGCTCAGTTGAACTTACCGGTGTTTCAAAACAGAACGCTATAGGTAAGAACCTGTTTGAACTGTTTCCAAAAGTTAAAAAAGATGAACGCCTTTATAATGCGTTAGCTAAAGCTGCACATGGCCATTATGTCCACCTTCCAAATATCAAGAGCACTTATACGGACAAGTACTATGAACGATTTTTCATCCCTTTAAAAAATGAAGAGGGTCAAACTTATGCCGTATTGAACCTGATGCATGATGTCTCCGATACATACCTGCAAAAGGAAAAGTTAAGTGAATTGAATACAGTACTTGAAAGAAAAAATAAAGAATTGGAAGAAAAAAATGAGGAGATTACCTCCTTTGCCTTTATTGCCAGTCATGATCTCAAGGAACCTTTAAGGAAATTGTACACATTCAGCGATTGGCTTCTCAATAGGGAACTTTCCAATCTTTCAGATACGGGCAAATCTTATATAAAAAAGATAGCCAATTCCGTTAAGCGAATGGATATGTTGATTGAAGACATTTTGGTACTTACAAAAATTGATGCGGATAAAAGAATGCTTCATTTAGTAGATCTTAATCCCATATTTGAAAGAGTGAAGGGAGATCTCAAGGATGAAATATCTCAAAAAGGTGCAGAGGTCAACGCCGGGGCATTACCGGTGATCAAGGGTAATGACAACCAGTTGTATTACCTTTTTAAAAACCTATTAAGCAATGCCTTGAAGTTTCATCATCCTGAGAGAAGCATTGAGATCGTAGTAGAAGCATTCAGGCAAAACGCTGAAGAAATTGGTCATGATAAAAACATGTCTGGTACAGTATACTATTGTATTTCGGTCAGCGACAACGGAATAGGGTTCGATCCCAAATATGCCAGGAAGATCTTCCAGGTCTTCCAGCGGTTACATGATGCTCAAAAATATGAGGGTACAGGTATGGGACTTTCCATTTGTAAAAAGATCATGGACAACCACAATGGATTCATTACTGCTGAAAGTGAACCCGGCATAGGTTCAAAATTTTGTTGCTATTTCCCAGATCCTGGCGCGCCCTTGCGGTCATGATCATTATTTATATATTAATTCATCTCCCTTAATTCAGCAAGATTTACTGGCAAGTGATTTGTGGAATCAGATACTATGACATTAAGTATTCGAACCCGGGGAATGAAATGGATTTTGTATGCAGCAGCACTTGTATTTGCTTTATTAAGCTGTGCAGATCATAGTACGGATCATTCTTCTGCCAGTGATACCACAGTCAGCAATGCCAGCCAAGGCCCTGCATCTTCTCAAACAGATACTGTCAATCAATCTATGGATAATTCCGGTGCCAGTGTAGGAGAGGGTACTACCACTAGTGGAACCAGTACCGGTAGCAGCAGCACACATAAGGATTCAATAAAGTAATTTATCATGTGGGTTGACAATCCTATAAATGATAATGTGTGTGATAATACTAGCCGTCATCATAAGCTATTAAACTCACTAAATAAATCTATAAGCATAAGTACCTCATGCCACATGCTTCAGTAAAAATAGTGGTACCCTATAATCCTTTGGAAACTCTCCTTCAAACTTTATGGTCCAGTCATAATCATCCATATAAAGTTCTAAGAACTCTAGTTCTTCTTCTGATAAAGGTTTAGATACCTTAATATCAATCCTGTTCTTTTCCTTCTTTATCTTCTCTTCCTTTGGCTCATTGAGCCTGGTCTCCAACTCCATTAAAAAGGAATCAAGCAACAAGTCAAACTGCTCAAGGGTTAAAGTAATACGCTTTTGCTCTGTAAGGAAGTTGAATAAGGCAGTTAATACATCTTTCTTTTCCATGCCTTGCTTTAAGCATATAAGCGATAATGTCCTTACCTGTTTAAACAAATGCGTGTACCTTCTTTTTACAGGTACAAAGCGGTATAGAATTGAA